>NZ_QPQX01000010.1:0-123618 GCF_005234805.1 Enterococcus sp. ARL09-542
AAGAAAATACAACAACTGAAGAACGCGATCGTATCAAGGCATTAGAAAAGCAAGTCCGATCCCTTCAAATTGAGAATGCCTTTTTAAAAGAGTTGAGGAAGCTGCGAAAACAGGAAGCCCAGCAAAGACGCAAGAATCAATCGCACGAATCATCGCCAGCCTCCGAGGATCATTCAAACTAGTTGAGCTTCTTGAAACATTGAAATTTCCTAAAGCAACCTATATGTATTGGCAGAAACGGTTTGACAGACCAAACCCAGACCAAGAAATTGAAGAAAAAATGCTTGAAATTCGCAAAGATCATAAAGATTACGGCTGTCTGCGACTAAAAAAAGAATTAGAGAATCAAGGGATTCATGTCAATAAAAAGAAGATTCAACGTCTGATAAAAAAACTAGGTATCGAAGTAAAGTCTTACACTCGAAAATCTCGACGGTACAATTCTTATCGTGGGAAGGTTGGCACTGTCGCCAAAAATCGTATTCATCGTCGGTTTTATACAAATATCTGTCACCAAAAAATTACAACTGATACCACAGAGTTTAAGTATTATGAAGTAGACACCACAGGTGTCGTTCGTCAGAAAAAGCTGTATTTAGATCCTTTCATGGATTTCTACAATAGTGAAATTCTATCTTATCGGATTTCTGAAAAACCAAACGCACTAGCCATAATGGAAGGATTAGAAGAAGCAATCCAGATGACAAATGATTGTCCATTTCGTAGAACCTTCCATTCAGATCAAGGATGGGCCTATCAAATGAATGCTTATAAGAATAAATTGAAGCAGCATAAAATCTTCCAGAGTATGTCTCGTAAAGGGAATTGTTTAGATAACTCACCTATGGAAAACTTCTTTGGTTTATTAAAGCAAGAGATTTTTCACGGAGAAGTCTATCGGAGTTTAGATGAATTGAAAACAAAAATTGACCAATATATCTATTATTACAACCATAAACGCATCAAAAAGAAATTAAATTGGCGAAGTCCGGTTCAGTTTCGAGAAGCTGTAAAAACAGCTGTCTAACAGTTAATCTTATCCTACAAAAAAGGAGTGGATTTCTCCACTCCATAAAAGTCTAACTTTTTGGGGTCACTACAGCTTTTAAAGCCAAGGTTCTTTTTTATCAAATAGTTTAGCCCTCGTTAGCAGGATTAAAATTAATCAAAGCCGCCTAGTACTTAAGAGAGGTTAGATTTTTCTTCTGCGCGCAAAGTCTACAAATCGAAATTTATCTAAGCGATGTATCGATTCAGTGTATTCAAAACAGCGTGTGTCTTCAAGATAAACCAAACTACGTACAGTAACAACATGTTGATCATCAGGATGAAGGTCCATTAAATCTCTTAATTCTTTATTGACTGGATCCACGGTAATTTCTTTTTGTGCATAGGCAATTTCAAGTCCAAGATCATTTTCAAAGTAATCATAGATCGAGTCTTGTGCTCGACGTTCAGGCAATTCTTCAATAATCGAAGCATCTAAATAATCTTTATCTAGAATGACAACTTCACCATCAATCTTTCTTTGACGTACCAATTTCCAAGCTTCAGAAGCAACTGGCCAATCAGTAATACCATGTAATTTTGGTGAAACGGCGATCTTACGAATTTCAACTACTTTTGTTTCACTAGGAATACGTTGAGTATCTTGTAATTCTTTAAAACTAGTTAGACCAGAAATAGGAAAGTCAAAACGATTCAGATCTAAAACGATTGAACCTTTTCCTTGTTTTTTTTGAATGTAGCCAGCATTTTTTAAAAGATTCAAGGCTTTTCGAACCGTTTCACGAGAAACACTGTACATTTTGATTAATTGGTTCTCACTAGGTAAAAGAGAGTGTGGCGGGTATTCGTTTGACAGTATCTTTTGTTCAAGATCCAAAAATATCTCTTTGAATTTATTCATGGGATTGCCTCCTCTTGCCTATTATAGCGAGGGCATTTTTGAAAAGCAATCGGCTATTTGGCCAATAATTCATCAATTGAAAGATCCGTCAGTTTTTCGACGATTGTGTCAGCTCCATGCAGTTCTTCACCAGAATAGACACCAACTGCATACATGCCAGCTGCCTTAATGCCATCAATACCTGCTTGGGCATCTTCAAAACCAACTGCATCACTAGGTTTAATGTTCAGCCCTTTTGCAGCTTGGATAAAGATTTCTGGATCTGGTTTACCTTTAGAAAGTGTGGCTGGGTCAACGATTACATCAAAATCCTGCATGACACCCAATTTATCTAAAATAAATGGCGCATTTTTAGATGCCGATGCGATAGCACAAGGAATCCCCTTGTGTTTTGCTTCTTCTAGAAAAGTTTTGACACCCGGAAGAAGGTCATCCGGAGTCAGACTTTGAAGTAATTGAACATAGTGAGTGTTTTTTTTGCTTGCTAAAGCATCTTTTTCTTCTGAACTATAAGCATCATTTTTATTTCCTAATGTTAAAATACGCTCTAAGGAATCCATACGACTAATCCCTTTTAGTTGTTCGTTGAATTTTAAGTCGATTTCAATACCGATTTCAGCGGCTAGTTCTTTCCATGCGATATAGTGATATTTGGCTGTGTCTGTAATCACACCATCTAAATCAAAAACAAACCCTTTTTTCATTATGTTACTCTCCTTTAATAGTTGATAGATTGTTCTTTATTGGCTTTTAATTCATGAGTAGCACCAGAAAGAATGATCGTTGTATTTTGGTCAGCTACAACTGTCAATGTTTCATGTGTAACATTAAAGTGATAATTAATACCTCTGACTTGAATATTAAATTGAATATTTTGCCATTGCTTAGGCAGATTTGGATCAATACGCATCACATCTTCCCGAAAATCGATTCCCGCAAATGTCGTTAGCGGAATATAGAGAGTTGCCGCCATTACACCCGCATGAATTCCTTCGGCAGTGGTTCCTCCTTGAATATCGCGGTAATCTGAATAGAGAGCCTCTTGATATAAAGACCAAGCGAGATCTTGCTGGTCAACCATTGCTGCCAATTGAGCATGTACAACTCGAGAGAGTGTAGAGCCATGAGAAGTTCTTGCCAAATAATAATGCAAGTTTTTTTCTACATAATCTTCGGGTAAGCGGTAAGTAAGATCATCTAAAATTTGATGCACTTGCGCTGTTGAAAAATTGTAAAAAATCATTAGGCTGTCAGCTTGTTTGGCAACTTTGTATGCATCGGCGCTTTTTCCTTCAGCATTTAAAATACGATCCATACGATAAATGTTCCCATATTTTTCTCTATAATGATCCCAGTCTAAGTCTTTTAAATCAAAATAGCCTTCAAATTGTGCAATAATTCCTTCGGGATTAATTTCTAAACATAAATTTTTACGAATATCGGTCATTTGTGAGAAATTGTCCTCTGAAAGCTGCACTTTAGCTGCTACACTTTGAAAGATTTCTGGTGAAAGTTGGTTGCGTAATTTTTCCACTTCTTCAAACAACCACACTACCATCATATTAGTATATGCATTATTTTTCAACCCACCTTTTTGACTGTTGGGATAGCTTTCATGAAATTCATCCGGTCCCATGACACCTTCGATTGAGTAACGGCCTGTGAGAGAATCCAAAGTAGCAGCACTCTGCCAAAAATGAGCAATTTCTAAAATTAATTCTAAACCGTATTGCTCCATAAAAGATCGGTCACGAACGTTATGCCAGTACTGCCATACATTATAGGCAATCGCTAAAGAAACGTGACGTTGCAATCGGCTATGGTCTTCTTTCCACTCACCACTGATAGGATTCAAATGAAGTTCTTGTGACTGTTCTGTTCCATCTAAACCAGATTGCCATGGAAACATTGCTCCTTGGTATCCGGCTTCTTTGGCTGCTTTCTTGGCTGCCGTTAAGCGCTGATAGCGGTAAAGTAAGATCTCTCTGGCGGTTTTAGGAAAATGAAGAATATAAAAAGGTAAGATGAATAATTCATCCCAAAAAATATGACCACGGTAAGCCTCACCATGGAGACCACGGGCTGTGATACTAGCATCAAGAGATTGCTCATAGGCGTTGGGTGCTGCTGACACTAATAGATGGTATGTGTGAAGATTCAGCATTTTTTGTGACATGAGATCCCCATCAATGGTAATGGCTGCATTCTCCCATAGTTTGCGCCAAGCTTCTTTGGATTCAGCATACATTTCTTTAAACCGTGGTAGTGAAAGAAGTGCCAGCTTGCTAGTAGTTGTTTGTTCTCCCATTTGATATTTAGCAACAGTAACTGATTTTTCTAAAGTATAAGTTCTATTTTTCTCCACAGAAATTGTTAATTTTTGAATTACTTTTTCTGCCGTTTTTTCTGATTTTAATGTTTCAAGAGAAAAGTCATCAGAAAATAATTGTGATGCTTGGCAAACCGTAATGTCAGACTGATTTGTACGGGCAATGAGTAGAGCTTTGCTCTTAAAATACTCCGTTGTTTGAATGGTCAAGTGCTTGTTTGTCAAGCTTCGATAGCGTGCGACATTATAATTGTAGACCGAACCATCTGCTTCACTTATCACGTCGATTTCTCCGGTAAAATTAAGTGGAGTAAAGCGGTAAAGGATGGAGTAGTGATGACTATTTCCCATATTAGCAATTTTTTGTGTTTCAATTCTTAATTGCTTTTTTGTTTGTGTTTCGATTTCAGCGAAGGAGGTAAATAATCCAGTTTTTAAATTTAATTGACGCTTAAAAGATAAAAGTGTATTTTGTGCGATATCGATTTTTTCGTTATCAATGACTAAATAAATTTTTTGCAGATTTGGTGCATTGACGAAGTCCTCATTTGTAATGGTACGATCAGACACCTCTGACTCCGCCGTATTATAGAGACTTGCTAAATAAAGCCCAGGATAATTGGCATCGGAAATCTCCATTTCTGGTGTAGTACCACGCAACCCTATAAAGCCATTTCCTACTGTTAATAGTGATTCAACGGAGTACTCATCTTTGCCAGGAGTATAGCCATAATATTCTAATTGCCAAGGAATCTCCAAACGCTTCTCTTCAAAGCTTTCTTCAGTTCCACATACAAACGCTCGATTTAATTTTTCGGTTAACCATTGATCTAATGAAAAGGTTCCTTCTTCGTTAGTAAAGACGAATGAGTCGGAAAGGATTCCTCCCTCTTGATTCTTTTCCAATTGTTTCTTTAATGCTGCTATTCGTTCATTGGTGGTCCCTGTAAACGTGAATATAGCACCCATGTGGTCGGCCAATAGCCATTGATCATTAGTGATCTCAATTTTGTTCACAGTATTCTCTCCTTTCTACTTGTCTATACATGCAAAATGATTATAACCGATATTGTAAGCTTTTTCAATTTAATAAGGCTGTTTTTTTAAATTATTGTGTAAAGTTAAATGAAAGTGATTTGTTTTTTTTATTTGCTCAAAGTTTATTTTTTTGAATGAAAATCCTTTTGTACCAACAAAAATAAAGCATGTTCTGAATGATTATTTTTCACAAATGTCTTTAGTGAAAAAAATATAGAATGAAACGCTTGCAATATTGTAAATATAAAGTTATGATTAGCATGAAATAAAAACATATATATACAAGTTTAAATGGAAGGGGTTTATTATTATGGGGAAGTATCGGGATGATGCTGAGAAATTGCTGGAGTATGTAGGCGGTAAAGAAAATATTGCAGCTGTGACTCACTGTGCGACGCGGATGCGATTTGTACTGAATGATCAGTCGAAAGCAAACGAGAAAGCCATTGAAGATATTCCAAGTGTTAAAGGGATGTTTACAAATGCTGGGCAGTTTCAAGTGATTATCGGAAATGATGTTCCAACGTTTTACAATGATTTTACAGCGGTATCTGGGATTGAAGGAGTTTCTAAAGAACAAAGTAAAGCGATTGCAAAAAAGAATCAAAATCCGTTTCAACGGGCTATTGCAGTTTTGGCAGAGATTTTTACACCAATTATACCAGCTATTATTGTTGGAGGACTTATTCTGGGGTTCCGTAATGTTTTGGAAGGAATTGATTTTGGTAGTGGAACAATTGTTTCCCAATCTGTATTTTGGAGTGGAGTTAATGATTTCTTATGGCTACCTGGGGAAGCAATTTTCCATTTTCTTCCAGTAGGTATCACATGGAGTATTACTCGTAAGATGGGAACAACTCAAATTCTTGGTATTATTTTAGGGATTACATTAGTCTCTCCACAGTTGTTAAATGCTTATTCTGTTGCTAGTACAGCAGCTGCTGATATTCCATTTTGGGATTTTGGATTTGCACAAATTGATAAAATTGGTTACCAAGCACAAGTTATACCAGCGATGTTGGCTGGTTTTATGTTAGCATATTTAGAAATCTTTTTTAGGAAGCATATACCAGAAGCGATTTCAATGATTTTTGTTCCGTTATTCTCTTTATTACCAACAATTTTAGCTGCACATGTTGTTTTAGGACCGATTGGCTGGTGGTTAGGAGACATTATTTCTAACGTTGTTAATACAGGCTTGACTTCTTCCGTCAGCTGGTTGTTTAGTCTGATTTTTGGAGCCCTGTATGCACCATTAGTTATTACTGGACTTCATCATATGACAAATGCAATCGATATGCAGTTGATTTCATCATTTGGTACGACAAATTTATGGCCGATGATTGCGCTATCTAATATTGCACAAGGTTCTGCTGTATTAGCGATTGTATTTTTACATCGAGGGAATGAAAAAGAAGAACAAGTTTCAATTCCAGCAACAATCTCTTGTTACTTGGGAGTGACAGAACCTGCAATGTTTGGGATCAACTTAAAATATGTTTATCCATTTGTAGCTGCAATGATTGGTTCAGGTATTGCAAGTATGTTTAATAATTTAATGGGTGTGCGAGCAAATGCAATAGGAGTCGGTGGATTACCTGGTATTTTAGCCATCAACGCAACAGAAGGCGGAGGTTTGTTAGCTTTTGGGATGGCAATGCTGATTGCAATAGTTGTACCGTTTATTTTAACCATAGTTTTTCGCCGTCAAGGAATCTTTAATAAAATTGATTCAGTCAATAGTGT
Organism: Enterococcus sp. ARL09-542; assembly: GCF_005234805.1. Lineage (NCBI taxonomy): Bacteria > Bacillati > Bacillota > Bacilli > Lactobacillales > Enterococcaceae > Enterococcus > Enterococcus sp. ARL09-542. Next base: position 7,023 of record NZ_QPQX01000010.1, read on the forward strand.
TGAAGACAATGCGTATGCAGAAGGACTGGCAACAGCAGGTGCAAGTGCTGGTGTAGCAAACACTCCATCTCAAACTATTTCAAAAGAGACTACTGTAACTGAGGAAATGCTTTATGCACCGGCAGATGGTCAAATCATTGCAATCGGTGAAGTGGAAGACCCTGTTTTTTCACAAAAAATGATGGGTGATGGCTATGCAGTTCGTCCAAGTAACGGAAAAATCTATGCTCCTGTTGCAGGGACGGTTTCAAGTATTTTTGAAACAAAACATGCAATTGGAATTTTGACTCCTGGTGGGGCAGAGGTCTTAGTTCATATGGGATTAGATACCGTTGAATTAAAAGGCGCACCATTCACTGTCAAAGTGTCGGAAGGTGATGCTGTCACAGTAGATACATTGATTGCTGAGATGGATCTAGAAGCTGTTACCAAAGCTGGAAAGAAAACAGATGTTGTTACGGTTCTTACGAACGCTGAAAAGATCAATCAGCTGACAATCAACAAAACCGGCAGTGTACACGCGCATGATCGAGTAGGGGCTGCTGAAGTCCGCTAAATAAAAAAGAGTAGGCTCATGAAAGGAAGCTATCATTCCATTCATGAGCCGTATTTTTTTGTTTTATTTTTCTTAAAGGGTTATTTTGTTTGGCGTACACGTTCTTTATAAAAGTAGCGCAAAGTTAGAAATACGACTAGCAATACTAGCACCCATAGGAAGAATAAAGCGATTTGTGACCCTAAAATTGTTCCGGAAATATAATCGGGACTTACTTTTTGAGCAAGGTCGATCATTGTCGCAACTAAAGCTGTTGCGACAGCGCCAGAAAATTGTTGCAGTGTGTTGAAGACGGCATTTCCATCGGCGGCCAAATGTTGGTCAATTTTACTTAACCCCATAGTCATCATATTGCTATACGAACAACCGATTCCGATCATATAAAAGACATGGGCAGCAATAAACGCCCACAAAAACGTCAGGTGCAATAGCAAGGCCAACGCTAACCAGCCAAAAGTAATCAATACAAGACCAATCATAATCGGTTTTTTAGGTCCGATGCTATCCAACATACGGCCTGAAAGAGGAGCTAGAACAGCACCTACAATCGCACCAGGCAACATAACCAATCCAGCAGTGAATGCGTCCTGACCAAGGACTATTTGAACAAAGTTTGGCAAGACAAATGAGATTCCAAGTAAAAGAAACTGACAGACAAGAAATCCGAATAAGAATAATCGGAAAGAACGATTTTTGAATACAGATAAGCGAATCAAAGGCTCAGATTGCAAGGAACGTTTATAGAAAAGAGCTGCACCTAAAATACCAAGTGCTAATGGAAATATGCTCGTAAGAGAACCAATTTGGTTTAAGAAAAGCAAAAAGCCACTAAACATAAAAGTGATACCCAAAACACTCCACAAATCCAGACGACCAGTTTTTTCAATTGCAATTTTAGGTATTGAATAAAGACCTAAAACCAATGAGACCAATAAGACGGGTATTAAGAAGAGGAAAATGTAGTTCCAATTCAAGAGAGAAGTCAATAAACCTCCGTAAGTAGGACCAATCGCCGGTGCAATTGAAGTAGTTAAATTTCCGATTCCAATCATAGTTCCTCTTTTTTCCAAAGGAGAGTACGTAAGGATGATATGAAACATCAACGGTAAAGCAATTCCTGTACTTGCCCCTTGAAGTAAACGACCAAGTAATAGGATAGCAAAGGAAGGGGAGAGGAAATCAATCAGTAATCCTGCTAAAAACAACCCGTTAGCAGCCAAAAATAATGTTCGAATTTGAAATTGTTTCAACAGAAAAGTAGAAATTGGTACGATGATCGATATCACCAGCAAATAGATTGTTGTAACCCATTGCACATTTGAAGTAGAAAGATTGAATTGATTAATCAAAGTCGGAAATGTTACATTCATAGCTGTTTCGATCAATACCCCAGCAAATGACATAATACCGGTTGCTATAATAGCGCCTAACAATTTTATTTTTTTCTCCATATTATCACCTCTAAAAAAATTCATAAAAAAAGAGCCAGTTTCTAAATAAATAGAAACCGCCTCTCTCTCGACAAGCATTACTGCTTGTTATCTGTACGATTTAATCTAAAAGCTATTGTACTGACTTCTTTTTGAAGAGTCAATAGAAATGTTTGAAAAATAAAACTGAATTTTATTTGAAACTTTTCAAAAAAATCCTTACACCAAAATTTTTATTTTGTTAGAATAATCAAGTATGTAAAAAAGAAAGGAAGTTTTAAATGCCGATTAACAAAAAAGAAAGTTTGATCTATACGACATTTATGTGTTTTTTTATGGTGTACTTCATGAGTGTCTACAATTTAATGTATGAGGTGGGAATTACTGCAATAGCTTTTCAATTGGCTTGGAATGAACTGCCATTTGCTATATGTATTGCGTTTATTTTAGATTGGTTTATTGTCTCAGGTCCTGCGAAAGCATTTGCTTTCCGTTTTATTGAAAAAGATACCCCAGCTTGGAAAAAGATTGGTCTAATCTCATCAATGATGATTGCTGGCATGGTTTTCTTTATGTCACTTTTTGGTGCTGTAATGCATCCGAATGTAAATCAAGGACTATTAATGACATGGTTATCTAATATTGGTAAGAATGTAGTTGTTGCTTTACCGTTACAATTATTGATTGCCGGACCAATTGTACGACGATTATTTAGAAAATTATTTCCCATAGGTACGGTACAAGAAATTCAATAGAATTTATACAAAGGGCCACTTCTGAGGTTGAACTCAGAAGTGGCTTTTTATCTAAATATATTTGTTAAATAACAAACAAAAAACACCATAGGATGGTATGGCGTTTCTTGTTTACCCTATAAAATAGGATACAGGATGTACTTACATAATAGTATGCATAGGAAGAAAAGTATAGTTCAACAATTTCATTGCTCGGTGAAATCATTGCTTTGAACATATTTTAATCTGTAAAAAAATTGAAAAGTTGGTACCAAGGACGGTCAGATACGATGTATGCTTCAGGAGAAAACCCTGATGATGCATACCCTAAAAAACAAATGAATAGCCCTAGAAAAATGAATGCCCCGCCTATCATTAGCAGCAAACGTTTATTTATTTTGATCATCTTACCACCTGCTTTTGAAAGTTTTTGTATAACGCTTTAGGCAAATGAATAAACTGTTGCGTCCAACCTAAGATGGGTTTACTAAGCATATAAGTAAAAATCATACATACTAACCCTATTCCGAACATCGTGACGCCTAGACCTAGCTGGGTGATAGAAAAGTGAAGACCTTGAGATAGTAGTAAAGGGCTTAAAACAACACTTGCAATGCCGCCAATCAGTGAAGTTATGCCAATAACACTTGTACTGAATGGAAGGCACCAAATAACTATCAAACCACTAAGCATCAACAATAGAACGGTTAACAGTAAGCTTCCCCACAGAGGAAATCCTAGAAAAATTATCACTAATAAGAATGGATGAAAACGCCGAGGAACTTTTACGACAATTTCTTCGGCACCTAATGCACTTTGAGCAATACTTTGAGGAGTCCCTAATCTGGCTACAGCTTCAACTTCAGAGAGTCCCTCTTCCATCAAATCTTGGATCATTTCATCATAATAATCAATAAGATGATGAATCTCACTTGGTTTGGTCTTATAGGCTAATTCAGCTGCTAAACTTTTAATAAATGTTATGCGATCCATGTCAGTTGTCTCCTTTAATATAATGATGAATTTTTTCTAAATGAGGCCAATCAATAGTCAAAAATTCATGGATACTATTTTGACCATGAGCAGTGATTTGATAATATTTTCTCAGCCGGCCATTATGTTCTTTTGAATAAGTCGAAACTTTTTTATTTGCCTCTAAGCGTTTCAAGATAGGGTATAAAGTTGATTCAGAGATTGGCAATAGAGGAGCAATATTTTTAACGATTTCATATCCATAAGAGTCTCCTCTTTGTAAAAAAGCTAACACACAGAATTCGATAATCCCTTTTTTCAGTTGACTATCCAATGACTACACCACCTTATACATAATACTATATAAAACATAGTATAGTTTTGCAAGTCGATTTGTGGAAATCAGTCTCAAGACGTAGTAACTTCCAGGTTGCGCCTATTTTTTTTGCTTCCAGTCATTTTTCCTTACTTAAAATTCATCGTACGGTGAAAATATTGATTATTTTATATTAGATTCTTTTGGTAAAGTATTACTAATAAAAAGTTGTTAGGATTTTAGACAAACGCATAGTTGTTGTGTTAGGTAATTGCTGTTGGAAAAGTTGCTTGATAAAAGACACACGATACTCAGTCCAGCTACGAAAGAAGTTAGTAAGAGAGTGTGTGTTTATCAGGAAAGGAGTTAATAATGAGAAAACAAACAATCACAAAGAAATATTTAATCAATAGGTTACGCAGTCATTTAGAAGAATATTTGTATACTCCCATCACTGTTAGAAAAATTGCGAAATATGCAAAGATTTCTACACAACCGATCTATTTGCAATTTTCGAATATGCAAAATTATAAACAGGCAATGATTGATGATGTTTTGGCAGAGATTCACGAGCTTTCTTTGAAAAAGGAGATAGAGGATGATCCATTGTATACGTTTTGGCTTAACTATTATTTGTTTGCCAGCCAAAATAGGAACTTATTTTTTGCGTTATTTTTGAATGATATAGGGTGTGGTTCCTATTTAAGAGATCAATCATTGTCATTGTTTATAGAGACAATGGCTGAATCCGAAGTATATCAAAAAGCAAATTGCGAAGACATTGAAAAATTGCATAATGAAAGTTTGATTTTCTTTTCTGGTCTCGTTCTTACTTATGTACGGGGAGAGAATATGCAAGCAATAGAAGAATTTTTACAAGATATTAAAGACTATTTTTATCGTACACTGATTGATCCTATGTATATTTATCGAGAAATATTACCACAATCAGTCATCGAAGCTGGTTTTTAAAATAACGATAAACTGTTTTTTAATTTTTTTCATTACTTGATAGGCTTCTTGCTTTATAAAAATTCTTGGCTCATTCATTTTCTTGTAAACGAATAGTATGGGTTTATTGTTGGCAATTTTCAAGAAATATGAGAAGGTAGAATTAGCAAAAAGTAAGGTGTTTTATGACTAAAAAGAAACAAGTGATGGAGGAATCTTGATGGGTCAAACAGATAATTATTCAGATAAAAAAGCTCAAATCGATCAGCGAATCTGTTTTTTGGAAGAGCATACTTACCAAGGAAACGACCTTGGCGTAACCTTTCAAGAGCATGCGATAACCTTTAAATGCTGGACGCCAGAGGCTGATGCAGTTTCAGTCATTATTTATCAAAGCGGAGAGGTTAAAGACAAGGATCGTGTGATGACAGTTCCAATGAAGCAAGAAAATAATTGTTGGAAGGTCACAGTTACGGATGAAGTCAAAGAAATGTTCTATACGTTTGAAATCCAGCGAGGACAAGAGAAGGTTGAAGTGGTTGATCTTTATGCGAAAGCTGTCGGTCTCAATGGGGATCGTGGGGCTATCGTTGATTTAAAAGAAACGGATCCTGAGGGATGGTCGCAGACAGAATGTGTTGGCCAAGATACGATTACAGACGCTTACATTTGGGAATTACATGTGGAAGATTTCAGTAGTTCTAAAACTAGCGGCATCTCAGAAAAAAATCGTGGAAAATATCTAGCGTTTACTGAAAAGAATACGCATCTTGAAGGAGATGAAAGGCAGCCAACAGGGCTCGCCTATTTGAAAGAGCAGGGGATTAACTATGTTCATCTGTTGCCAATCTTTGATTTTGATAATGACGAGCTGTCTACAGCCTACAACTGGGGATATGATCCTAAGAATTATAACGTTCCGGAAGGAAAGTATTCTTCAGACCCGAAGGATCCCAAAGCCCGCATTCGGGAATGCAAACAAATGATTCAGTCTCTCCATGAGGAATCTATTGGTGTAGTAATGGACGTCGTTTTTAATCATACTGCAGTCACAGAATCTTCTTGGTTTAATAAGACTGTGCCAAACTATTACTACCGTCAGGATGAAGAAGGAAATTTCGCTGATGGCTCTGCCTGTGGCAACGAAATTGCCTCAGAACGTAAAATGATGCGCAAGTTTATTATTGATTCAATCCTTTATTGGGCTAAGGAGTACAAAATTGATGGATTTCGTTTTGATTTGATGGGACTGATCGATGTGGAGACGATGAATCAACTGCGTGCAAGCCTGGATTCGGAAGGTTTCTCTCATGTTATTCTATACGGAGAACCATGGGATGCCGGCAGCAATCGTATCATCCAGCCAAACATCCCAGCGAATAAAAGTAATGTCTGGGCACTGTCAGAAGGCGTTGCGGTTTTTAGCAATGATTTAAGAGACAGTATCAAAGGTGATGTCTTTGAAGAAACAGACGGAGCTTTTATTCAAGGAATGAATGGTCAACCGCAAGTCAAGCAAACCTTTTATGCGGCAAATTTGGCAACGGCGATTCAAGGAAATACGAAAGTTGCTGAACAAGAAGGCGCCGAGCGCTGGGCAAAATCTCCCCGCCAAGTGATCGCCTATGCTTCAGTCCATGATAATTTGACCTTATGGGACAAACTGGTGGCAACCATGCAGGCTTCAGCGAAGGAAAGAAATTATGATTTTGATCCTGAGCTTTTAGCCCGCAACAAACTAGCAGCAGCCATTTTGTTTACTAGCCAAGGAGCAGTATTGACCCAAGCAGGCGAAGAGTTTGGCCGTACCAAACAAGGAGACGAAAATTCTTTCCGTTCACCGATAGAAATTAATCAGCTAGACTGGAAACGCGCACAAACTTTTAATGAGTTGCGGTCATTTTATCAAGGTATGTGGCAGATCCGTAAATTCTATCCTCCATTGAGAGATGCCACGATTCGAACAGCTGAAAGTATTCAGTTTATTGAGAGTAACAATGAAAATTTCCTTGCATATATTATTCCGAATAATGGTTACAATGATACATGGCAATCATTAGCTGTTTTGGTGAACAGCAGCAATAAAGACATTTTGGTAAATAGGGAAGAATTCAAGCAAGAGAAATGGTGGATCGTTGCAGATAATTTTGGAGCAGGTATAGAGCCACGTGGAGAGATCGTGAAGGAAATCAACATCGCTGCCAAAAGTCTTTTACTTTTAGCTAAATAGTTATTTTATTTTTAAAATTTTTAAATTAAGAAGAAAGTTAAATTGTATTAAAATCCATATTTAATGGATTTTAATACAACCATTACGAATGTTTATAAAGTGATAGGAATAATTTTCTGTTATGAGAGAAGTACAGGTGGACCATAACATGAACAGTTTAAAAGAAACCGATTTTATGATGACAATCTGACTGCTTAATGCTATAGTAAAAACAGAAAAACCCAAGTTGGATTGTTACTGACTCGATCAGGCAAAACCTAAATGAGAAAACGCTCTTTGTAGCGGCTCTTATTTAGGTTTTTTATTTTTTTCGGGTATTTCTTAGAATGTTAAGCAGCAAAGTTATTGTTTCAGTTACTTGCAAACATATGACTTTGTTAAAATAAATTAGGCAAAGGAGAACGAGCAAATGGCAAAATTTCCAGAAAATTTCTTATGGGGCGGCGCGACCGCAGCGAATCAATTAGAAGGGGCGTTCGATCGCGATGGCAAAGGCTTGTCAGTGGCGGATGCAATGCCTGGTGGCAAACAGCGTTTAGCGATTTTAGGCAGTGATACGTTTGATTGGACGATCGATGAGGACAAATACACCTATCCAAATCATCGCGGGATCGACCATTATGACCGTTTCAAAGAAGACATTGCGTTGTTTGCGGAAATGGGCTTCAAGAGCTATCGTTTTTCAATCGCTTGGACACGTATTTTTCCAAAAGGTGATGAAACGACACCGAACGAAGCTGGGTTAGCATTTTACGATGCGTTGATTGATGAATGTTTGAAATACGGGATCGAGCCAGTGGTTACGATCTCCCACTATGAAATGCCCTTGCATTTAGCCAAAGAATACGGTGGCTGGAAAAATCGAGCATTGATCGATTTCTATGAGCGTTTTGCAAAAGTCGTTTTGGAACGTTTCCATAGTAAAGTCAGATACTGGATGACTTTCAATGAAATCAATTCAGCTTTCCATTTCTCCGCATTGAGCCAAGGAATGGTCAACAGTACGGGTGCTAGCGACTTTACAAACGTGATCCAAGCGTGGCACAACCAATTTGTTGCCAGCAGTAAAGCAGTAAAAATTGGGCATGAATTGAATCCTGAGTTACAAATTGGTTGCATGATCATTTATGCAACGACCTATAGCATTGATGCAAACCCAGTCAACCAAGTAGCAACAATGACCCATAACCAAGCCTTCAACTACTACTGTGCCGACGTGCAAGTACGTGGGAAATATCCAGCATTTACTGATCGCTTGTATAAAGAGCATGGGGTCAAGAAGGAAGATCTTGATATTACCGAAGAAGATTTAGTATTGATTGCTAAGTATACCGTCGATTATATTGGATTTAGCTATTACATGTCTTCTGCAGTGGATATCACAACAGAAGAAGCTGATGAAGTACAAGGTAACTTGTTGGGTGGTGTCCGCAATCCATTCTTGGAAGCAAGTGAATGGGGCTGGCAAATCGATCCAGAAGGACTGCGCATTGCGTTGAATGAATTGTATGATCGGTACCAGAAACCATTATTTATCGTGGAAAATGGTTTAGGAGCTATCGATACTATTAGTGAAGATGGCAAAATCGAAGACGATTACCGCATTGATTACTTACGTCGTCATATCGAAGCAATGGGTGAAGCGATTGAAGATGGTGTTGACCTGATGGGATATACACCATGGGGATGTATTGACCTCGTTAGCGCGTCAACCGGAGAAATGAGCAAACGCTATGGCTTTATCTACGTGGACTTTGATGATGAAGGCAATGGCACAATGGATCGATCAAAGAAAAAATCCTTCGATTGGTATAAACAAGTGATTGCTTCAAATGGAGAAGATTTAGCGTAAGATTAATACTCGTTTTTTTATAGCCGCACAACACGGATTATCGTTGTGCGGTTATTTTGCTGAAAAAATAGATTGTCTGAATAGAGTAAAAAATCTAAAAATAATAGATAACACATCATAAAAATTTTAATCAGAAAAACTTTAATAATTGCACTTGGTAAGCGGAATAAAACTAAATTTTCTAAGAATGGCTGACTCTTTCTTTCCAACTAAAAGGGGACCAACATATTTTTGATGATATGGAAAATTTTGCAAATTTAGAAGGGCGTTGTGGTTTTCTTCTGAAATGTTTCACGTGAAGCATTTTTACAGAAGATAGTTACATCAAATGCAATATTTTCGAAAATAGCGACTCTATTTTGTGAAGCGGATGAGTTTCTCTTAGAACGTTTGGATTAATAAAAATTATTTCGAGCCGATTAAAGAAGTAAGAGAACGGAGTAGGAAAAATTGTTTCCCCTCATCTATTCGAATAATTGGTCTTTACCATATGATGGTGATAAGATTAAAACATAGAAATGTAGAGCATTTTGTTTGTGAAAACGTTTCAATTTTAAAGAATGGAGAGTAAGCGATTAAAAAATAAAAATAGTAGGCAAGTTACTTCTTTTTTACTTAAGAGAGGAGTATATTCGTATTTGGAATTTTTCTTTATTTAGAATGATTTTAATGTATTTTTTTAGAAATAGGGGGATGTAAAATGGATATTGTAACATTAGCACGAATCCAGTTCGCGATGACGACGATTTTTCACTTTTTCTTTGTACCATTTTCGATCGGAACTGGTGTCGTTGTTGCAATCATGGAGACACTTTATGTGATCAAAAAAGATGAAAAATATCGCCGAATGACAAAGTTCTGGGGAAATATTTTTCTATTAAGTTTTGTGGTAGGAGTGGTAACTGGGATCATTCAAGAATTTCAATTTGGAATGAACTGGTCTGATTATTCTCGTTTTGTTGGGGATATTTTTGGTGCTCCTTTGGCGTTAGAAGCATTGCTAGCCTTCTTTTTGGAATCAACTTTCTTAGGGTTGTGGATTTTCACATGGGATAAAGTCAGCCCTAAACTGCATATGACGTTCTTTTGGTTAGTTACTATTGGCTCGATGCTCTCTGCTTTCTGGATTTTAGCTGCCAATAGTTTTATGCAACATCCAGTTGGATACACATTGAACAATGGTCGTGCTGAGATGACTGACTTCGGAGCCCTGTTAGCTAACCCACAAGTCTGGTATGAGTTCCTTCATGTTATTACTGCAGCAATTGCCATGGGAGGAATTCTGATTGCAGGAATGTCAGCTTTCCAATTGTTGAAAAAAGACAAGAAAGTTGACCGTGATTTTTTCAAAAAATCAATGCGGATCGGTTTTGCAGTAGCTTTGTTTGGTTCAATTACGGTGTTGATCGCAGGTGACGAACAAATGAAGTATTTGGTTGAAGAACAACCAATGAAATTTGCAGCAATGGAAGGTACGTATGAAGATACCGGAGATCCTGCGGCATGGACTGTAGTTGCATGGGCAAATGAACGAGAACACAAACGGGTTTTTGGTGTTGAGATTCCTTATATGTTGAGTATCCTTGCATTTAACGAACCATCTGGTTCGATTGACGGAATGAACACAGTGAATCAAGATTTGATCGAACGTTACGGAGATCGGAACTATTTTCCTCCGGTCAACACATTGTTTTGGAGCTTCCGGATCATGGCAGGTTTCGGTGCATTGATGTTGTTGGTTTCTTCATTGGGGTTATTCTTTACGCGTAAGAAGAAGCCTTCGCTATTTGAGAAACGTTGGATGCTTTGGGTAGTGGCTATAACATTATTTACCCCATTCATTGCAAATACAGCAGGGTGGCTGATTACGGAATTGGGTCGCTATCCATGGACAGTCTATGGTTTATTTACGATTGAAGATAGTGTTTCGCCAAATGTATCGGCAACTTCGCTTGTTATCTCAAATATTGTTTACTTTGTTCTTTTCTCTGGTTTGGCATTAACAATGGTTTATTTGATTCGGCGAGAGTTAGGACATGGTCCTGAAAACAACCAGATGGAAGGAACGCTGCACGAAGCAGAAGAAGATCCATTTGATAAGGAGGCGTTTGAAGGATGACCGGATTGCAACTAATGTGGTATGTATTGATTGGCATTTTGTTTGCCGGCTTCTTCTTTTTAGAAGGATTTGACTTTGGTGTGGGGATGTCTGTCCAGACATTGACCCATAATGAACAGGAAAAAGATCAGATCGTGCATACGATCGGACCAGTGTGGGACGGGAATGAAGTTTGGTTGATTACCGCAGGTGGCGCGATGTTTGCTTCTTTCCCTTACTGGTATGCCTCTTTGTTCAGTGGTTATTATTTGATTTTGTTATTGATACTAGTCGGATTGATTATACGCGGTGTCTCCTTTGAGTTTCGGGCAAAAATGCCTGAAGACCGTAAAAATATGTGGAATTGGACATTAACCATTGGCAGTACATTGGTGCCTTTTATGTTCGGACTCTTGTTTACAAGTATGGTCCAAGGCATGCCAATTGATGCAGAGGGAAATATGTCTGCGCACTTCGGTGACTACGTCAATCTCTTCTCTGTAGTTGGCGGGATTGCCTTAACTTTGCTTTGCTACTTACATGGATTGAATTATATTGCACTAAAAACTACTGGTCCGATCCGTGACCGTGCCCGAAATTATGCGAGTGCCTTTTATGGTGTGCTATATTTTGGTTTGGTGGCGTTTGCCGCGCTACTTTATTTCAAAACAGATTTCTTTGAAAAACATTTTGCTTCGACGCTTCTTTTGCTGATTGTGATTGTGGCTTTGACGCTGATAGCGAATATCTCTGTATTTAAAGGGAAAGAAATGGTGGCATTTATTGCTAGTGGTTTGACCATGGTGGCGCTAGTCGGATTGTTGTTCTCTGGTTTGTTCCCACGAGTATTGATCAGCTCAATCGACCCTAGTTATGATTTGTTGATTGCAGAAGCTTCCTCTAGTCACTACACATTGAAGATCATGAGTTATTTATCACTGACAATCTTGCCGTTTGTTTTGGCTTATACAGCATGGACCTACTATATTTTCCGTAAACGAATTAGTCATACTGAGCTGACGGAGGGTTATTAATGATCGACAAACAAATCATAGAGCTTCCCGGAATGAAACGGTTAATGGGATTGCTTGCAGGACTTTCTTTCCTGCAAGCTCTCTTCATCATTGGACAAGCCTATGGTCTTGCTAGTGGGATCACTGGATTATGGGAAGGACAATCGTTAGAAGAGCAGTGGGGCTGGATTCTACTGTTCTTTTGTTCGTTTTTAGGTCGCCAGGCCATTGTTTATTTTCGGACAAAGAAATTAGACAGCTATAGTTACCAGCAAGCTACTGAATTACGTAATCAACTGCTAGAAAAGATTTTTCGTGTAGGACCACAAATCGTTCAGCAACAAGGTACCGGAAACATTACAACGATGGTATTGGAAGGCATTAGTCAGGTAGAAAACTATTTACAACTTATTTTGGCAAAAATTATGAACATGTCGATCATTCCTTGGGTGATTTTGGCTTTAGTATTTTACTTGGATTGGATCTCAGGTCTGGTTTTATTGCTGGTTTTTCCACTGATCATTATTTTTATGATCATCCTAGGCTATGCCGCCCAAAGTAAAGCTGAAAAACAATACCGCACATTTCAATTATTGTCCAACCACTTTATTGATTCATTACGTGGAATCGACACCTTGAAACTTTTTGGGATCAGCAAAAAATATGGAAAAAGTATCTTCGCTTCTAGCGAACGTTTTCGTAAAGCAACGATGGGGTCGTTGAGAGTCGGAATTCTTTCCACTTTTGCATTGGATTTTTTCACAACATTGTCCATCGCTGTGGTTGCGGTTTTACTGGGGCTGCGTTTGATCAATGAAGAAATCTTGTTATTTCCAGCACTAACGATTTTGATTTTATCTCCGGAGTATTTTTTACCAATTCGCGATTTTTCAAGTGATTACCATGCGACTTTAGATGGGAAAAATGCAATGACCGCTGTATCTACGATTTTATCTGAGCCAGAAGCAGCCATTGATCCAGTAAGTTTACCTCAATGGCAAGCTGATTCGCAACTATCGATTCATTCGTTATCTTTTGATTATGGAGAAAAGTCTGTTTTGAAAGATATTGCATTGGAGGTCCAAGGATTTCAAAAAATTGGGATCATTGGGATGAGTGGCTCTGGAAAATCAACGCTGATCAATAACTTAAGCGGCTTTTTGATTCCGAAAGAAGGCGAAATTACTTTTGATGGCCAAAAAATGACTGCATTAAGACAGTCGGATTGGCAGCAGCAACTAGTTTATATTCCCCAAAACCCCTATATCTATCGGATGACTTTGCGAGAAAATGTGGCTTTCTATCAGCCAAATGCTACTGAAGAACAAGTGTGGCAAGCAATCGAAGTTGCAGGTTTAACGAAATTAGTTCAAGAATTGCCGCAAGGAATCGATACAATGCTAGGTGAAGGAGAACGCCATCTAAGCGGTGGACAGGCGCAACGAATTGCGTTGGCTCGTGCTTTCTTAGACCAGCATCGAAAAATTTTATTATTTGATGAGCCAACTGCCCATTTAGATATTGAAACAGAAGTAGAATTGAAAGAACGGATGCTTCCGTTGATGGAGAACCATCTAGTCTTCTTTGCGACACATCGCTTGCACTGGATGGAAGAGATGGATCAAATCCTAGTAATGGATCAAGGCAGAATTGTTGAGCGGGGGACATTGGCAGAACTGCAAGCAAAGAATGGCGCTTTCGTTGCGTTAGTCAATGGGATGAGGAGGGAACAACTTGAATAAAATCGGTCTCTGGCGTTCGCTAAAAACAGATACCTGGGTCAAACCCTTTCTTTCAAAGTACAAAAAGGTTCTTGCAGCAGCGCTGTTTTTAGGATTTATGACATTCTTTTGCGGAGGCGCGTTAATGTTTAATTCTGGCTATCTGATTAGCCGCTCTGCCTCAATTCCAGAGAATATTTTGTTAGTATACATTCCAATCGTTCTGACCCGAGCATTCGGGATCGGCCGACCAGTTTTTCGTTATGTTGAACGACTGACAAGTCATAATTGGGTGTTGCGAATGACATCGAACCTACGCCTAAAACTATACAATGTTGTCGAAAAAGATGCCGTTTTCTTTAAGCAGACCCATCGAACTGGCGATATTTTAGGATTATTAGCAGAAGATATCAACCATATCCAAAACTTATATCTGCGAACGATTTTCCCTACGGTGATTGCTTGGTTATTGTATACTTTTCTGATTATCGGATTAGGGTACTTTTCGTTAGGATTTGCATTGGTAATGTTGCTGTTGTTGGGAATAAATGTGTTTGTGCTGCCGCTCTGGTCCGTTGTGATCAATGGCGCTCGTCAAGAAAAGCAAAAACAAATGAAGAATCAATTATATACAACATTGACTGATAATGTGCTAGGAGTTTCTGACTGGGTATTTTCACAGCGAGGAGCAGAATACGTCGATGAACACAAGCAATTGGCGGCAAATCTACGAAGCGTTGATGAGAAAATCAATCGTTTTGATCGAAAAAGAGATTTCCTTTTACAAGTGATCTTCGGGGTGATTACGGTTGCGTTGATTGTCTGGACAAGTCAGCGATTTCCTGGCGAGCACGGTGGCTTAGCTAATTGGATAGCAGCATTTGTCCTTTGTGTCTTTCCTTTGGTAGATGCTTTCGCACCATTACCTTCAGCGGCACAAGAAACCAATATATACAAAGATTCGATTGATCGTTTTAATGCATTACCAGAAAAAGAGGAACAAAAACGGACAGCATCAGCTATAAGTGCACCGTTCAATTTAGAAGTGAATCAGGTTAGTTTCCATTATCCATCTGAAAAAGAGGTACTAAAGAATCTTAGCTTAACGATTCCTGCGCATCAAAAACTGGCAATATTGGGACGTAGCGGTTCTGGGAAAAGTACCTTTGCTTCTTTGCTCAGGGGAGATTTATTGCCGACCCAAGGTAGTATTACCTTAAATGGTGAGCCGGTAGCAAGTTTTGGTGAAGATATTAGCGAATGGATTGGAGTCATCAACCAGAGTCCTTATTTGTTCCATACAACGATTTTAAATAATTTGCGGATTGGTAATGAAGAAGCGTCAGAAGAAGAAGTTTGGGACGTACTGAAACGAGTAGGCTTATCAGAGATGGTGACAGCTCTGCCAGAAGGTTTGCGAACCATGGTTGATGAAGCAGGGTTACGTTTTTCCGGCGGTGAACGCCATCGGTTGGCATTAGCGCGAATTCTTTTGAAGAAAACACCGATTATTTTATTAGACGAGCCAACTGTTGGGCTAGATCCAATCACTGAGCAAGCTGTTTTGGAAACTTTTTTCAATGAGTTGGAAGACAAGACGATTATTTGGATCACCCACCACCTGCAAGGAATCTCACTGATGGATCAGGTCATTTTTATTGAGGATGGAGAATTAACGATGAGCGGTACGCCTGCTGAGTTAGCTGTCGAAAACCAACACTTTCAACAGTTATTAGCTATTGATCAAGGGCGACTGTAATCAAACTGGGACCTTTGCCAAGACAACAAAAAAATCGGCTAGTGATCGACATGAATGTCGGCTTAGTTTTTGAGGAGCATTCGCTCCTCAAAACACTTCACTGTTTACCCGATTGGTTCGTTTATTTTCAGAATAGCTTTCAGTTGCGGAGGATAGAATAAAGAATGATCAATAATTTCGTTGCAAAAGCAGTTGCGTTAGCTCGCGAATTTTTTCTTTGCTAGGGGTGTTCGGCAGCAGTTCGATGTCGGCTAGTGCTTTTTCGGTATAAGAAACAGCAAAATCGGTGGCTTTTTCGACGCCATGATAACGGCGCACTAATTCAGCAACCTCTGTGGCCTCCTCGGTGGTCAACTCGCTTTTTTTGGACAGATAGCTCTCAAATGCGGCAGGATTTTGTTCTTTAGCAAAGAGCAGAGGTAATGTATAGACACCTTGTGCCAAGTCTTCAAGAACGGGTTTTTTCAACGTTCCAGAATCTGCTGTATAGTCCAAAATATCATCAAAAACTTGAAAAGCGATGCCGATGTTTCGTCCGATCTCACCAGCCCGTTCTTGGTTTTCTAAGTCGAGACCGCCAAAATGAGCACCTTCGATACAGGCCAGCCAGAATAATTCGGCAGTTTTACCATTGATGCTTTGTAAGTAATCAGCAATTGATTCATCTATATTGTAGCGTGTGTGCATTTGATCTAATTCTCCCAGCAAAAGGCGTTTCATTGCTTGGGCATTTGTAGCCAAAAAATGAGAGCCATTCATGCTCTCGATCAATAACTCAAAGAATTGGGTGAAGAGCAGGTCACCTGTGTAAACAGCGATATCTTTGCCATATTTTGCTTGGACAGTGATGCGTCCGCGACGCAACGGCGAATCATCAATGATGTCATCGTGAATCAAGGTTGCCATATGTAAGATTTCTAATGAAGCAGCAATTTTGGTTAATTGATCATTTCTTTCATCAATGGGTTCGCCTAGATCAGCGAATAAGAAAAATAATGCTGGACGCAGCATTTTTCCTCCAGAATAAGTAAAATCAACTAATACATCTTGTATTTCTTTGTTACGAACAGTTACGCGTTCTTCAATGATCGAACAGACAGTTTTTAGTCTTTGCTCGATCGAAGGATAATCGATCCAAAAATTCAACATATTAAAACCCTTTCTACCAGTCATTCAGCCCTTATTCTAACTTAAAGGGAGTCTATTGACTAGTTAAGTGCATTTATCAAAAGGAGATGAGTATTTGACACTCCCAGTATTTCTGGAGCTTGTGGAATTTAAAGCGAAAACAGCCAGTGTCCTCCCATTTTTTATCGGAATTTGTTACAGCTGGTATAACTACGGCTCAATTCATTTAGGTTATGTGGTGTTATACTTTATTGCTATGCTGATCTTCAACATGGCAGTAGATATTTTAGATAATTATAACGATTACCATCACGCAACAGAAGTTCATGATTACAAAGAAAAAACAAATATTATCGGACGCGAGCAGCTCTCGCTTCCATTCGTTTTTCGCTTAATGATCGGTATGATCGTCGTTTCGGCGGTGATGGGTATCGTATTGGCCTATTTCGTCGGTTGGCCCTTGTTTTGGATGGGACTTTATTGTTACTTGATTGGTATCTTTTACTCATCAGGTCCGCGGCCTTTATCGAGTTTACCGCTAGGTGAGTTTTTTTCAGGATTTACGATGGGCTTCATGATTTCGTTGATTTGTGTATATTTGAATACTTATGAAACCTTTCAATGGAATAGCGCGACCTTGGGTGGAATATTTCTAATCGCACTACCCAATACACTGTGGATCGCTAACTTGATGCTGGCCAACAACATTTGTGATTTGGAGGAAGATGAAAACAACAATCGTTATACATTGGTGCATTATTTAGGAAAGAGTCAAGGATTACGGCTATTTGTTCTTTTGAACATTATTGCATTTGTAGCGATCTTGACAGCAGTGGTTCTGCATTTAGCACCATGGACGATGTTGTTGACGTTTCTCGTCTTACCATTTGTCTGGAAACAGACAAAACTATTTATGCATAAACAAATCAAACGCGAAACCTTTGTCTGCGCTGTAAAGATCCTTGCGGTCGGAGCATGTGCGCAGGTCATTAGTTTTGCGATCGGTTTGATTTTATAATTTTTTGAAGGAAGAAAGGAAGTAATAGGAAATGAAGGAAGTTGTCATTTTAGGAGCAGGCTACGCAGGGTTGCGAGCATTGCATGTATTACAAGGATCAAAAGGTGATTTTCATATTACATTAGTAGATAAGAATGACTACCATTATGAAGCGACAGATTTGCATGAAGTGGCTGCTGGAACGCAGCCAAGAGAGCGAATTAGTTACGATATCGCTGATGTGGTACGACCACAAAAAACAACTTTCCTACAAAATGAAGTTGCAACGATTGACCGTCAAAGTCAACGGATCATGTTTACGGATCAAACATCTCTTTCCTATGATTATTTGATCGTAGCATTAGGATTTGAATCTGAGTCATTTGGGATCCCAGGTGTTAATGAAAACGCATTGGAAATGGTAGATGTTGATTCAGCAGAAACTATTTATCATCATTTATTGAAACAAATGAAAGAATACAAAAAAACACAAGATCCAGATTTATTGAAAATCGTCGTATGTGGGGCGGGATTCACTGGAGTAGAACTCTTAGGTTCTTTAGTGGAAAATCGGAAGGAATTTGCTGAGATCGCAGGTGTCCAATCAGAAGAAATCAAACTCTTTTGTGTAGAAGCAGTTACGCGATTATTACCGATGTTTGATGAAAATCTGTCTGCCTATGGAATCAATAACTTGGTAAAATGGGGTGTTGAATTTCTAACAGGAAAACCAATCAAAGAAATCAAGCCTGGAGTAGTTGTTTATCAAACGGATGCTGAAACGGGTGCTACAGAAGAATTGTCTGCTAAAACGATCATTTGGACAACAGGTGTCAGTGGAAGCCATGTCATGGCAGATTCAAATTATGCGGCTCGCCGTGGACGTGTGATGGTCAACCAAGATTTAAGTGATCCAGAGCACAGTAATGTTTTTGTAGTAGGGGATGTTTCAGCTGTGATGGATCCTGCAACAAATCGCCCTTATCCAACGACAGCACAGATTGCTTTGAAAATGGGGTATCAAGCTGCCAAAAACTGTCTACACTTGATTAAAGGTGAAAAAACGGAAGACTTTCATTTTGAATCTTTAGGATCTGTAGCCTCTATTGGGAACACGCATGCCTTTGGTTTGGTGGGTAAAATGCCTGTAAAAGGTTATCCAGCATCATTTGTCAAAAAAGCCATCATGGACCGCTCCCTGTTCCTAACTGGTGGGGTTAAAGAAGTGTTAGCAAAAGGCCGCTTTGATTTTTATCATTGAGTCGTGCGCTATTTTTTCAACTTAACATTAACAGAAGCAAGAAGAGAACATGTACCGATGGAGATAGTTTAATTATAAGTAAAATAGACAGAGATGCCGATTCATGTTGGGTGTTTCTGTCTATTTACTACTATTTCAGTTTTTAACACCATAGGGCGTAAGGCCTTTATTGAATCTCTAGATAAATGATCAGGTTTTGAAGAGAAAACAGGGTAAGAAAAAACCCCCTTTTGTACCTTTATTAAAAAAATGTTAAAATAAAGAGACTATGTTTGTTGGGAGGCATGAAATGACGATTCGTAAAGAAAGACGCCGTTTAGAAAAACGATTGAAGCGTTCATTATTAGCAAAAAAAGGGTTGACGATGGCTACAACTGTGGTAGCCGGTTCAACGATTGCACCAAATTTGGTTTTAGCTGCAGAAACAGCGACTTCAGATGATGCAAAAAACCAAGCAGAGATCACAGAAAATCAAGTATCTGGAGGAAATAGCTCCACTGATTCAACTGGAGACAGCATTCAAAGCAGTGCTGACGAGACGATTTCGACAGAGGAAACGGCAACGCCACAGGAAACTATCACGGAAGATACAGCGGTCGTTGAGACGCCAATTGTTGCTGCACCTGCGTTAGCAAGAACCTCGATCTTCTCAGCACGTGCTGATACGAGTGGATTTATTGCGAAAGCAAGTGGTTATGCAACAGAAGTAGCTGCCGCTAATGATCTCTATGCATCAGTGATGATTGCACAAGCTATCCTAGAATCCGGCTGGGGTACTTCGACTTTGACGACCCAAGCGAACAATATGTTTGGAATCAAAGGAAGTTATAATGGGCAGTATGTCGAAATGGCAACATTGGAAGATAATGGTTCGGGCAATTATTATCAAATTATAGCGAAGTTCCGCAAATATCCATCTTTAAGAGAATCTTTCCAAGATAATGCGTATGTCTTACGAAATACCAGTTTTGCTGCCGGTAGCTATTATTACAGCGGTGCTTGGAAGAGCAATACGAGATCATATACAGAAGCAACGGCATGGCTGCAAGGACGCTATGCGACTGATACTTCCTATGCCAGCAAATTGAACAATCTTATTGCAACGTATAACTTAACTCAATACGATAGCGGCAGTTCCGCTGGGAACGGTGACATGAATAATGTTGAGACCCCTGTAGGAGAAAACGCGATTCAAAAGCAAATGAAAACGACTGCATCTATGAATATCCGTTCAGATGCGTCTACTACAGCAGCAGTTACCGGCTCACTTACTGCGAATACAACCTTTACGGCAGTTGCGGTCAAAACAGGAACGAGCGTCAATGGCAATACAAATTGGTATAAAGTTTCTGGCAAAGGCTGGGTCAGTGGTGCGTATTTAACAGAAGTAAATTCTGGTTCAACATCAGGCAATGCAAATGATAATACTGTCAATACTGGAATCAACCAAAAGATGAAGACGACTGCGACATTGAATATTCGTTCTACAGCATCGACGAGTGGCAGCATCGTTGGCTCATTGAGTCAAGGCAGCACTGTGACAGCAACGGCAGTCAAAACAGGAACGAGCGTCAATGGTAATACGAAATGGTACTATGTTTCTGGCAAAGGCTGGGTCAGCGGCGCGTATTTAACAGAAGTAAATTCTGGTTCAACATCAGGCAATACAAATGATAATACTGCCAATACTGGAATCAACCAAAAGATGAAGACGACTGCGACATTGAATATTCGTTCTACAGCATCGACAAATGGCAGCATCGTTGGCTCATTGAGCCAAGGCAGCACCGTAACAGTAACAGCCGTCAAAAATGGTACTAGTGTCAATGGCAATACGAAATGGTACTATGTTTCTGGCAAAGGCTGGGTCAGCGGCGCGTATTTAACGAGTGACTCTAGCTCATCGTCGAATACATCGAATACAGGTGATTCGATCAATCAAAAGATGAAAACGACCGCGACATTGAATATTCGTTCTACAGCATCGACAAGTGGCAGCATCGTTGGTTCATTGAGCCAAGGCAGTACCGTGACAGCAACAGCCGTCAAAAATGGTACTAGTGTTAATGGGAATAACAAATGGTACTATGTTTCTGGCAAAGGCTGGGTCAGTGGTGCCTATCTTACGAAGACCGCGACAAATGCTTCTTCAAGTAATAGTTCTGCCAATAATAGTTCTTCGACTAAATATCATACCGTTAAATCTGGGGACAGTCTGTGGTCTCTTGCGCAAAAGTATGGTAGTAGTATTGACCAAATCACTTCATGGAATCGCTTGTCCAATAATATCATTTATGTTGGTCAAAAATTGATCGTGAAATAGTGAGACACCTGATTTCATGCAACTCAAAAGAAAATCAATCAGCATTACCCGATACACATTCGTGATATCGGGTAATGCTTTTTTGCTGGTTTGTTCGTAATAAAAATCGCTGAAGATAGATTTATTTTTGAATGGTCTTTTAGAATCATTCTGTTTACCTCTGTCAAAGAATCCAAGCAGATTTTGGTTCCGTCCCCCCTATGGAGTTTCCTATTTTTTAGGTAAAATAGAAAACAAAGAAAGGAGTGGAGAGTATGAAGACGATTGTTTATAGTGGGATGATGAACGGATTGACGATTGATCGCTCACGACGAGATAGTATCTACAATATGGTGAAGCATTGGCATTCTGAATGCGAAATCCAATATTTTATAGAAGGGAACCGCTATTTTTTGATTGGAGAAAAAACCTATAAAATCCAACCTGGTACATTGGTTATGATTCACCCCGACTGTGTCCACAATACATTCTCAGGAAAGTATATTTATCATGATCGTGTACTCGTTCTCTATGAAGCCAGCAAATTTCCAAGAATCGCTCAATCCATGGGAATAGATCTGGAGACCTTTTTTTTAAAACATCATGGTATCATTCAGATTCCGCCAGCGGATCGCTCTTACGTACAAACGCTCTTAGCGAAAATCGCAGATGAAGTGATCCACAAAGAATACAATTACCAGGTAATGGTCGAAACAAAATTAATCGAACTTTTTATTTTTATTCAGCGGATCAAGAACTTCAGGGGGCTTTCTGATGAACCGGCAGAAAGTTTGGGAAAACAAAGCGAGCTAGTTAATCAAATTGCAGCCTTTATTCGTCGGAACTATGCATCGATTCATTCATTGGAACAAATCGCTTCGTCTTTTTATCTCGACAAATCCTATTTATGCCGTATCTTCAAGCGTGCAACAGGCTACACCATCACTGAATATACCAACATTCAACGAATCCGTCAGTCTCAGCGATTACTGGAAGATACAGATTGGGATATTGCTGAAATAGCGAGAAAAAGTGGATACAGCAACATTACCTACTACAACCGTGTGTTCAAAAAATATACAGAGACATCCCCTTTGCAATACCGCAAGAAACAAATTGCATACAAAGAAAGTCTGCGAGAAAAAAATAATTTCTAAATAGTCACTCATCTTTGCACAGGCATGAAAGGAGGATTATTTTCCTGTTAAAAAAGTCAATATTGTACAAGTTCGCGGATATTACGTCACTTTTTTGTGCAAGTTTTGCTTGTCTATTGCTGAGACATTTTTTGTCCGATAAAATCAGTAAGCGGATACATAAATGAAAAATTGTAAACGTGTGCATTTTATGGAGGAGGAAATAATCAGATGAAAAAGAAGATATTGGTTGCCAGTCTTTTTAGCACTTTAGTTCTAGCAGCGTGTGGATCTCAGCCTGACACTACTGGTTCTGGCAGCAGTGGTTCAACAAAAGATGCAGAAGCAGTGACGATTAAGTTTGCTTGGTGGGGAGCGGATAATCGCCATGATGCGATGCAAGATGTGGTGGCTCTTTTTGAAGAGGAATATCCGCATATCACGGTTAACACAGAGTATGGTGCGTGGGATGGATGGCAAGAAAAGACATTGACTCAGCTATCCGGTAAAACTGAAGCAGACGTGATGCAAGTGAATTACAATTGGCTCTTTTCATTCGGGAAGGGCAAGAATATCTTTATGGACTTGAATGAGGTCAGTGACTATTTGACGCTAGACAATTGGGAAAGTTCTTATTTAGAAGCGATGCAAGTGGGTGGTGAACAAGCCGCGGTTCCCCACGGAATGACCGGTCGGGTTCCTTTGATGAACCAAGCACTTTATGAAGCCAATGGGTTGGAACTGCCAACGACCTATGATGATCTTTTGGCAGCGGGAGAAGTCATTGCGAAAGGGAATACGCCAACTGGTGAAGACAATCAGTACGCATATCTCAATGTGGGAGAGTTCTCATTAGATCTATTTATTGCTCAGATGCTTTACAACTATACAGGGAAGATCATGCAGACCGCTGGGACAGTCAACTATAGTGTGGCTGAAGTGAAAGAAGTGCTTGAAAGATATAAAGAATTGGAAGATGCTGGTGCACTGCCGACTTTTGAGCAAACAAGCCCAATCGATACGGAATCAAATCCTCAATGGGTAGAAGGCAATGCAGGCTCTGTTTATGAGTGGGCAAACTCACTGGCGAAATGGACAAACTCATACAAAGGCGGCGACGGGTTAGATGAGTTAGTTGTAGGAGATTTCTTGCAAGTCGATGCTGACTCTAAACCAAGTATCTATGTGAAACCAAATTTTGGCTACGCAATTTCAAAAAATTCGAAACATCCTGAAGCAGCAGCCACTTTTATTGAGTTCTTGTTTACCAATGAGCAAGCGGTGAAGGCTGCCGGAGATTCTTTGGGTATTTCAAGCAACACAGTTTGTTACGATCTGCAAGTAGCGAATCAACTAGTCGAAGGTGCTGTGGCTGAAGGGTACGCCAAATTGGATGACTATGAACAAACGGTGTTAGATCCATACTTTGAAGACGAAAATGTGCGGGGAGAAAGATATACGGTTTACGAGGCATTTCGGACAGGAAAGTTCACGTCGGAGGAAGCTGCGAAGCAATTCATTGAGAAACAGCAAGCAGCACTTGATAAGTATTACCAAGAATAGGAAGCAACAAGAAGGAATGCGAGACTTAGCTACGTCCCGTACCCTTCTTTTTCCGAAATAAAATTGGACATGAGTGAGAATGTCTGGAAGTAACCCATTAGTATCTGGGCGTTCATTTAGAAGGTAAAGGAGTCAAATGCGATGTTGAAAAAAATGAAAAGAACAAATTGGGTGATCTACTGCATGCTCATGCCATGGATCATTGGCTTCCTAGTCTTTAAAGTTTACCCAATCATTATTTCTTTTTACTACAGTTTGTTAGAATATCCGATTTTAGGTGATCCGGAGTTTGTCGGATTACAAAATTATCTAGAGATTTTTACAAAAGACGATACGTTTACTGCGAGTTTCTTTGCAACAATCAAATATGTGTTGATTGGTACCCCAGCAGTTATCATTGTCTCTTTTGCAGTAGCAGCCATCTTGAATTTTAAGCTTAAGGGAGTCAATTTCTTTCGTACCGCTTATTATATTCCTTCTATTTTAGGAGGAAATGTAGCTGTTTCAATTTTATGGACCATGCTTTTTGATGTCAACGGACCTGTGAATATGGTGTTGAGTGTTTTTACACTCGGAAACGATGTCGCCATTAACTGGACAAAAGATCCAAAGTTCGCGATTTTTACCCTGATTATTTTAAAAACTTGGCAATTCGGTTCGACCATGTTGATTTTCTTATCGGCATTGCAAGGTGTTTCTAAAACAGTTTATGAAGCGGCAGAAATGGATGGGGCTTCAAAAATAAGACAACTGTTCAATATCACTGTACCGATTATTACCCCCGTAATTTTGTTCAACGCCGTAAATGTATTAGTCAAAGCGTTTCAAGAGTTTAACTCCGCGTATTTAATCACTAAAGGTGGACCAAATAAGACGACTTATTTCTTGAATCTTTATATTTATGATCAAGCCTTTCAAAATGGGAATTATGGCTATGCGAGTGCACTAACATGGATTTTGTTGGTGATCATCGGTATATTTACGGTTATTATTTTCAAGTCATCTGATCGGTGGGTATTTTATAATGATTAAGGGGGCTGAATAATGGAAATGAGTAAATCTCGAAGACGGATGAATGAAATCATTCGTTATGGATTATTGATTGGTGTGGGGATTATCTTGATTTATCCGTTGTTTTGGATGATTGGTTCTGCGTTTAAAGAGAACCGGGACATTTTTGGTAGCTTGAGTATTTTCCCGCCAAGTGACCGTGTGGTTACAACGAATTTTTCCGATGCTTGGCAGTTGACGCGAGACCATTCTATCTGGTTTTTCTTTGGGAATACACTGAAATTTTTGATTCCAAAAACGATTTTTACAGTTTTATCTTGTGTGATTACCGCCTATGTGATTGCACGAAAATCGTTTAAAGGGAAAAAATTTGTCTTTGGTGCCGTGATCGTTACATTATTGATGCCAGAACTGGCTTTTCGCATTCCACTGTATCTGTTGTACCGTGAGGTGGGACTTTTGGATAGTTTTGCCAGCCTTTATGTAGCGGATATTTTTGCTAGTTCTTCGTTTTTTGTATTTATGATCATTCAATTTATGCGAACAATTCCTAGAGAGTTAGATGAAGCGGCAGTGATGGACGGGTGTAATGAATTTCAGATTTTGTTCAAAATCATCATTCCCGTAATCAAACCAATTCTGATTACCGTTGCCTTGCTAAGCTTTATGTGGGGCATGAATGATTTCCAAGGACCATTGATTTATTTGAATAGTTCAGATAAAACGGTTCTATCAGTAGCATTGAAACAATTATTAGACGGTGAAGCAATGGTCTCCTATGGGAGAGTATTCGCTGCTTCTTGTTTGGGGCTGTTACCTATGATCGCAATTTTCTTTATGGGATCACGGTACTTTATTGATGGCGTTGCTTCTACAGGAAGTAAAGAGTAGTCATATGTTGATCAGAAGAATTCTCGCACAAATCGTTGATTTTGTTTTAGGGATTTTAACCATATTTCTTATCTTTGTAGGAGGAATTCCGCTAATCGGTCGGGTCATCAATAATGACTTTGTTGCTGTTTTGATTGCGATTTGTTTGATGTGTGTTATGTATTTTGCACTGCAATATCCATTCATGCAAAATCAGCAGACGATTGGAAAAGCATTCTTTCAGCTGCAGATCGTTTCAACAGATAAATATCGCAAAAATGTTCCAGTGGCAGTCATTTTTCAACGAGAGATTTTATGCAAACTAGCCAGCTGTTTCTTCATTTGCCTGCCGCTACTGTTTGGCAAAGAAGGAGGGCATGAGGCATCTACACATACAAAGTTAAGAATTGGTAAAGGAGAAAATAGTTGGAAGAAATAAGACAATTTTTGGATCAAGTAATCGCACATTCTTCGCCAGAAGCACCTATTTGGAATCAAGAGGCTCGATTAGCCAATCATCCAATCCGTTGGAGTTATATCGATGGCTGCATGATTCTGGCGATCCAATACATGTTTAATGCAACACAAGACGAGAATTATCTTGCGTTTGTTGAAACCTTTATTGATCACTATATTGATGAGGCAGGGAATCCATTGGGGTACGATGAAAAAGAATATAACTGTGACGCAATCAATGAAGGAAAACTATTGTTTCAGTTATATGCAATCACTAAGAAAAGCAAATACCGCAAGGCTCTAGATAATCTGTATCGGCAAGTTTTGTTGCAACCGCGCACTAAGGAAGGAAGCATGTGGCATAAGCTGGTCTACCCGCAACAAGTTTGGCTAGATGGTTTATACATGGTTCAACCATTTGCGATCCAATACCAACTAACGTTTGGCAACTCCGCAGATGTTAGTGATGTGATTGGGCAATTCAAAAATGTCATGGAGTCAATGAAAGATCCGCGAACAGGATTGCTGTATCACGGATACGACTGTACGAGAACTGCATTTTGGGCGCATCCAAAGACAGGTTGTAGCGCAAACTTTTGGACTCGTTCTCTTGGATGGTATGCTATGGCATTAGTTGACACACTTGAAGTTTTACTGTCCCATGAAGGCTATCTCCAAGAAAAGCAGCAGTTGCAGCGCTATTTAACAGAACTTGTAGGTGCAGTAATGGCTTATCAAGATCCAAAAACGAGTCTCTTTTTTCAAGTAACAGATAGACCAGACGGTGAAGACAATTATTTAGAGACGAGTGGATCTGCTGCTTTGAGTTATGTGATGCTAAAAGCCAGTCGATTAGCTATTCTTCCTTCACAATATAAAATAATCGGCGAGACGATCCTACGCGCTCTTGTAAAGCACAAATTGGTTATTAAAAACGGAGAATTTACATTGAAAGATATCTGTTTAGTTGCTGGCTTAGGGGGGATGCCTGGAAAAGGCAACTACAAAATCAGAGATGGCTCCTATGAGTATTATATTTCAGAGCCAGTTGTCAACGATGATGCTAAAGGCATCGGTCCGTTCGTTTATGCTTACAGTGAATGGTTGCAACTGCAGAACCAATAAAGACAGTGATTCTTATCATTTTCGTAAGCGCAAACAAACCATTTGGTCTCCTTCGCAGAGTAAGATACAATGAAATGGTAGGCAACTTCCTTCAATGAAAAGGCAAGTGCTGAAAGATAGACCGATTTCACGCGTACACAAAATAAGGAGGCTTTCAAATGGATAAAAGAAACCTGACGATTATTGGCAGTTACGACACTCGGGCTGAAGCATTGACAGCAATTGATCAATTGCGAAACGAAGGGTACAACAAAGACGACATTGTTTTGTTTGCGAATGCAACGATCATCGAGCAGTTTGGCTTAGATACGTTAAGTAGTGCAGAAGTAGAAGCGACTGGAGGATCAGATGATGATCGTTCAATGTGGGAAAAAATCAAAGATGCTTTCTCATTTGGCGACTATGACCATCGGACGATTGATGATGAGAGTGATCCTTTATTTGCCTATCGTGACGACCTTGAGCAGGATCGTTTAGTGGTAGGAGTCTACGATTATCACGCAACCGATCGAATCGAAGAAACAGATACAGCGATCATTGATCAGCCTGTTACAGGTGAGACAGCAATGCCTGATGAATCGGTTCATCCGACCCCTCGAATGGGAGATAGTGATATCGAAACACCAATTAATGACCCAAATCACTTGCGTAATTTATAAAAAAGATCCCATCCAGTAAATGGTCGGCTTATAATCAAAGAAATAGCAGCCCTGCAATGGCTGTTATTTCTTTGTATTTCAGATGTTAAGCTTGTAAAATACGGGACAATTGCTGCAACGAATTCTTAATTTGTTGCTCGTTTCTTTTTTTTGTATAATAGATGGAGAAAACCATTTCTTCAAAAAAATGCACGGTACTTCATATAAAGAGAAGGTGAGGGATAGCAATGAAGTTGAAATTTAATTTGCAGTCAGCACTCGTTAGTTGTTTTGTCACGATTATGTTGAGTATGGCAATTGATCAAGACGTAAATGCTTTTGTTGCGGCCCCGTTCCAGCGCAATTCTTCGGAGCCATCTTCTGAAGCACCAGTGCAGGTTGCCGAAACAAGTACGTCTGAAACGGAAACAACCAGTGAAACTTTTTATGAAGCACGGGTCAGTTCCTACTCCGAAACAACTGCACAGACCAGTGGAACAAAATCAAATGAAGATTCATCGGCCATTCCGTCTACAGAATCAGAAAGTATAGCTGACAGTAGTGAAGCAGTAGTGAAGGAGACAGATACAGCATCTAGCACTTCCAATAATGGATCAGCAAATTCTGATACTACGACTAGTACATCCGAAACGACGAGCTCCTCTAGCAGCAGCTCAAGTACGAGTAGTTCAACCTCTTCATCTAGCAGTTCAAGCAGTACAGGCACAACTACTTCTGACGAAAGTGAAGAGAGCACAGAAGCTGGTGATACACCGATTGATAGTAATGATCCGGCCAATGCTGCGGATGGATCAGAACCATTAAAACTTCTTTTAGAAGAACCATTTGATGCCTTTTTTAGATAAGCGCTTCGGCTAAGATAGTCAGAGTTTTAAACCAGCGAATCCCTTACGACTATTCATCTATTTGCTGAAGTATTGAGTGATTATTTTGTGCAATAAAAAAGCATCTTTTTCAAGCATATCACAAAGTAATTTCATTAAATTCGCTTATAATGAGGTGAAAAGGGGGCGCGCTATGGGCAAATATTTTAAAAACTTTGAAAAGCTGATCAGTGCTGTTGTCGATATTATGTTAGCAATTTTAGTTGTATTGGTATTGGTTGTGATGGCAGAAGCAATTTATAAAATCGTTACTTATGTCATTCCTTTGACAAAAGTCAGTGATCTATCCTTTTTGATTGAAGAGATTGCTACACTATTTATTTTACTTGAAATCATTTTGATGTTATTGCGGTATGTAAAAGAAGGACATCATATTCCTGTTCGTTATCTGATTCTAATCAGTATCACGGCGATTTTACGTGAGTTATTGTTGGCACAAGGAAAAGGACTGGAGACGTTGTTTTTGGCGCTGGCGATTTTAGTGCTGATTTTTGTTTTACAAGCATTAGAGAAGTTGAAATCTTTTCATAGCTCCAAAGATATCTGAAAAATAAATCAGAAAGTTACTTAGAAATCAAAAATAATCCTATCAGTAAACTGAATGTCTCAGTTATTGATAGGATTATTTTTTGCGAACAAACTAGCACTTTCTGCTTGTAGTTGCTTCCCAATATCCGTTTGCCGTACAGTGATTCGTTTGGTTTGGCGGAGGATGATTTTCTTTTGCGTCATTAGATCCTTCCGCTCCTTGATTGCTGTCTGACGATCTGTAAATGGTTGGTGAGCAGCAAGTGTCATCCCAAAAGAATTGGATAACAATGTGTAACCGGCGATACCGGTAACTTCCTGATAGGAGCGGGATAAGCCACCGTCAATTACCAGTAGGTGCCCATTGGCTTTGATTGGCGTCTCTCCTTTTTTCACTTTTACTGGTGTGTGGCCGTTAATGATGTGTCCTGTCGAGTCTAATCCAAACGCAGCGAATAAGCGACGGCAAAATGCTTCTTTTTCTCTTAGGGTATAGTAGGCGTTTTTTTCTTCAATATGCGTGTGTTTATTACTGATGAAATAGCGCTCGAAGGTTTTCATGGATTTTTTACCGAAAAGAGAAGACCCTTCTCCGCACCAGAGATACCAAAGGACATCGGTCGCCAGATCGTCGGTCCTTTCTGGTGTTGCGAAACTCTGTTTTACACATTCTTGAAAGAAATCCATCAATGCTTTGCCCTGATAAGAGGTTTTTCCAAAGGACACTGAAAGGAAGCGACCATCAGGATGACAGGGGATGCAACCGTGGTACAGTAGATTGCCATTATAAATTTGATAGATCGTGCCTTTTTCTACTAGAAAACGTACATGGGTTGCTAACCTTTCGGAGGATTGAAATTGTTTGAGAAGATCCTCCAGTACTTTTTGCTCTTCATCAGTCAAAAGATAGGGTGCTTCGGGATCAACCAATTGAAAGCAAGCATGGATCAGAGGCTCAAAGTGATCCTCTAGCTGAATCTGCAAATCCTTTGTGATTTTACCCAATAGCAAACGATCCGCTAATTGAAATTCGGGGCGTCGTTTGATCACAGCGGCCTCTACCTTGAATTGAATGATTGCAAAGGCTTGCTGGAGAAGCATGGCGTCGTGAATTTCCTCTTCGGAAAGATCATCAACAGTTTTCTTAGGATAAAACCCCTTATTTTCTTGATAATGTTTACGACTAAATGCTATGGCTTTAGAGAGGTCGATGCCATAGCCTTCTTTCAACAATGCTAAATTTCCATACCGTGCAGCGATCCGTATGGTACTTGCCAAACAAGGGAAAGAACCGCAGTAACTCCCGATCCACAAAATATCATGGTTCCCTAATTGGATATCCAAAGAAGGAAGCGCCATGAGCCGGTCGATGATTTTATCAGGTGCGGGTCCCCGGTCATAAATATCCCCAATAACATGTAGGTGATCAACGACAAAACGCTGAATCAAAAATGCTAGCTGTTCACAAAATAGAGGCGCTAAGGATAAGTCGATGATCTTATCAAAAATCGCTTTATAATAGGCTTCTTTGTTGAAGTCCGAGTCATATTGATACAGCAATTCTTCTAAAATATAAGCAAATTGTTTTGGTAAAGCTTTTCGAACTTTGGACCGCGTATATTTGCTGGAAGTAAAACGAGCCACTTTGACCAGTTGAGTCATTAATTGGATCCAATCCTCATGCGGATAGTCTTTTTCTTGCAATACTTCTTTTGGATAGTAAATCAAAAAACATAGCTCGGTCTTCTCAGCAGCTGTCAGTGAGTATTGAAACAATGTTTCGACTTTTTCCCGAATGCTGCCTGAACCATTGCGCAAGATATGATCAAAAGCTTCATATTCACCGTGCAGATCACTGACAAAGTGTTCGGTTGCTTTAGGTAACTGCTGGATCGCCTCTAAATTGATAATCTCAATGAAATCATTTAATTGATCTTCAGTGTGCATAGGCATTATTTTTGTAAAATTCTTCGATCAACATCGAACTTTCTTCGATCGACCGTTTGCTGACATCGATTACATTGATTCCTAGCTGTTGGAATAATTGATTCGCATAGGCTAGTTCATCATCGATCCGGCTTGGTTCTGTGTAGTTAGTAGTTTCTTTCAACCCTAATGAAGCCAGTCGAGAACGGCGTATTTCGACGAGTGAGTCAGAATTTGTAGTGAGCCCGATCATTTTTTTGGGATCGATTTGATTGATCTCTTTGGGTAAAGCGACCTCAGGTATTAAAGGCAGATTAGCCACTTTGTAACCACGATTAGCCATATATAGACTTAACGGTGTCTTGGAAGTACGGGAAACACCGAGCAATACGATGTCAGCATCGAGAAAACCACGAGGATCCTTGCCGTCATCATACTTCACTGCAAACTCCATTGCAGCAACACGACTGAAGTATTCTTGATTTAAACGATGGATTGCGCCAGGTTCCTGAACTGCTTGTAGCCCGACGGTTGCTTCGATTACTGAGATCAATGGCGTCATGAAATCGACATGTTGAAGACCGGTGCGTTTAGCAAAGGCTTCGACAAATTTCACTAAATCTTTGTTAACAAGCGTCGTCACAACAATCGATTTATCCAGTAAAGCATCTTGTAAGATTTCCAATAAGCTCTCTTCATCATTTGTAAAAGGATACAGTTGAATATCGGATAGATCGATCGTAGGAAATTGTGCGGAAACGGCACTAATCAATTTTTGTGCTGTTTCACCAACGGAATCTGAAATCAAATATAGTCGAACATTCTTCATTTTTTTCGCTCCTTAGAATTGATTGTTTTCGATCGCATTGCCTGCTTGGATATAGTAGTTCATAATTTTAGACTTGGTTATTTTACCAATGACTTTTTTTGGATTCTCAGCATCAACAACAGGGAGTGTATCTATTTCATGCCTAGCTAATAAGGTACCTGCAGTCAAAATAGTTTGGTCGGCAGTAATCGTGACGATATTCGGCATTCGCGTCATGATCATTGCCACCGGTGTTTTTTCTGCTGCTGAATTGCTGATAGCGAAGCGCAGAAGGTCTTTGCGGGATAGAACACCAATTAGTTCCTCTTCTGCATTTTTCACATAAAGAGACCCGACATCATACATGAATAGGGTTGTCACAGCATCATATACCGAAACGGATTGCTCAATCATTAACGGTGGGATCATAATCTCTGCTACTTTTGCATGGTATAGCTTATCAAACAACAGCGGTTCTACGGTCTGTCCGGTATAAAAATAACCGACCTTGGGCCGGGCATCGAGTAATCCAGTCATTGTCAGGATAGAGAGATCATTGCGCAAAGTAGCACGGCTGAATCCTAGTTTTTTTGCGATGGTTTCACCACTGATAGGTTGATTGTCTTTTACGATTTCAATGATTTTAAGTTGTCGCTTTGTCAATTCCAATGTGTCACCTTCTTTAAATAAATGTGATATGCTATTTATTATATATTTTCCGCGTGGAAAATGCAATAAAGGATTTTGGCGCGAATTTTTCTTAAAAATTTCTTCTTGACGAATCAATAGTGTACGCTATATACTTCGTTTTAAGCTTAATAGTATATCACATTAGGAAGGCGGAAAAAAATGAAGAATATCGTTTGGTTCTCAGAAGGTACGAAAGATCAAAAAGAATTACTAGGGGGGAAAGGAGCAAATTTAGCTGAAATGACCAGTATCGGGTTGCCTGTTCCTGCGGGATTTATTGTTACAACAGATGTTTGCCGACAATTTTTAGAAAACCAGCAACTTACACAGCCGTTGGTAGAAGAAATTATTCGAGCAGTAGCTACATTGGAAGAACGAACCCACAAGTCTTTTGGCGGAAACCAGCAGCCATTACTGGTTTCTGTTCGCAGTGGGGCAAAGTATTCCATGCCGGGGATGATGGATACGATTCTCAACTTGGGGTTAACTGATCAAACGGTACAGGCGCTGGCAGCGAATACAAAGAATCCTACATTTGCCTATGATTGCTACCGTCGCCTTATCCAAATGTATGGGGATGTTGTTAAAGGGATCGATAAGAGTCATTTTGAATCCTATTTAACGACCTATAAACATAAAAAGGGATATCCTTCTGACCAATCAATGGTCGCTCCAGACTGGCAAGAGATTTGCGAGGTTTTCAAAAGTATTTATATGGAACATACGCAAGAACGATTCCCTCAAGATCCGCTGGAACAATTATTATCAGCCGTTCAAGCTGTGTTTCGTTCGTGGAATAATCCCCGGGCTATCACTTACCGTAAAATCCACAAAATTGCTCATGATCTAGGAACAGCCGTGACTGTTCAGGAAATGGTTTTTGGCAATAGTGGTGCTGCAAGTGGAACTGGCGTTACTTTTACTCGCGATCCGACGACAGGACACAGAGGATTATTTGGTGAATTTCTCGCTTGTGCACAAGGAGAAGATGTTGTCGCGGGGGTTCGTACGCCAAGACCGATTAGTGATTTAGCCAAAACACAACCAGAAATCCACGCGCAGTTTTCGGCGATTGCCGAGTTACTGGAAAATCATTACAAAGATATGCAAGATATCGAATTTACCATTGAAGAAGGGCGATTATTTGTTTTACAGACTCGTAATGGGAAGCGGACGGCCAAAGCAGCTGTACAGATTGCTATCGATCTAGTTTCTGAAGGAAAGATCACGAAGAAAACAGCACTGCATCGGTTGACACCAGACATGCTGGATCAGTTGCTGCATCCTATCTTTTCTCCGGAATCTCTTGCGAAAGCTTCTCCTCTTGGTCAAGGATTGCCTGCTAGTCCCGGTGCAGCGGTAGGTCGTGTTTACTTTTCGGCAGAA
This sequence comes from Enterococcus sp. ARL09-542, assembly GCF_005234805.1. Lineage (NCBI taxonomy): Bacteria > Bacillati > Bacillota > Bacilli > Lactobacillales > Enterococcaceae > Enterococcus > Enterococcus sp. ARL09-542. The sequence continues at coordinate 41,385 of NZ_QPQX01000010.1, forward strand.
GCAGCGGTTAGTGCACACCAAGCGGGAGAAAAAGTCATATTATTGCGACAAGAGACTTCACCGGAAGACATTGACGGGATGGTCGTTAGTGAAGCCATCGTGACTTCTCGAGGCGGCATGACTTCTCATGCGGCAGTCGTTGCCCGAGGACTAGGAGTATGTTGTGTGGCAGGTTGTGATCAGTTAGCTGTCGATTCATTTTTGAAACAAGCTCGATGTGGTGAAGTAATCATTCAAGAAGGAGACTATCTATCAGTGGATGGGACGACAGGCAATCTGTATCAAGGGGCGCTATCACTGGTTGCCTCGCAAGATTTTGGTTTGCTGCAGACGATTTTAGACTGGTCTAAAGAGAGAGCAGACTTAGTGGTACGTGCAAATGCGGAAACTATCGAAGAAATCAAGACAGCAGCTTCTTTTGGAGCAGCAGGTATCGGGCTAGCGCGAACGGAGCATATGTTTTTTGGTGAAGCTCGAATCTGGCCGATGCGGCAAGTGATTTTAGCTGAAACGACCGAAGAAAGACAAGTAGCTTTGTCTCAGCTGAAAACGTTTCAGTTAAATGACTTCAAGGAGTTATTACTGCAGACAAAAGAACAGAAATGCGTCATTCGTTTGTTGGATCCGCCGTTGCATGAATTTTTACCGCGACCACAAGAATATGAAGAAATGGCCAAGCGCAGCGGCTATTCTCTAGAAAAAATCAAGCAACGAATCCATGATCTACAAGAAGTAAATCCGATGATGGGGCATCGAGGAAGCCGTCTAGGAATTACTTATCCTGAGATTTATGAGATGCAGACAGCTGCAATTATCGAAGCGGCACTACAAGCTTTTGAAGCAGGAAGTGTTGTTTATCCTGAGATTATGCTGCCTTTGATCAGTATTCCGGAAGAAATGCGCGTTTTGAGAGAACGTCTTGAAACGTACATTCGGCAAATTTTTGCCCACTATCAGAAAGAAGTACCTTTCAAGATTGGGATGATGCTAGAAACACCAAGAGCATGTTTATTAACAAAAGAATTAGCTCCGCTAGCTGATTTTTTCAGTTTTGGGACCAATGACCTGACGCAAATGACTTTTGGATTTTCACGGGACGATGCTGCTGGTTTTATTCAACGCTATTTAGATAAAGGAATCCTGTCTGAGGATCCGTATCAACATCTTGATAAATCGGGAGTAGGACAACTAATGGAACAAGCGGTGGCTTCGATTCGTCAGCAAACGAAGGGAAAAGCGATTGGTGTTTGCGGTGAAGTAGGCGGTGATCCACAATCTATTGCATTCTTGCGGGCTATTGGTGTTGATTATGTTTCATGCTCTCCATATCGGATTCCAGCGGCATGGTTAGCAATTGCTCAGTCTGCATCATAATTGCTTATACTCTGACCATCTATATTGCTACTTGAGTGGAGTCTGCAATGAAGTTGTTAACATGCGGTCATTATCAACGAATTGTCTGTTTTTCTAAACTGTTAATTTATGAATAGCTCGAACATTCTCAAGTAATTTGATCTTCAGTATACCGGTTTTCTAAAAGAGTCTATTACTATCGTTCTAAAAGCCCACCTTTGGCTGTTGAAAAAATATATCGTTGTTTTTTGATTCTATGGAAATTCTTATTGTGCTCGTTTAACTAAACCATGCGGTATCACCGTATGGTTTTTTAGTCGATTCTACAAGGTTTTTAGCTATTGTTTTGAGTGGTTTCTCCTACAGGACGATTTCGGTTCAGTGTTATTTGTATGGTGGAAAAGCAATGGCTGCATTTTCTACTAATGAACGCTCTTAATAGTTCGGTGAAATGACCGATTATCTTTACTGAGGGTCGTCTTCAGACGAGTCTTCATTGGATAGTGTGAAATTGTAAATGAAGGAGTGGCACATTTGTGAAAAAAAGGAAAAAAACGATAGGAATTTATGTGATGGTCACCTTGATTTTGGTTGCGGGGATCCCGATCATTGTCATGCTGACAAGTTCTTATTTGACCACAAAGGATTTATTGATTCAACGAAATGATTTGAATAAAGAAAGTGCCGTTAATTTGATTTTGGCGGAAGAAAAAAGCTTACGTCAATCGACGGAAAGAAAATTGAAGTCAATGGCTGAACTGCCATCCATGAAAACAGAATTTAGTATGGCACGTATCCGCTCAGATCTTTCTTTAGCAATTGCTGGAACCAATAGCTTTCTAGAAGTGACATTTGGAACGGAAGATGATGAGTATGTGACCTTCAACCCTTTGCCAGATGATTACAAACCAACGACTCGTCCTTGGTACAAGGGGGCCGTTAAAGCCGAAGGAGAAGTATATTGGACAGACCCATATTTGGATACGGTAACGAACCAATTTGTGACATCAGCCTCCATTATGATTAAGAATTCCCATAATCAAGTAGGGGTTTTGAGTGTAGATGTTTCATATGAAAGCATTCAAGACATTTTGTCTGACTTTACCGTTGGACGAACAGGAAATATTACATTAGTTTCAGAATCTGGGATCATTGTCACTTCAAAGAACACGAAACAAATCGGTAAGAATATCAAAGAAGAAGAAGTATTCCAAAAGATCAAAGAAGCAAAAGATCCTAATGGTAAGGTCGGTTTGGGCGACTCAAATAAAGTCAACGATGTGTTGTACGACAAATCTGCTGATTCCAATGTTTGGGCTTATTCCGAAGTCAAAGCCAGTGATTTAGATAAAGAGTTAGGAGCGTTAGTCCGCACGACGATCATCGTCACAATCCTGATGTTGCTATTTGTAGGACTTGTTTCCTATGCGGCCATTAAAATAGTAGCAGCGATCATCGATTGTTTCAATCACTACTTTAGAAAAGTCGGTGAAGGCAAACTAGAGAAGATGAGCCAGTCTAAAAGAGTTAAAGGCGAAAAATGGACTTGGGACCAGTTAGCCCGTCGAGTCGTTTATCCAGATAAAACTGGGAATGAGATTCAGCAAATGGCAGACAATTATAATGTGATGATCGAAGGCACTGGCGCATTGATCCAAAAAGTGCAAAAAGAAAGTAGTAGTGTCGCAGAAATGTCCGATTCTTTATTGGAACTTTCAAAACAAACCAATATTGCGACAGAAGAAGTCTCTCAAACCATCACGGGTATTGCAGAAGTTACCGGTGCACAAGCTCAGGAAACAGAATATAGTGTGTCGCAAATGCAAAATCTTACGCAAGTAATTAAAGAATTACGAGATAACGTTGGCGGAATGAGCAGCAAGTCGCAAGAATCCACGAAGATTAATCAAGAAAACTTAACGATCATGGATCAAGTCGATGACAGCTGGCGTCAAGAATTGGCACAGATGGAACGCTTAATGTCAAACATGACGGGAATGAATGATAGTATCCAAAACATCAATTCAATCATTGGGGTCATCAACGATATTTCTTACCAAACAAACTTGTTAGCTTTGAATGCTTCAATTGAGGCAGCCAGCGCGGGAGAGTCCGGTAAAGGGTTTGCAGTTGTTGCTGCTGAAATCCGTAAATTGGCGGAGCAAAGTAAAGCTTCTACCAAAGAAATCGAAGCGATTATTGAAGAAATTCGTGAGCAATCTAGTCAAATGGTCAAACAGACGTCAGCTTCTGTAAAAGGTGGCGTACGACAAACCAACTTAATTAAAGAAGCAATTTCGTCTTCAAAAGAAGTATTTCAACGCAGCAGTTATATGATTGAAGGTATTCATCATATTGAAGAAGCAAGTGCACGTATTGAAAACATTCAAAATAGTGTGTTGGAAAACTTAGAAAATATTTCTGCATCAACGGAAGAAAATGCCGCTGGTACACAAGAGGTTTCCGCAAACGCGGAAGAAGTTTTAGCTACCATGGATGAATTCACCAACCATGTGGCAGACCTAAGAGACATCGCGGAAGAATTGAAGCGATTGACTAATCGATTTGAAGTGGAAAAATAGAACAAGAAGAAAACATTCATCAGCTATTCGAAAGCATAGCTGGCGAATGTTTTTTTACTATCAAAGAAGATGCTACAAAAAAAGCCAAGACTGATGTCAGCAGTCTTGGCTTTTCATGAAGATGTTTATAAACAATTATTGCTGGTTAGTGAGCCATTTCTGTCCGCTGGATGATCATCTCTACACGACGATTTTCCGAGCGGCCTTGCGGGGTGTTATTATCAGCTTTGGGTTCCGTATCAGCAAAGGCTTGAATTGCGGCATTCTTTTCTAAGACGGCCCCTTTACTGATGAAATACTCCATAACGTTAATGGCACGGGCCGAACTGAGATCCCAGTTGGATTGGTATCGGCCATTGCCTTTTTCCGGTACGTTATCGGTATGACCTGCAATCACTATTTTGTTGGTTTTTAGTTTTTTCAGTGAGTCAGAGAGCAAATCCAGTGACTGCCGAGTGGTGGCTGTGATCTCAGCACTGCCCGATGTAAACAGGATACTGCTAGCCAAAGTGATATGGAGCCCATCAGATTCTAAGCGAACTTCTGTTTGATCTTTTAGGCCTGAAGAAGCTAATTCTTGTGATAGCTGATCGCTGATTTTTTGCAATTGTTGATTTTCCAGTTGAGTCCGTACAGAGGCTTCCTGTGCTTGTGCTTCCGTAGATGTGGGTGCTTTTTTTCCCGTATTAGTCTCCCCCATATCGATCACGGATCCGATCACAGAGGAGCTGCTATGGTGACTAGAAAGGATGGTGCCAAATTCACTTCTGATTTCTTGAAATTTCTCATCATCGACTTTCGCCATAGCAAACATGACAATGAATAAAGCCAGCAGTAAGGTCAACATATCTGAGTAAGGCAAAAGCCACGCTTCGTCTACGTGTTCTTCATGTTTCTTTTTTCGCTTCATATCGGTTCATCCTTTATAATTGTTCTTCCCGTTTTTTAGGATCGATCAAGCTATATAATTTCTTCTCAATGCTTTTTGGCGATTGTCCGGCTTGGATTGCTAAGACCCCTTCAACGATGATCGACATCATTTGGACTTCTTGCTCAGATTTCAAGGATAGCCTTGAGCTAAAGGGAATGAACAGAACATAACCGAAGAAAATACCATAAAGAGTTGCCACGAAGGCAGCTGAGATCATGTGTCCTAAAGCTTCTACATCTTCTAGATTGCCTAGCGCCCCAATCAGCCCGATCACGGCACCCAAGACCCCTAAAGTTGGAGAGCTAGTTCCAGCGGTTTTGAAGATAGACGAGCCAATACGATGGCGTTCTTCTATCCCATAGATCTCATTCTCCATGATTTCTTGTATCTGTTCGGCAGCAATGCCATCAACCACCATTTCTAAACCTTTTCTTAAAAATGGATCTTCCAAGTTTTGGATGGCGCCTTCAAGAGATAATAAACCATCACGACGTGCTTGGTTGGCCAATTCAACAATCGTATTGATCGTTGTTTTTAAGTCGTATTCTTTATTTTTCAGCAGAACGCCGAAGATTTTCGGGATTTTTTTGATATCACTGCTGGGAAATGAATTGATAACGGCTGCGATCACACCGACGAAAATAATGATTGCGGCTGCGGGGTTGATTAGGACAGCCACATTGGCCCCTTTTACAATCATTCCAACCACCACAGATATCAATCCTAAAATAATACCGATCAGCAAGAAAAAATCCATTTGTTGCGTCCTCCCAAATTCTTTATTCCGGGTTTTAACCCTTTTCTATTTTTATCGGTGAATTAAAATTATTCTTAATAGCAAAAAAAATAATCCTAAAAATAACTGAGATAAAATTACTGATTCTTTTAATTTTTGTTTTTTTGGATAAAAAGTCCAAGCTTTTTTATGAATGGTATAGTTTGTATATCCTGTGGAAATTTTCAGATGGTATCGTTTTTTTGGTGAAGTATGTCTCGTTTTTTTACCATTTATACAGGCGTTCAGTAAAAAAAAAGTTAATCATTTATATACATAATGAACGTTTTTTTATCAAAATGCATCCTTTTATAGAAAACTAAAGATAGCCATATAAAGCGTTTAATCGAGAGAGACTTCTTTTTAAATTTGCTGATCAGTTTGTGATGAAACCTAATTTAATAAATAACATAACATGATTGTAACTTAACTGACATATCTGTAAAGTTGTAAAATCAAATTGTAAAATAAAAGCAATTCTAATATAATGACATCACGTGTTCTTGTTTTTTTAATCTATAATATAAAAAAATATTGAAAAAAATAAATATATTTTTCTCTGGCCCATAAAAAAAGCATTTGGTACAGAATATGGAAGGAGCAATTACTGTTGGATACCTATAATTTATTAAAAACAGCCATGAACGTTTCTGCACAACGCGCAGAATTGATTTCGTCTAATATCGCCAATGTCAACACGGATGGGTACAAAGCAAAACGCATCGTGTTTGAAGGCGAATTAAAGCAGGCACTCGCTTCATCAGGGACGGACGCTGCAACAGAAGCGTCAGTTTCTCAAGTAAAACCGAAAATCACTGAAAATGCAACTACCAGCATCAAAGACAACGGCAATAACGTGGATCTTGAAGTGGAGATGTTGGATCAAGCAGCCAATGGGTTATATTACAGTGCATTGACCGCACAAGTCAACGGACGCTTGCAAATGATGAACCTTGTATTGAGTAATTGATAGAAAGCGCAGGAAAAACAAATGGGTATGTTTAACGGACTAACGATCAATGCGAGCGGTCTAGCATTGGAACGGTTAAAACTAGATACGATCTCCAGCAATATCGCAAATGTAAATACGAATCAAACACAAACAACAGCTGCTTATCAAAAAAAGAGTATTCTTTTTTCAGAAAATTTAAAAAATAGTCGCGAAGGAACACCGGCTACATATGGTGTCAAAGTGACGGGGATCGCTGCCGATGAGACAGAAAAGCTGACCTATGATCCTACCAATCCCGCTGCCAACGATGAGGGATATGTCGGTCAATCAAATGTGGATATTGCCGATGAAATGGTGGCAATGTTGCAAGCGGTTCGAACGTACGAAGCCAATGTTTCTGCATCAGAAATGAATAAAACGATCTTGAAAAAAGCATTAGAAATATCAAAGGGGTAACGAGAAAATGGATGGACTTTTAACGACAGGATTAACAGACTACCAAAACGTTTTGCGGACACTAGGCACGGGGGCTGCTTCAAACGAGACCAGTGTTGCAGGCGCCAAGGAAAATCAGTTTTCTTCCTACTTGACCCATGCGGTCGATCAGTTGAATCAAAAAACGACGGTCATGGATCAAGATACTGTAAATTTGATCACCGGCGATGAAAGCGATCTAGGCAATGTGATGATTCGTATGACGGAGGCGCAACTGGCGCTACAAACAGCCGTTCAAGTAAGAAACAAGTGTTTAGAAGCTTACAATGACGTGAAAAATATGCAGTTTTAGCAGTGGGTGAGGGAATAAGGATAAATGATGGATAAAGTGAAAGAATGGACAGAACAACTCAAAGACCGTTGGCAAATGCAAAGCTCTTTAAAGAAAATGATCGTTGTTCTTTCCGTTATCAGCGTTCTCGGAATCACAGCAGCTGTTTATTATTTAAATACGCGAATTGAATACGGTATCTTGTTTACGGATCTGAGCGATGCCGATGCGGGAACGATCAGCAAGGATTTGGAGGAACAGCAGATCGCCTACAAATTAGCTGACAATGGAACGACGATTTTGATCGATAAGGACCAAGTCGATGAATACCGCATCAATCTTGCCGTGGACAATAAGTTACCAAATACCAGTACAGGCTTTGAATTATTTGATGATGCCAACATGATGACAACGGACGAAGACCGCAAAATCATGTATCAGCGGGCAGTAACGGGCGAACTACAGCGAGCGATCGAGTCGATCGATGCAGTCAAATCCGCCAAAGTTTTACTCGTGATGCCAGAAGAAAGTGTCTTTTCTTCTGAGGAAAGTGCGCCAACCGCCTCCATCGTGTTGACCTTGAAAAATCAGCAGATCTCAGACGAGTCCGTGCAAGGGATCGTTACCTTGACTTCCGGCGCAGTGGAAAAGCTGAAGCCAGAAAATGTAAAAGTCGTTGATAGCGCGGGCAATACCTTGACTAGAACCGAAGATGAAGCCAGTCAATTAAGTGGCCTGAACAATAAATACATTGCCATCAAAGATTCCTATGAAAAAACGCTAGAAGAAAAAGTAGCGAAGTTGCTGACACCGATCTATGGTGCAGACAAATTCCAAGTGTCGATCAATTTAGACTTGAATTTTGATTCGATCGAGCGAAAGAAAGTCACTTATGATGACCCAGAGATCAAGAGTGAGACAGTGCAGGCTGCTGGTTCGCAAGGGACCGTCCAAGAAGCCCAAACAGGCACGGTGGATGACAATGTCTCCAATGTGACGGGCACAGATGGAGAGGGAAACAATTCCTACAGCCGTTCCGTTGAAAACGAATTGGATACCGAGACCACCACGACCATTACGGCCCCTGGCATGATCGAACGAATGACCAGCTCGATCGTGATCAATGCGAACCTTTCGCAAGCGGATCAAGCAGAATTGCAGCAGTTGATTGCTAGTGCTGTCGGCTATGACAATGACCGTGGTGATCAAATCGCGATCCAAGGATTTGACTTTGCCCAAGCAGAGGTTGATCCAGCCGCTGATCCGCAAGGGAATGAACCGATTGCAGCTGCCAAAGGTTATCTCAAGTATGCCATCATCGGCGGCATCGTGTTGACCTTGTTCTTAGTGATCTTAATGATCGTTGGCGTGATCCGACGTCGTCGTAAAGAAGACGAGCTGGAAGTCGATGTGACGGAGGAAATGGTCACTTTTGCACAACCGTCCGCAGTTAGCACTGGAGCAAGTCCGACAGTTGCACAAGAAGTCGTTTTTGGTGGTGTCGGCAATCGGTCTGCTGAAACGAAACCAGCGGCGCCAGAAGCATCCACACAAGAAACCGCAGCAGAACATTCAGGAGAACCAACATTGGATCAAACGGCTAGAAATTATGCCGAAAGCAATCCTGAAGTAGCGGCGGAATTAATCAAAGCTTGGATGAAAGAAAAATAAGGGGGCAGCCATGGATACAATAGATGGGGTAAAAAAAGCAGCGATTCTTCTGATCTCTCTAGGATCAGATACCTCTGCAAGGATCATGAAGCTGCTGCCAGAATCATTTATACAAAAAGTGAGCTATGAGATCGCCAACATCGACTTTGTCAGTCCCGAAGAGCGGGATCAAGTGTTGGAGGAATTTTCTCATACCGCAACGGCCCGCAAATATGTCTTAGACGGCGGGATCGATTATGCCAAAAATTTGCTGAACCAAGCATTAGGCCCTCAAAAAGCCAAAGAAGTCATTGACGTATTGACTCAGATTCAGCTGCGGGAACGGCCCTTTAATATCGCTCGCAAAGCCGATGTTCAACAGTTGACCAATCTGTTGATCGGTGAACATCCACAAACAGTAGCGTTGATTTTATGCTACATGCAGCCGGACAAAGCGGCCAGCGTCTTGTCGCAGTTTCCTGATCATTTGCAAGTGGAGATCGCTGAACGGATCGGGACGATCTCCAGTACGTCGCCTTTGGTGATCGAACGGATCGAAAAAGTGATCGAGAACAAATTCTCGAATTACATTGAGAACGATACGGAAAATGTCGGTGGTGTGCACACACTGGTAGAAATCTTGAACTCAGTCAGCCGCAGCACCGAAAAGAACATTTTGAACGACTTAGAAAAGCGGCAACCAGAACTATCCAACGAAGTGAAATCCAGCTTGTTTACTTTCGAGGATATCGTGACCCTCGAACGCTTGGATGTTCAAAAAGTCTTACGAGATGTTCAAAACGATGTCTTAGTCTTAGCGCTTAAAGGCACGACCGATGACATCAAGAACTTTATTTTCTCCAACCTCTCATCACGGGCGGTGGAAAATCTACAAGAAGAAATTCAATTTATGGGTCCTACCCGCTTGTCTGCTGTAGAAGAAGCCCAACAAAGTGTGGTGGCTGTAATTCGACGGCTAGATGAAACCGGTGAGATCTACATCGGAAGGGGCGACCAAGATGCAGTGGTCAAATAGCAGTTTATTGAAGCAGCAGGCGGTCAAAACGACCGAAGCTGCTCGCAGTATTTTGACGGATACGACCATCAAAGTGCCGATTGAGAAAGCAAGCTTAGACCCAGAACTGCAAGCGGCTAGACGTGCACGCCAGTTGGAGCAGGAACGGCATTTGCAGCAAATGGAAGCCTTGAAGCAGCAGATTTTGACCGATGCACAAGCACAAGCAGCGCAAATTCTAGCAGAAGCGAGAGCGGAAGGCTTTCAAGCAGGACAAGCAGACGGCTTTCAACAAGGCTATCAAGAAGGACTCAATGCCAGCAAAGAAGCCGCGCAAGCATTGATGTCACAAGCCCAAGCCAATGTCGCTGAAGCCGTTTCTGAGATCAACACCTTTCGCTCAGAAAAAAAGCAAGAAATGATCGCTTACGGCACGGCAATCGCCGAAGCCTTAATCAATCAACGTTTTACAGACGAGCAAGCAGGCTTCCTGCCTTTTGTGGAGTCTGTGCTATGGCAATTTGAACAACCCGATCAATTTGTGACTGTTCGCAGCCAAGAGCAGCATCTTGCAGCGTTGCGAGAATTGATGGAAACCAAAAAGCAGGCGATCAGCGGGTTTCGCTATTTACTCATGGCAGATGACAGCTTGGCGGAACACGATTTTTGTATCGAAACTGAAAATGCCTTGGTGGTTTTTGAACTGAGGAAAGAAATCGATCGCTTTTTGAGCCAATTTCTAGAAAGCAGTGTGAAGGAATGACGTTTGAATTACCGATCACAGAGATGCGCAAAACGGCGCAATCACAGCCGTTTTTTACCACCTACGGCAAAGTCAGCGAAGTCGTAGGTCTGCTGATCAAAGTCGAAGGGTTGGCGGTTTTCATAGGAGAAATCTGTGAAGTCGCACTGCAAAACAAGACACATACAGCTTTAGCCGAAGTCGTGGGCTTTGTGAAAAAAACCGTGCTCCTGATGCCCCTTGATCAGCTAGAAGGCATCGGACCCGGCTGTTTGGTGCGGCCAACTGGCAAATCATTGACGGTAAAAATCGATGATACGCTGCTAGGGCACACCTTAGATGGACTAGGACGACCGTTAGATATGGCGCTGGATCTGGAAAGTGCGCCAGAATATCCAGTTAGTCAAGATTCTCCTGACCCCTTTCGTCGTCAAAAAATCGCTGAGATCATGCCGACAGGTGTCCGGGCGATCGATGGTCTCTTGACTGTTGGCCTTGGCCAACGGATCGGCATTTTTGCCGGCAGCGGGGTCGGTAAGAGTACCTTATTGGGGATGCTGGCTCGTTATTGCGAAGCCGATGTCATCGTGATCGGCTTGATCGGCGAGCGAGGAAGAGAAGTCAAAGAATTTATTGAAAATGATCTAGGCCCAGAAGGCTACCGCAAGTCGGTCGTTGTCTGTGCTACCTCCGATATGCCGCCCCTCGTACGACTAAAAGGGGCTCATGTAGCAACGGCGATCGCTGAGTATTACCGCGATCAAGGCAAGAAAGTCGTATTGATGATGGACTCGGTGACGCGTTTTGCGATGGCACAGCGGGAGATCGGTCTATCGACAGGCGAGCCGCCGACGACCAAAGGCTATACCCCTTCTGTGTTTACAGCTTTACCGAAGTTGTTAGAACGCAGTGGGATGTCGGACAAAGGCTCGATCACTGCTTTTTATACCGTCTTGGTAGAAGGTGATGACATGAATGAACCGATCGCTGATGCGGTTCGGGGGATTCTTGACGGACATATTCTGTTGTCCCGAAAAATCGCCGCTCAAAATCATTATCCTGCCATCGATATTCAAAATAGCCTCAGCCGCTTGATGAAGACCCTCGTTTCTGAGAAGCAGCATAAACATGCGGGGGAACTAAAAGAAAACATGGCCGTTTATGCAGAAGCCAAGGATTTGATCGATATCGGTGCCTACAAAAGCGGCAGTAATGCGTTGACCGACCAAGCGATCGCGCTGCATCACCCCATCCTACGGTTTTTACAGCAAAAAGTGGATGAGCGGATCCCATTTGAACAAACGATTTTTGAACTGGCGCATTTGTTCAGTGAAGAAGCGCTGATCGAGCGCCAGCGTTCAACTATGTAAAAGAGATCATAAAGGAGCAGCTATGCAAGCATTTCACTTTTCCTTAGAAAAAGTATTGGATCATCGAAAAACTATTGAGCAAGAAGCCAAACGAACTTACGCCCAAAAACAACAACTATTGATTCAGCAAGAACAGCGCCTGAATACGCTGACACAGGAAAAAGCCCAGCTTTTTGATGTCAATGAGATGACCATTGGGCGGATGCAAGTGCAGCAACGTTATTTGCTTGCGTTGAATGCCACCATCGATGAGGTTCAAAACAAAATGTTTCACGTGAAGCAAGAATTGGCAGAGTCGTTATCGGTGGTGGTAGAAGCGCAGCAGGAACGCAAGATCGTGGAAAAGCTGCGAGAAAAACAATTTGCTGAATACATCTATGAAGAGCAATTGGAAGAGCAAAAGCAATTGGATGAGTTCGGCAATCGCGCCTTATTTTCTTAAAGAACTAATGGTTTTAGTGATAAGACGACCTTGGTTTCAAAGCATCAGCTGAGAGGAGGTGAACAATGAAAGAGATCACAACAAGTGCCGTATCCCCTGTACCTGTCGGCAGCAAATCAAAAAAGACGGAGGCGTCACCAGAAGCCTTCAGTTTGCTGATGCAACAGCTGACGGAACAGACCGCAAGCAATCTGTCAGCACCCTTTGAAACATCAGGTATGACGGAGCAAAACGCCGTTGCACCAGAAATGTGGGTTGCCAGCAGTATGGAACATCTGCCGCAGGAGCCAGAAATCACTTCAGCACCCGAACAGCTTGCAACGACACAAGCGCCAGGAATGAGCCAGATCAGCCAGGCACCTTTTGCAGACTTGGTTCATGAAGCGCCACAGGCATCGATGGTAACGGCGGAGCAGAACCAAACGAGCGCCGGCACAGCAGCTTCTCCCGACAGTGTTTCAGCAGCTTTAGCACCAATAGACGTAGCCACCACAGTCATCAACCCCTCCGAGTCTACGCTTGAAGGTCTAGATTTGATGACAAATGACAGAAGTGAAGCCGCAGCAACAACGCTTGAAACGCCTTTGCCAGAAGACTTAGTAGGCGAAGAGCAGTCCACGGCAAAAGGGATCGCTCCTTTCAAGGAAATCAAGGAAATCGATTCAGTAACAAAAACTGCGATTGCGGAGACGACAGAAGCACAGCTGAAACAGTCCACCGAAGGGACCGCTCAATTGGGCCAAAGGGGACCATTGGATCAAGCGTCGCCAGTGACCCACCAAGCGACGGATACGACTAGTACCTTGCAAAGCACGAATGAAACAGTCGCCAAAAAAGCGGAAGCTGTTTCTGCACAAGCCATTGCTTCTTCAACAGCAACTGACAATGAAATGGTGGCACCAGCGCTGCAACTGCTTGATGTTTCTCCCCTTTTGACCAAGCAAGGACCCACACCAACAAAAGCGAATATGGAACAAGCGGTCCTACCCTTAGCAAAAGCGGCTGCCCAACTCGTCCAAACGAGCAGCACGGCAAGCGAGAAAAAAATCACGCTGCAATTCGTTCCTGAGAAATTAGGCACGATCCAGCTTTCTCTAGAAACGAATGCCCAAGGCAGTCGCTTAGAACTGACTGTTCAGCAGCCGCAAGCCAAAGAATTATTGCTGTCCATCAAGCATGAGCTAGAGCAAGTTTTGCAAAAGCAAGAGCAGCCGATCCTAGTGATCAAAGAACCTACGTTAGCTTCTGTCCAGCAGGCTGGTCCGCTGTCAAATCAATCCTTTGCCGGCAGTATGATGGCAAGTGACAGTCAGTTAAGCCAACAGCGTTTTTTACAGGCTCAAAAAGGACAAAGCAAAAAGCCGTTTCATCAAAGCAATACGGCTGAAGAAGAGCAGCAATTAGCACCGATCGATCATGCGATCAGTATTTTAGTGTAAAGGAGGAGAACTATGGCAGATGAAATTACAGCAGCTGCGGCCGGTATTGCCAATACATCGGCATTAACGCAAACAAAAAAATCTTCAGATATCTCCATGGATGATTTTTTGAAGATCTTAGCAGCATCTATGAGCAACCCATCGATGGGAGGCAGCGATTCTTCTGGTGGTGGTAGCACCGACTATATCTCGCAACTGGTTCAATTTACGACCTTAGAGAGCTTGAATGAATTGAGCGAAACGTTGACGACCTCGGTGATTTTACAGCAACAGCAGCAAGCTTTTAGCTTGATCAATAAACAAGTCACCCTGATGGACGGCACAGAAACATTGTCAGGAACCATCGAAAAGGTCCGCTTTGCCAATGGCTACGCCACGATCGTCGTAAATGGCAAAGAATACAGTATGAGTGCGATCCAAGAGATTGGTGGCGAAGCAAAATGAGTTTGACGATTCAACAGGGGCTGCAAAAAGTTGCCGGGGAGCCTTATCAAAATCCCCGCAAAGTCGTGGACAAACAAGCCTTTTCTTCAATACTTGAACAAAAACAAAACGACATCAAAGTCTCGAATCATGCGCAAAAGCGTTTGACTGCAAGGGAATTGACCTTACAAGATGATGATTATCAATCCCTTTCAACGGCGCTTAGTGAGCTAGCGGAAAAAGGCAGCAAAGAATCACTGCTCGTTTACAAAGATATGGGCTTGATCGCCGATGTCCATTCACGAACCATCATTACGGCGATGGGGATGAATGAACTTCACACAGTCACCAATATTGACAGCGCCACATTTATCAAATAGCAGCTGGACTGAAAAGGGGCTGCAAGTATTTTCTGAACGACAGAGGAAAATACGCCAACCATAAGGAGGAAAACAAGCATGTTACGATCATTATATTCAGGTGTCAGTGGAATGAAAAATCTTCAAACGAAAATGGACGTGGTTTCCAATAATATCGCCAACGTCAATACGGTTGGGTTCAAGTCAAGTCGTGTACTTTTCCAAGACATGATGAGCCAAACGATGTCAAACGCAACTGCGCCAGGCAACGGGTTAGGTGGAATCAACGCAACGCAGATCGGTTTAGGGGTTCAGACGGGCTCCATCGATACCATCAATACAGTCGGTGCCCCGCAATCGACTGGCCGCAGCATGGATTTTTATATCAGCGGACAGGGCTACTTTATGGTACAAGGACCAGGAGCAAATGGCGAAACCTATTACACACGAGATGGCGCATTCGTTCGTGACAGCAACGGAACCTTGACCAATAGTGATGGGATGCAAGTCTTAGGTCGTTCAGTCACCGGCGGTCAACCGGTTGTCTATGATGACAACTTTGATGAAAACACAGCATTGAGCGGACAAGAAACGGTATCTCCCTTATCAATTCCAAGTACACTGACCGTCAATGGGGAAACCTTGACCTATAACTCCATGGCAATCGATGCCAATGGCTTAGTGTTGGCAAAATACGGCAATCAAACCTTTGTGATGGGGAAAGTTGGTGTCGCAACCTTTAATAACCCAGAAGGCTTAGAAAAAGTCGGCGGCAACAACTATGTCCAAACTAGCAACTCAGGGAATCCAATCGTCGCAGGCCCTGGCAACAACGGAGCAGGAACGCTACAGGCGGGTGCCTTGGAAATGTCGAATGTCGATCTTTCGACAGAATTTACCGAAATGATCATTGCTAGCCGTGCCTATCAAGCAAATTCAAGAAGTATTACGACTTCTGATGAAATGCTGCAAGAATTATTGAATCTAAAACGTTAAGAACGTGACGCTTCATCATTGAGAGGAGTTTGACCATGATTCTAGTGACAGCATTGAATGGCAAGCCATTCTATTTAAATCCAACATTGATTTATCGGATCGAAGAAATGCCGGATACATTGATTACACTGACAGACGGCAAAACCTTAGTGGTGACGGAAGCTGCGCAAGAAGTTGCGCAGCGGGTAATCGAGTATCATATGGTGATCCATTCGAACCAAGTGAAAACGTAAGGGTGGGAAAGATGGCAAAAGAAGAAAAAGCACCAAAAGCAGAAAAAGAGAAAAAAGGCTTGAGTATGGTTGTTTTACTGCCGATCCTTTTGATTGTGGTAGTCGGCGGCAGTATCGGCGGTACCTTAGTGACGAATCACTTTTTGACGGGGGAAAAAACAGCAGCTGCTGAAACAGCAAAAGACAGCAGCAAAATCTCCTCAGACGAAGCGATCGTGGCACTGGATGAATTTTTAGTCAATCTGGCAAAAGAAGACAACCAAGAGCAGCAATACATGAAGGTCAATTTATCGATTTTAGTCGCCGATGAGGAAAAAAGCGCGGAAGCTACGAAAAATGTGGCCGTCATTCGTGACAGCGTCGTAAACTTATTGCGCCAACAAAAGGCCAGCGGTATTTTGAGCTCCGCCGAAAGTGTACCGAATTTAAAAAAAGCATTGAAAGAAACAATTAATCAGGAATACGGATCAGAAATCGCCAAGGATGTTTATGTGACGGATTTAGTGATCCAATAGAAAGAGGCGTGTTGATGGAAACATTTTTATCGCTGGTCAAAATGATTGGGTTTTTGCTGCTTATTCTTTATTTGATCAACATCAGTTTGAAATATTTAAATCGTTACACGAACCAGCACAATCACCAGTTGCGTATTTTACAAAAAATCGCCGTCAGCAAGTCGTCTTCGATCGGGATCGTCCAAATCATGGACAAATGTTATGTCATGAGCTTTTCTGAACAGCAAAATCAGATCATCAAAGAGTTGACGCCAGAAGAAACGGCCGCTTTTTTACAGCAAAGCCTAGAAAACACCCAAGTGCAAGCTGGCAAAGATTTTTCTGAATGGCTCAACAAAGCCAAGGCGGAAATTGCTGGAAAACGAGGCAAGCAAAAATGAAGATCAAAGGCAGAGATATCAAGATCATGGCTGCGGTCCTTTTCAGCAGTTTGATGCTTCCGCAGACGGCGTTTGCGCTCGACACGGAAGACGTCAGCTCCACCATCAACAATTTATTGTCGAATGGGAATGGCTCAAGTGATACGATCAATACCTTCTTGTTGCTGACGCTGCTTTCCCTCTTACCGGTCTTGCTGATCATGATGACCTCTTTTACTCGTATCATCATGGTCTTGTCCTTTGTGCGCAGTTCGTTAGGTACACAGCAAAACCCGCCCAATCAAGTATTGATCGGGTTGGCCTTATTCTTGACATTTTTTATTATGAAACCTGTGTATACCGACGTCTACCAGCAAGCGATCGAACCGTTTGATCGACAAGAGATCAGCCAAGCCGAAGCTTTTGACCGCTCAGAAAAACGAATCAAGGCCTTTATGATGGTACAGACACGGGAAAAAGACATTGCCTTGTTTGCGGAAGCTGATGGGGAGACCGAAAAGTATCATTCTTCTGACGATGTTCCTCTGACCGTTATGGTACCGGCTTTTATTATCAGTGAATTACGAACGGCTTTCAGTATTGGCTTTTTGATTTTTATCCCCTTTTTGATCATTGATCTGGTCGTCTCCAGTATCTTGATGTCGATGGGGATGATGATGCTGTCGCCGATCATGATCTCACTCCCCTTCAAGATCTTACTATTTGTTTTAGTGGATGGCTGGTATCTGATCGTGGAGTCGCTGATCAAGAGTTTTCAATAGCCGCTAAGAAAGGAGCCAAGAGGAAATGACAGTAGAAATGGTACTTGATGTGCTAAGGGAAGCCTTTCTTCGAATTTTAGCGATATCTGGCCCTGCCTTATTGGTCGGCATGCTCGTTGGATTGGTGATCAGTATTTTTCAAGCCACTACCCAAATCCAAGAACAAACGTTGAGCTTTGTGCCGAAACTATTAGCGATTTTTTTGACCTTGATTTTGGCCGGGAATTTTATGCTGAATCTCTTGTTGAATTTTACCAAAATGATCTTCAAGATGATTTCAGCAATGTAAGGAGGAAACCTGATGGCGCCGATTCAAGCGACGGTGTTGATTTTTTGTCGAATATTGGCGTTTGTCGTCCTTTGTCCGATCTTCTCACAGCAAAATTTTCCGTCACTGGCAAAAATCGTGATCGGCATGGCGTTGACGGTCCTATGTCTGCCGACGGCACCTGCGATTCCCGAGCTTTCCCTCTTTATGATGACGGTTTTCGTCATCAAAGAAGTACTGTTTGGAATGGCGATGGGCTATTTGAGTCAGCTGGTCTTTACCGGTGTGGAAATTGCGGGCCAATTGATCGACTTTCAAGTGGGTTTTTCGATGGCGCAAGCCTATGATCCGACGTTGCAAATCGCCTCTTCCCAGTATGGCAAAACGTACTATTGGCTGACGATCGCTGTGTTTTTTGGACTTGATCTGCATCATCGACTGATTACAGCACTGCTGTTGTCTTTTCGGATCGTGCCCTTAGGCTCTGTGGTGATCCAAGGCACGACGGTTGAAGGCATCGTCAAACTTTTCAGCCAAATGATGGTGATGGCAGTCAATCTTGCAGCACCAATGATCATTGCGCTGCTGTTGGTGGACCTCGTGCTAGGTGTGATTTCTCGGTCGATTCCCCAGATCAATATTTTGATGATGAGTCTTTCGATGAAAACCGCCATCAGTTTTGTGGTGTTTCTCTTGCTATTACCCAATGTCCTTTCGTACTTAGGCAAACACTTGCCAGATACGGTCCGCTACTTGCAGGAGTTTATCAAGTCTTTTCAATAAAGTAACAGGCAGCCAGCAGGAGGTGAGAAGATGGCAGAAAAAGATGGCAAAACCGAACTACCCAGTGCCAAGCGGCTGCGGGATGCCCGCAAACGCGGGGAGGTACCTAAGACCCAGGAATTAGCAGCTGCTGTTTCGCTACTGGTCTTCTCGTTTTTGACTCTGTCTTTATGGCAGTTTTTCGCCGCTTCTTTTTTGCCTTATTTTTCCCGAAGTTTGGCGCAGCTGGCTGATTATCAATCCAGTTTGGCGGATCTGCCGAAACTGGGGGTGCAGAGTATCTTGCTGCTGCTTTTGTTGTGTGCGCCCGTCTTTCTGGTCGCGCTCGGAGTCGGGCTTATTACGAATTATGCCCAAGTCGGTCTGTTGTTTTCAGGAAAGGCCGTCAAACCAGACTTTAAAAAGCTGAACCCTATCAGCGGGATCAAGCAGCAATTCAGTTTGCGCTCGTTGATGAATTTAGGCAAAACATTGGCAAAATTCGGCGTGATCGTCTACTTGTGCTATCAACAATTTTTAGCCGCCGTCCCTGTTTTACTGGGTTTGAGTGAAGTGGGGTTGGAAAAAACGATCCTGTTCATGCTGCTGCGGGCCAAAGAATTGTTCTTACAGATCTCGATTTTCTTGATCATTTTGGCCGTAGTCGACTACGGCTACCAACGCTATAGCCATCGCAAGAACTTGATGATGAGCAAACAGGAAGTCAAAGAAGAGTTCAAGCAAATGGAAGGTGATCCGCAAGTCAAAGCACAGCGCAAAGCGAAATACCGTGCGATGACCCAAAATGCCATCGCCAACGTCAAAGAAGCGACGGTTTTGATCACCAATCCGACCCATTTCGCCATTGCGATTCGTTACGATGCCAGCAGTGAAGGGGTGCCACGGGTCTTGGCCAAAGGGGCAGATCAGCTGGCGCAGCGGATGAAAGCAGAAGCACTGAAAGAAAATATCCCACAAATCGAAAACCGTGAAGTAGCACGGGCCCTTTACCGTCAAGTAGAACCCGGGGATCTCATCCCTGTTGAAATGTATGAAGCCATTGCTGAAATCATCGCTTTGGTCTATCAGCTAGAAGAAAGCCAACGCGGCAAGATTTAAGGAAACAGGAGGAACTAAAATGAATGAGGCTGCCTCAAAACCGAAAAAAGGCATTGGTCTGGCGGATATCTTAATCTCGGTGATCGTCCTAGCTATTATTGGTTTGATTATTATTCCATTACCGAGTGCATTATTAGATATTCTGATCATTATCAATTTGACGATCGCGATCAACATTTTACTGATCACCCTGTTTACCAAATCAGTGTTGGAATTCACTACGTTTCCAACCTTGCTACTGATCACAACGATGTTTCGTTTAGGCTTGAATCTATCTTCCACTCGTTTGATCTTGACCCAAGGAAATGGCGGACACGTGATCGATGCCTTCGCCAATGTCGTTGCCGGCAGCAATTACATCGTGGGGATCATTTTGTTCGTAATCATCATGGTGGTTCAGCTAGTCGTCGTGACCAATGGTGCAGGGCGTGTCTCCGAAGTGACTGCTCGATTCACATTGGATGCGATGCCCGGCAAGCAAATGGCGATCGATTCCGACCTAAATGCTGGTTTGATCACGGAAGCGGATGCCCGCAAACGACGAAAAGATCTGCAGCGAGAAGCTGATTTCTTTGGTTCGATGGATGGTGCCAGCAAGTTTGTCAAAGGGGATGCGATCGCAGGGATCTTAATCACTGTCATCAATTTAGTCGGCGGAGCGATCATTTTCTCCATGGGGGGACAAATGACCGTCATGGAAGCCTTCGCCCAATTCGGGAAACTGGCGATCGGGGATGGCTTGGTCAGCTCGATTCCCTCTTTACTGATTTCGATTGCTTCCGGGGTAATCGTGACTCGTTCCGATAACGATAGTTCCTTTGGTTTGGATATTGCGGCAGATGTGATGCGTAATCCCCAACTGTTTCGGATCGTGGGGGCGATTCTCTTCGTCTTAGCCTTAGTTCCTGGGTTTCCTTTTGTTCCTTTTGTGTTGATTGGTTTAGGCCTTTTCGCAGCCAGCTTTCTGGTTACGCAAAAAGAAGAAAAGCAGCGAGTGGAACAAAAACAATGGGAACAAAAATTGGCACTAGAACGCAAAAAAGAAGCGCAGGAAGAAGATGATTCCGTGGCTTCTTTCCAAGTGGAACCAATCTCAGTGGAAATCGGTTATGGTCTAATCCCTATCGTGGATAGTTCGGTCGACAACAGCTTAATGAACCGCATTGTGGCGATCCGTAAACAGAGTGCCAGAGAATTAGGGATCTTAGTCAGTCCCGTTCGTATTCGCGACAACCTCTATTTGGATGCCAATGATTACGTGATCAAGATTCGTGGCAACGAAGTCGGCCGCGGCGATATTTACCCGAACAAAGTCATGGTGATCAGCCCGAAAGAAGAGCCGTTTCCTTTTCAAGGAATCGCAACAAAAGAACCAGCCTTTCATCTGGATGCAATGTGGATCGATGAATCCGATAAGGAGATGGCGGATCTGCAAGGGTTTACGATTATCGAGCCTTTGACTGTGATCGCAACACACTTAAAAGAAATCATCTATGCCCATGCACCAGAGCTGTTAGGTCGCCAAGAAGTCAAGAAATTATTGGAGGGCATCAAAGAGCAGTACAATGTCGTGATCGATGAATTGATCCCCGATATTTTGCGGCTCGGCGAGGTCCAAAAAGTTTTACAAAATTTATTGGATGAACAAATTCCTATCAATGACTTAGCAACGATCTTAGAAACCTTAGCCGATTACGGCGTTGTCACGAAAGACGTAGAAGTTTTGACAGAATATGTCCGCCAAGCATTGAAACGGACGATCGCTGCCAAGTATGCCAATGAACGACACGAGCTGCAAGTGGCGGTGATCCAGCCGAAACTAGAAGAAATCATCGCTCAAAGTATCCAAAAAACTGCAACTGGCTCGTACCCGGTCTTAAAACCAGATACCGTGACCAAGCTGTTGGATTCCATCAGTGGGATCCAACATGCGGCGATTGCTCAAAATATCAATTTCGTCATTCTGGCATCGCCTAAGATCCGGTTAGCATTCAAAAAAATGATTGTTTTTAATTTCCCAGATATCGCCGTTCTTTCTCTAAATGAGATTCCCAATGAAATTGCGATCGAAACGGTGGGCAGTATTGACATTTAAGCAGAATTTTCTTAGGAAGGGGCATCGCCGATGTATGAAGTCGATCGAGAAGCGGAGATCATCAAGTATCTGCCGCTAGTGGAACGGGTGGTTCAGCGCCTGTCTATCAAAACCGCCGATTATGAATCAGGTGATCTCTACAATATTGGGGTGATTGGGCTGATGGATGCCTTGCGGAAATTCGATCCCTCAAAAAAAGTTCCTTTTGAAAGCTATGCAGTGATTCGCATCAAAGGGGCAATTATTGATGAAGTACGCAAGCACGCCAAAATCTCCCGTTACAAAATGGCGGCAGTCAATCAGTTTTATCAAGCACGGCAAGAGTTGGAGCAAAGCCTCAAAAGAGAAGCGACCGATACTGAGATCTGCAAACAGCTGGGAATCAACCAAAGTCAACTAGCGGATATTTATGAGAGTTTGCACTACTTAGCCAGCGTCTCTTTGGAAGATACCTTGTTTGCTTACCAAGAAGAAGGCATGACGATAAAGGATATGGTTCGGGATCCTGCCGAGAATGTCGAAGATACCTTAGTCGCTGAAGAAAAACGCACCGCTTTGGTTGCGTGCATCAAAAAATTAGGGGAACGTGAACAAATAATTTTAAGTCTGTACTATACCGAAGAACTGACGTTAAAAGAAATCGCTGAAATCTTAGAAATTTCAATTCCGCGGGTCTCACAAATTCACGGCAAAACGATTGCCAAATTGCGCACATTGATTGAGGAGGAACTGGCATGATTCGAGGATTGGATGTCTTATCACGGAACATTTCATTATTACAAAAGCGACAAGAGACGACGAGCGGCAATATTGCCAATGTCAATACAACAGGGTATCAAGCAAAAGCCTTGTTTCAGTCGGCACTAGATGAAGTGGCGCTGCATAATTATCAAAGCGGGCCCAATGCGGATACTCGCCGCGATATCGGTGGGTTGTCTTTAGGGACGCAACTGGCAGGTAGTACGATCAGCCAAGACCAAGGCGCCGTCAAACAGACGGGACAAGCCAGCGATTTTGCACTGCTTTCCGAAGGCTACTTTGTCGTTCAAAACAATGCGGGTCAGCGGTTGTATACGAGAAATGGCGACTTTACCGTCAATCAGCAGAATCAATACGTAACACAAGAAGGCTATCTTGTCTTGGGTGCCAATGGACAAGCAGTCAGCGCCTTGGGACCAGCGAACTTTCAGATCCAATCATTTCCCCCAGAAGCACTGACTACAGATGGTCAAAACTACGTGACTAGCAACGCAGCAGGAACCAATGTGAATGCACCAGTAATCCAGCAAGGTGCCTTAGAACAAGCCAATGTATCCGTTGCCGATGAAATGGTGGCGATGATCCAGACTTCTCGGGAATTTGAAGCCAATCAGAAAGTCTTGAGTTCAACGAATCAGACATTGCAAAAAGCGGTCAACGAATTAGGAAAGATTTGAGGATGAGTCAATGAATATCAGTGGATTACTAGGAATCAGCCGTTCTGGGTTGAATCATTTGCAGACAAACTTAGACACGACAGCCAACAATATCGCCAACGTCAATACCAATGGCTACCAAGCACAAACGACGCACTTTCAAGCATTGATGGAAAATGCCATCGGTGCAGAAGAAACGCTGTTTAATGGCAACACCGCCCAATATGGTGCGTCAATGGGGGCGAAGGCAACCACGACCACAAGTTTTGCCCAAGGCAATCTGGCGGGCACTGCTCAGCCATTAGATCTCGCAATCCAAGGCAATGGCTTTTTCGGGGTTCGGGACCAAACCGGTCAATTGCTGCTGAGTCGAGCAGGCAATTTTCATTTAAGTGAGAACAAGCAATTAGTCAATAGTGAAGGGTACCCTGTGGCAATGACCACAAACGTACCGACCCCTCAGTGGCCGGATGCGCAGCAAATCGCAATAGATGCCAGCGGTCAGTTGACGACGGAAGAAAATGGTCAGACTCGAGTGTTGGGACAGCTGACCCTTTATCAGCCGACGAATACAGAAAACATCACGCCAGTGGGCAACCAACTGTACAGTGCCGGTGATCAAGCGTTGCTTACTTCGCAAACCAATCCGGCAGCCTTTGGCAGCGTCTTGCAAGGACAGTTAGTACAGTCGACGGTGGATCTAGCGACTTCCATGACAGACTTGTTAACGACCCAGCGTGCGTATGGACTGAATACGAAAGCCATGCAGACAGCCGATGAGATGTGGTCCGTGATCAATCGTTTTACAGATTAGAGGAGAAAGAACATGATTCGCTTAACCAAGGTCAGTAAAAAATTCAGCAATGGCACGTTGGCATTGGCCGATATTTCTGTTGCGATCCCTCAAGGAGAATTTATCTATGTGGTGGGTCCCAGCGGTGCCGGCAAATCAACGTTATTCAAATTGCTCTTGAAAGAAGAAGAACTTTCGGCCGGTTCTATCCAAGTCGGCAATGTCTTGTTGGAACAACTCAAAGACCGTCATCTCTATATGATTCGGCGACAAGTCGGTATCGTCGGACAAGAAGACCTTTTGCTTCCTTATCTGACGGTTGCCAAAAACGTCGACTATGCGCTGCAAGTACTAGGCACTCCCCGCAAGCTGCGCCAGGAAAAAACCGCCAAAGCGCTGCAACTGGTTGGCATGTTTCCTCAAAAGGATCATTATCCCGAAGAGCTTTCAGTGGGACAGCGCAAAAAAGTAGCAATCGCGCGAGCGATCGTCACAGATCCAGCAGTCTTGATTGCCGATGAGCCCACCGCCAATCTGGATGCGAAATCAGCCGTCGAAGTTATGAAACTGCTCTTGCGGATCAATCAAGTCGGTGCCACGATCCTATTGGCGACCCATGACAGTACGATGGTCAATACGGTCCGTAATCGGGTAGTCGAGCTGCAAAACGGTCGTTTGGTTCGTGATGAATACCAAGGCGGCTATACTCGCTTTGCTGATCCAAAAGATACATATGTCTGGTGAAGATGCTTAACTTTTCTAGCAAAAGATCCGATTAAAGAACTAGAAGATTGTTTTCATAATCGGATAAAGAAGGAGTGACCCAACGATTATCAAGTGAAGAGCGAATCTTGATAAACAGCACGACTGATCATTTTGCATAAGAAAGGATACTGTTATGAAGAAGAAGGTACAAGCTATCATCAAAAAAATCCGCTTGGCGGTGTTGATTCCGCTAGGATTTACCCTGATCGTATTATTAGGATGCTATTTCTTCGTGATCCGCACCAACGGAGACGGACAAGCAGCAAAAAGTTTCTTTATTTTTTCAGTGATCGTACTGCTACTAGAAATTGCAGTGTTAGTAGGAATGACCTATCTAGCAAAAAAAGAGACCCATTCAGACATGGATACGTTGTTGGCAGAACTAGAAGCAGTCGGTTCTGGCGATCTATCCCATATCGATGAGATCGGCAGCAGCGACCAAATCTCCCTTTTTGGGCAAGTTCAAAATCGTTTTCAAGGGGTTTTAAACACCTTCAAAGCGGTGATCGTTGGCATGCATGAAGAAAGTAGCCGGATGGAAAAAATGGTAGGCGGTCTAACGACAACCTCAAAAAATGCCAAAAATTCAATTGAAAATGTGCGTCAGACGATGAACGCCATCGCAGATGCTACTAGTTCACAAGCCTCCGAAGCGGAACAAACCTCCTTTGATATGGACGAATTAGCCTTAAGTATCGAAGAGATCCACAAAGAGATCGAATTGATGAACGGGTATGTCGGTCAATCCCAAAGCAGTAATGTCCACAATTCAGAAATGATGTTCCATGTGTTTGAAAGTTGGGAGATCGAACGGCAAAACCAAGCAGAATTAGTGGAAAGCATGAACGACATGAATGAAGATGTCCAAAGTATCGGAAAAATTGTTCAGCTGATCAATGATATTTCTGACCAGACCAACTTACTGGCATTGAATGCATCCATCGAAGCAGCTCGGGCCGGGGAAGCGGGCCGGGGGTTTGCCATTGTTGCAGAAGAAGTCCGCAGTTTAGCGGAACAAAGCAGTCAATCAACGAAGAGCATTCGTTCGATCATTGAAACGATCCGCAAAAAATCGGAAAAAGTGGTCTCTGCAGTGACGGATTCCTTTGAAAGCGGCGAAAGACAGACCAACAATATTAACAAAGCCATCGAGTCCGCTAATGAGATCTCTGACATTGTCGAAAAATTGGTTTCAAGTATCCAAACAGTTGAATCCCATATTATCGGGATCGTTGAAAAAAAAGACATGGTTCATGTTTCTGTCAGCAATATTTCTGCTGCCGTTTCTGAGACCTCTGCTGGGACGCAAGAAGTAACCGCAAACCTAGAGGACTTCTACTTGGTCATCGAAAATTTTGAACAGAATGTACAAGAAATTGAGACAATCGCTAATATTCTTAAATTCCAAGTGGATAGTTTCAAATTCTAAAAAGGAGCGGTGACGCTAATGGAACAATACGTTGTATTTAAAAGTCATCAACAACACTTTGCCTTGCGGATCGATTATGTGGTAAGGGTCATTGAGGCTGCCTCTTTCACACAGCTGCCAGAAGTGGCGGATTTTGTTCTGGGTATTCAACCCATTGAAGAGGCGATGGTTCCGATCATTGACATCCGCAAAAAGCTGTTTGATGAATTTACGCCGGAAACCGGACAAAATGTGGTCTTGTTGTGTCACTGGCAAGAACAGGCGATCGGTCTTTACGTGGAAGAGATCGTCGGCATTCTACCCTTAGCCGAAAGTCCCAGCAATGCGGAATTAAATACGTCAGGACTTAAGCAAAACTATATCGAAGCCTTTCTGAAAAAAGATGATGAACTTGTACTGGCATTGGAGCTGCCGTTTCTCTTCAGCTATGAACAAGCGGCAGAGATGAAGGATGAGTTAGGCGCCTATCAGACAGAGAAATTGGCAGCCGCCAATGACGATGACAATGATGACCGTGAATGAGGAACTGCATGTGGGGATCTCGGAGTATAAGATCGCCCAAGCGCCAACTCGTTTGATCACGGTGGGCTTAGGTTCTTGCATCGGCACGATCATTTACGACGAAGCCAGTCATATTGGCGGCTTGAGTCATATTATGCTGCCAGATAGTCAGCCTTTTTTGCACAAGCGGGAAATCAAGCCCGAGAAGTTTGCGGACTTGGCATTGCCGGCGATGGTCGCCGAGTTGAAACTAAAGATCCGCCGGCCTCGCTTTCAAGCGAAAATCGTTGGCGGCGCCAATATGTTTCAGTTCCAGACCCTTAATGCTGCCAGCAATATTGGTCAGCGTAACATTGAAGCCGTCGAGGAAGTCTTGGATCAGCTAAACATTCCGATCGTGGCCAAACATGTGGGCGGCAGCGCTGGTCGAACCATGGTCGTAGACCTTCAGGATTTCAAAACCATGGTTCGGCAAGTCAAACAAGAAATCGTTTATTTGTAAAAGGAGTACAGGGATATGAAAAAAGTAATGATCGTCGATGATTCGGCATTCATGCGGAAAGTAGTGACAGATTTATTGAATCAGTTGCCGGATATCGAGGTGACTGTCGCTGCCCGCAATGGCAAACAAGCATTGGATTATTTGACCAAAGAAGCGATCGATTTGGTGGTAATGGATGTGGAGATGCCAGTGATGAACGGATTAGAGACCTTGCGGAAGATGAAACAGCAATCAGCCATTCCGGTCATCATGCTTAGCTCATTAACCAACCAAGAAACCACGATTGAGGCGTTAGCGCTTGGCGCACGAGATTTTGTCGAAAAACCAGTCAGTCTATCGATGATCGAAAAAGAATGGATCGCTGAATTTCATCAAAAGATTTTAGCGATGGATCATGAAGCCGGCACAGCTCAAGCACTGGTGCCAACGGCTGCCCAACCCACTAAGCTGACGCAAAACAGCTTGTCGTCTCATCTTGACGCTCTGGTCATTGGCGCTTCAACAGGCGGCCCGCGTGCCTTACTGGGCATTATCCGTCGCTTGCCCGCGCATCTGCGCTGCCCAATTTTGATCGTTCAACATATGCCAGCGGGATTTACGGCTTCCTTTGCGAAGCGATTAGACACAGAGACAACCGTCCGAGTACAAGAAGCAATCGACGGCATGCGGATTGAAAATCAAGTGTATCTTTGCCCGGGGGATTACCACATGACGATCCAACAAGGACATTTGCAACTGGACCAGCGAGAAAAACGGCATGGGACGCGCCCAACCGTCGATTATCTTTTTTCCTCAGCAGCCGATTACTATGGTGCGCAACTAGCGGCGGTCGTTTTAACGGGGATGGGGAAAGACGGCACCGCTGGTTTACGACAGATCCAAACGGCTGGGGGCTATACGATCGTTCAAGACAAAGAAACGTGTACAGTTTTTGGGATGCCGCGGTATGCCATTGAACAAGGAGTCGTTGATGAAGTCCTGCCATTGCAGGATATTGAAGCAAAAATTGCACAGATGGTCGGGTGAAGAAGATGGAAGAAGAATTTGCCTTATTTAATGCATGGGTGGATCGCCGGTTAGGGATTCCATTAGCCGCATACAAAGAAAATCAAATGCAGCGCCGCATCCTTACGATCATGGAAAACAGCGGGGCAAAAACGTTGAGGGAATACCAGCAATTGATCGAAGGAGATGAAGGGGTGCGGGCAGCTTTTTTAGCCCATATCACCATTAACGTAACGGAATTTTACCGCAACAAAGAACTATTTGACGCCTTTGAACGCATCTTGAAAACCATTGTTCTCCCGAAAACCACGCTGCCAAAAATTTGGAGTGCCGCATGTTCGATTGGGGCAGAACCCTATACGATCGCTATGCTGCTAGAAAAAAACCAAATTGCTGCAGCCAATGTCTTGGCCACCGATATCGATATGCAAATTTTGGCAAAAGCCAAGCAAGGACTCTATCGAGAGCACGAATTGCGGAATGTCTCAGCGGCAGAACGTACCCGTTTTTTTGATGCAATAGAAAAGAACCAGTTTCAGATCAAGACAGAAATCAAACGGCGGGTTCATTTTAAGCAACACGATCTTTTGAAAGACCCGTACAATGGACCTTTTGATGTGATCGTTTGTCGCAATGTGACGATCTATTTCAAAAGTGACGCTCGGGATGCCGTCTATCAAAAATTCAGTGATGCATTGGTCCCAGGGGGCATTTTGTTTACGGGAGCGACAGAAACGATCAATTTCGCGGAACAATTCGGTCTCAAGAAAATCGATTCGTTTATCTATCAAAAAGTATAATTTTGTAAAGGAGGGACCCATTTGGATGACAATAGTGTCTATCGTACCCTTTTCTTTGAAGAAACAGACGATCATTTAGCACAGTTGAATGATCATGTCTTGCAATTGGAAAACGATCCACAAGACAGCGCCTTGCTGAATGATATTTTCCGTTCTGCCCATACCCTTAAAGGGATGGCGGCAACGATGGGCTATGACGTCATGACGCAGCTGACCCATAAAATGGAAAATATTTTTGAGTTGTTTAAAACAGGGACCTTGCAAGTGACCCAGCAATCGATCTCATTGATTTTCAAATGTTTGGATCGCTTGTCAGAACTTGTGGAGGATCTGCGGGAAGAACGTGACCTGCAGCCAGCTCAAATTGCCGATTTATTGGCCGAACTTGACCAAACGGAACATTCTGGCGGCCTACCAACCGAGACAGAAGCAAGTCAAAAACCTACAGCAGCGGGCGCATTAAACCCACAGTTTCAACAGATCGATCCTTCTGATCTGTACGTGATCGAGCAAGCGGCTGGAGATGGCTATCAAGCCGTTCAAATTGCTGTTCGCTTAGATGCCCAATCCATGTTAAAAGGCGCTCGTGCCTTTTTGATCATGGAAAAGCTTGGTCAAACAGGGGATGTTCTCTATGCAGAACCAGATGCCCAAACACTCGAAGAAGGCACCTTTGAATCGGATTTCTCGCTGCTGTATTTGACACAGCAGACACTAGCTGATGTTGAGCAAAACATCGCCAGCAATAGTGAGATCGAAGCCTTCGTGGTGGCACCTTTTGATCCATCAGCCGCTGTGTTGGAAGAGGCAGAAGAGCTGCTTCAGCCAGCGTCGGCCCAAGAGTCAGAAACTCCTGCTCTCCAACAAGCGAAAACAGAAACGAAAGAAAAATCACCGGCGCTAGCACATCATGCGTCTGCCCAAAATCAATCAATCCGAGTCGACTTGAATCGCTTAGATTCATTCTTGGATCTCGTATCCGAATTGGTGGTCTATCGCAATCAATTAGAAGATGTCAGTGAGCGGGAAAACATCGAAGCAGTCAAAGACCCCTTAGAACAAGTTTCACGATTGACTTCTGAGCTGCAAGATTTGGTCTTGCGGATCCGCATGCAGCAAGTCAATGTCGTCTTCAGCCGCTTTCCAAGAATGGTTAGGGACTTATCCAATGAACTGCAAAAAGAAATGGAACTTGTCATTTTTGGGGAAGAAACGGAATTGGATAAAACAGTGGTTTCTGAGTTGAGCGAACCCCTGGTCCATCTGTTGCGTAATTCTGCCGATCACGGCATCGAAGCACCCAACGTTCGGGAAAAACTGGGCAAACCTCGCAAGGGCACGATTCGTTTGGCGGCCTACCAAGAAGGTAATCGCGTGATCATTACATTAGAGGATGATGGCAAAGGCCTTGATCCACAAGTAATCAAAGCAAGTGCTGAAAAGAAAGGCTTAGCCACGGCAGGCCTTTCCGATGAAGCGTTGCAGCAGCTGATCTTCCACCCCGGTTTTTCAACAGCCCAAGAAGTGACCAATATTTCTGGGCGCGGTGTCGGGATGGATGCCGTGCAATCGAAGATTACCCAACTAGGGGGAACTATCGAGATGAAGAGTCAGCCGAATAAAGGCACGCAGTTTGTGATCAAATTGCCATTGACCCTGTCGATCATTCAAGCATTGATGGTTCGCGTCGGCGAAGAAACCTTTGCGATCCCATTAAATCTAGTCGAACGCGTGGTGATGATCAAAGAAGAAGAGATCATTCAGACGGTCTCAGATGAGGTCTATCGTTTTCAAGAAGAGTTGATTCCGTTGATTCGGACCGATCAACTCTTAGCGATCGAAGGCGACCTATCTGAGAAAAAATTCGCAATTATCGTCAACAATGACCAACAATTTCACGGTATTTTGGCAGATGAATTGATCGGCCAACAAGAGATCGTCATCAAGAAAATCGATCCGCTGCTGCAAAAGCTGAATCGCTATCAAGGAGCAACGATTATGGGTAACGGCTCGATCGCACTGATCTTAGACATTCATGCGATCTGTCAGAAAAAAAAGGATGACCGCTTATGAGTTATACAGCGCTGCAGATCGATGGACTAAAAGAACTGATCAATATCGGCGGTGGCCACGCTGCGACTAGTTTATCAAAGCTTCTCCAACAACCGATCGATATGCGGGTACCGGAAGTCGAGATTCTAGCTTATGAGGATTTGTATCAGCAGATCATGGCGGAAGACAAAGAAGTACATGTGGTGATAAGTCAAATCGAAGGGGCGTTTCGGGGGATCTTCTTGTTTGTCTTAACGGATGAATCCGCCGCAAAATTGCGTCAGTTGATGATCCAAGAAAGCGATCCGTCAGAAGAGTTGAAGCAATCAGTCATCAATGAGTTGACCAACATCCTCACCAATTCTTTTTTGATCGCGATCGGGCAACTGTTGGAAACACAGCTGAGTGCGTCTTTACCAAGTGCCAGCTATGATTTCTTTGGCGCAGCGATCAGTTCCATCTATTTGGCAATGGCCCAGTATGATGAGCAGGTGATGGTAATCCGTAATGAGTTCGTCTATGCCAAAGAAACATTAGAGGCATCGTTATTTTTGATTCCAGAAATCGGTGTACTAGAAAACATATTTGATTCATTAGGAATTTGAAAGGGGCAAATACAATGTCAAAAAAAGTATTGATCGTGGATGATGCGGTATTTATGCGCATGAAATTAAAGGATATTTTAGAAAAAAACGGCTATGAAGTCGTGGGGGAAGCCCAAAATGGCCAAGAGGCTTTTGAAAAATACCAAGCAACGACACCGGACTTAGTGACCATGGATATCACGATGCCGGAAGTGGACGGCTTAGAGGCGTTAAAAATGATCCGCACGTTTGATGCGCAGGCGAAAGTCGTGATGTGCAGTGCCATGGGACAACAAGGAATGGTGATGGATGCAATTCGCGCCGGTGCGGTGGACTTTATCGTGAAGCCCTTTGACACGGACCGCGTAATCACTGCCATTGATAAAGCCTTTGCCTAATGCCTAGGAGGATAGCGACATGCAGATGATACTTTTCAAAATGGCCCAGCAGTACTATTTGATTTCGGCGGACTCGGTGGACGAGGTCATTGATGCTCCTTCCTTTACGAAGGTGCCCTTAGCACCTGAGTGGGTAGAAGGGTTGATCAACCTGCGGGGGTCTGTCGTAACGGTGATTCGTTTGGCAAAACTGATTCCGATTATGGAACCAGCCTACGAAAAAAATATATTGATCATGAAGAAGCAAGAGGAAACCAAAGGGGTCCTCGTAGAAGAAGTAATTGAAGTTCTTGATATCACCGAAGAGGATATCCAACTAGACAATCAAGAGACAGAACATGCCGTTGGAGTCGTGACGATCGGTGAAAAAGTAGCCAGTGTGATTCAAATCGATCACATGATTTTTTAAAAAAATGGGGGATTAGTGTGGATCAGGTATTGACGCAGCAAGAGATTGATTTATTGTTGAATGCGATGAGCAGCGGAGAGATCGATCAAGAAATTATTGAGATAGAAGACAAACAAGCCAAAGTGAAAGCCTACGATTTTCGCCGACCAACAAAGCTGTCGAAAGAGTACGTCAATACCCTGCACATGATCTTCGAGGATTTCTCGAAGATGAGCAGCAGCATGCTTTCTACCCAACTGCGGACCAATGTTTCTTTGCAGTTGGCAGCTATCGAACAAGTCAGTTATGACGAATTTATCCATTCGATACCAAAATTTACTTTATTGGGGCTCTTTCATTCGCAGCCTTTGAGCGGGATCCAGATGATCGAGATGAACCCACAACTGTGCATGATGTTGGTAGAATTGTTGTGCGGCGGTTTAGATGTTTATCAAAACAAGCCGATCGAAATGGATTTTAGCGAGAAAAAAAGTTTTACTGATATTGAAACAGCGATCTTGGAAGAAGTGGTGGCACAATTTGTACGGGTCTACCAAAATGTTTGGAAGGACATCGTTGCCTTGGATTCGGTTTTGGATGGAATCGATACGAATCCGCAATTGATGCAAAACATGTCGCCGAACGAACCCGTCGTATTAGTGACCTTTACTATCAAAATTTTTGAAGTGAAACATTTCATCAATCTATGTATCCCGTACGTCTTCTTTGAAGGGATCATTGATAAATTAAGTTTCCGCAATTGGTTTGATAGCAATCAGCCAGTCAACCAAGACGATAGCCGCGAGTTGCAAAAAAGTTTGAATGGGGTCGGCTTGAATTTAGAAGTTCTGCTGGGCCATGCTCAAATGAGTCTTTCTGAGTTTCTCCACCTAGAAGAAGGCGATGTCATCAAACTAGACAAAAAAATTACTGAACCATTAGAGACCTTCATCGATGGAAAACCTTACTTCCGGGCAAAACCTGGGAAGCAAGAGGACCGTTTAGCCATTGAGTTATTAGACAAGTTAGAAGAGGAGCAAAAACTATGAGTGAACGTTTATCCCAAGCAGAAATCGATGCATTGCTGAATCAAAGTGCCCCAGCCCAGCCGCAAGGATTAGAAGAGCAAGTCAAAGTCGACATTATTGGCGAAGTTGGAAATATCTCCATGTCGCAAGCGGCGACGACGTTGTCTTCCATTCTTGATCTTCGGGTCAGTATCACGACTCCCCGGGTGTCTAAAATCAAATTTGGTGAGATCTTAAACGACCTCGTTGCACCAAAAGTAGCAACGACAGTTGAATTTAAAGAAGGCCTTTTAGGCAGTAATTTGATGCTGTTAGAAGTCAAAGATGCCATCGTGATCGCTGATCTGATGATGGGGGGAACTGGTGAACCCACCAACACCCAATTTACGGAATTAGAGCTAAGCGCCGTGGCAGAAGCCATGAACCAAATGATTGGGACTGCCTCGACTTCGATGGCGACGATGATCAGCCGCAAAGTGGATATCTTGCCGCCGATCGTCAAACTATGGGAGACACCAGAAAACATTGAGTATAGCGGGATCGAGGCAGAGGAAGAGATTTACTGTATCTCATTTTCTTTGCGCGTCGAAGGTCTGATCGAAAGCAAAATCATGCAGATCTTTACGGATCCTGTGGTCAACGATATCGCCAGTGCGATGCTGTCCGATGAAGCGACTGTCGTTACTCGGGAAACACCAACACCGCAGCCAACAGCACCCGTTGCTGCACCTAAGCCAGAACCAGAGGCTGCATCAAAGCCCGTGGAGGTCAGCAAACCGGCATTTCAAACATTGGCCTCCAGCGGAGTGAACGATGGGGATAATTTGGACTTGATCCTTGATGTGCCATTGGATCTAAGTGTCGTGTTAGGCCGCAGCAAAAAAACCATTAAGGACATTTTATCTTTCAATACGGGCTCCGTCATCGAGCTGGAAAAACTGACGGATGAACCGCTAGAGATTTTGTTGAACGGCAAACTGATCGCCACTGGGGAAGTCGTGGTCATCAATGAAAACTTCGGCGTACGGATCACCAACATTCTTTCGCAAAAACAACGCATTCACAATTTGCATTAACTTGAAGAAATCGCAAAAAGTTAAACATATGGGTTTAACTTTTTTGTGATTTGACCGATAGTAGAGGGTAGAAGAATGAGAACGGAGGAGAACCTATGAAAATCGAAAGAGGTTACGCAGAATACAGCGACAAGGCCATCAAACGCGATGCGGTCAAACAAGAAAAGCCAACTGCTCCTCAGACAGAAAAAACCGTCGATGTTCAATTGTCCGAAACAGCTCAAGCCATTCAAAAGAGTGCCAATCAAACAGCCAGTCGCAGTGAGCGAGTGGCAGAATTGAAACGAGCGATCAAAGAAGGCACCTACCAAGTATCTGCCGAAACGATCGCCGATAAAATGCTGCAGCAAGATGAAAAGCAGGTCGACTAGATGACAGAGCGGGAATTTGAGCGTCAGCTTCAGCAGTTCTTGCGGTTGCTGCAAAAAGAAAAGACCTGCTTGATCAAAAATCAAGCAGAAAAATTACCAGAACTCGTCGAGAAAAAAACCGCCTTCGTACCCGTTTTTTCCATGTATGAAGGAACTCTTTCAGCGGCGATCAAAGAACTCATCCGCCAGATCCAAGTGCAGCAAGCCGAGAATCTCCTGCTGACGGAACAAGCCATTAGTTTCCAAACCGTTTTGATGGATGCAGTCAAAGAAAATATCAAGACACCAGCAAATACGTATTCGAAATACCAAGAAAAACAAGCTGTCTCAACAGCGATCATCGATCAAAAAATGTAAGGAGTACTTCTATGACAGGACTATTTGGTTCATTAGGCACCGCAACCCGGGGCATGACCGCCAATCAAGCAGCGTTGCAAACCAGCAGCCACAACATTGCAAATACCAATACAGACGGCTACTCAAGACAACGAGTCAACTTGCAAGCCGAAGCGTCTTATCATTTAGCGGGCGTCGGCAGCATCGGTATGGGTGTGAAAGTCGGCAGTGTCGAACGGATCGTCGATGATTTTGTCATTGGACAAGTACGCAATGCCAATTCTACCTATACATATTACGAACAAAAAGCAGACATATTAGGACAGCTGGAAAGTTTAATGAATGAGCCTTCTGACAATGGACTGTCCAAACAGCTGGCAACGATGTTTGATTCTTGGACCGCATTAGCCAACAATCCTGAACTGGATACGTCTAAGACCCTCGTGCTGGAAAACAGCAGTACGTTTGCCGATACCATCAACCAAATGGGCAAACAAATGACGCAGTTGCAAAGCGATACGCTGGATACCATCGAAAAATCCGCGCTGGACTTCAATGAGAAGGTCAAACAGCTGCAATCCTTGAATGAACAGATCTATGGGTTGACGACGAGTGGTGAAACACCCAATGATCTCTTAGATCGTCGAGACAGTCTGTTGAAAGATCTCTCGGGTCTAGCAGGGATCGAAACCAAGACCGATCAATATGGCCGTGGGTTTGTATCCATGAGCGGACAGACGATTTTAAGTGCTGAGGAACGCAATACCCTTAGTGTGGTGGTGGGACAAAGCGACACAGGCGCCTTGGTTTCCAAAGACGGCAACGCCTTGAATCCTGCTGAAACCATTACAGGATCTTATCCAGCTGGAACCATCTTGTTGACGAAAACCACCGACAATGGCGACACCGCCTATACAGAATTGCCGATCAAAGAAGGCGCGATCGGCGGCCTGCAAGCATCATCTGGTGAGATCGGCAGCCGCTTGACGGAATTGAACAACTTTACGACGACGATCGCGCAAGCCATGAACATGGTCTTTACCAGCGGCGCTTCTCGTACTAGCGGTCTATTTGAGATCGGCCAAGATGATACTGGTACAGCCACGACGATTCGGGTCAGCCAAGCACTGTTAGATAACCCAAGTCTGGTGGCCGGCGGAACGAGCAATGCAGCAGGAGATGGTTCAAGAGCCGCTGCAATGGCGAAACTCAGCAGTGCCAAATTGGATTTCCCATTGTCAGAAAAGACGATCGCTTCTTTTGATCCTGAGACATTGACGTTTGCTAATGCAGCATCCGGAATGAGTGTCAGCAGCTATTTTAACAGTATCGTTACCAAAAACGGGATCTCAAAACAGCAAGCCGACAATACGGTCAGTGCTCAATTGTCACTGCTGAATCAACTAGAATACAAAAATCAATCGGTGTCCGGGGTTTCATTAAATGAAGAAATGTCAGATGTGATTCGTTTCCAACAAGGATTTCAGGCCAATGCCCGCATATTATCGGTCGTTTCTGAAATGTTAGACACATTGATCAATCGAACAGGAGTGTAGACCATGCGTATTTCCAATTCAATCACCTACAATGATTTTTTACGAAATCTAGGAACCAACGCCTCCAAAGTCCAATCCACGTTGAATCAGCTATCGAGCTTGAAAGAAGTCAGCAAGTCCTCGGATAATCCACTGCTGGTTTCAAAAATCATGGATCTTAATGTGTCGTTAAATCAAAACAAAACTTACAACAATACGATCAAAGACAGTATTTCTTGGACAAAAGCTCAAGATTCTGCTTTAGAAAGTGTTAGTACCTCGATGCTGCGGATTCGCTCGTTGGTTCAATCTTCTGCCAATGCAACAGCCGGCAGTGAGGAATTAGGCGCAAATCGTTCAGAGATCGAGCAAGAGATCGAAGGCATCGTGGAATCATTAAATACCAACTTTGATGGTCGCTATCTATTTAGCGGAACGAATACGACGACGGCGCCTTTTGAGATCGTCAAAAAAAATGACGCCATCGTCGGTATCAAATACAATGGCTCTAGCGAAGACTTGCCCCGAGAAATCGCAAACGGGGTCTCGGTGGATCTGTTAGCCAGCGGTGATCGTCTGATGAACGAGACGGGTACAGCTGCGGATCCCCAAAATTTAAGCACCTACTTCAATGATTTATTGTCTGCGTTGCGCAGTGATGATAAAGATGCATTAGGGGGCGAGCTTTTAACCGCTCATGACCAGCATGCCACTAATGTGGTGAATGTACGGGCGCAGATCGGCACTCTCTACAATCGCTTGGAGGCAGCAGCTGATCGAAACGAGACGGAAAAGCTGAACTTGACCGAAACACTGTCCAACAAACAAGACGTCGATATTGCGGAAAAGTATATGGAATATCAAAATCAAATGACTGCCTATCGTTCAACACTAGCGATGGGAACAAAAATCATGCAGATGTCCATTCTAGATTACTTAAATTAACCCGAAAACTTTTGTTCTTTGCTGAGAGCAAAAGTTTTTTATTTTTTTTTAGAAAAAAGGCTTAATCCTGAATGGTTTCTTCCGATAAATAGTAGCAGAGGGAAACCTTAGCGAATAAAAATTAGGAGGAACTACACATGAGAATCAATACAAACGTTTCAGCATTGAATACTTACTCACGCCTAACGGCAGCCAACGCTTCTAAAAGCAATTCTTTGTCTAAATTATCTTCAGGCTTACGCATCAACAAAGCTGGGGACGATGCAGCTGGCTTAGCAATTTCTGAAAAAATGAAAGGCCAAATCGGCGGTTTGTCACAAGCAAAAAGCAACGCACAAGATGGTATCTCATTGATCCAAACAGCAGAAGGTGCATTAAATGAAACCCACAGCATCTTAGGGCGTATGCGTGATCTTGCGGTACAAAGTTCAAACGGTACGTTAAGTGATGACGACCGCAGTGCGATCAACAAAGAATACACCGCATTGTCTGATGAAATCGACCGTATCAGGGATACCACTGAATTCAATACAAAAAGCTTGTTAACTGGTGAAGGCGATGATGCGAAATCATTCACTTTCCAAATCGGTGCCAACGCAAACCAAACAATGAGCGTTTCAATCACAAACATGAGCTCAACTGCCTTGAAAGTAAAAGGCTTAGATTTAACACAAGCATTTGCCACAAGCGATATTGCTGCAGCAAAAGATAAAGCAGTAGCGGCTGCCTTCAAAGCAGATACAACAACAAAATATGCAGCGGACGGCAAAGTTGATGCGGCAGCTGGTAAAACAGTTGCCGATTTACAAACAGCCATCGATACAGCAGCGGATGATGCAGCAAAAGCAACAGCTCAAAAAACATACGATGATGCTTTAGCAACATTTACCGCTTCTGATGAAGGCAAAGCAGCAGCAGCAGCAGCGGAAACTGCCATCGTTGAAAACAACCCAATCACAAAAATCGATAAAGCGATCAAAGCAGTTTCTGCACAACGTGCGGATCTTGGTGCGGCGCAAAACCGTCTAGAACACACAATCAACAACTTAGGTACAACGCAAGAAAACCTATCTGAAGCAAACTCACGTATCCGTGACGTTGATATGGCGCAAGAAATGATGAGCTTTACGAAGAGCAACATCCTTTCTCAAGCAGCAACTTCAATGTTGGCACAAGCAAACTCAATGCCTAATAGTGTATTAAGCTTGTTACAAGGATAATTTTTTGATCAGAGGAACTACTGACACAAGGACTGCCTAGGGGAAGCACAGTTCTTGTGTTTTACATAGCAGCACAAAAACGCTTAGAAATGAGGAAGCTCTGATGGATATTCAGCCAATTTCAGGAATACACCCGATCGAAGCCGTTGCGTCGGTCGCTAAGACACGGCCGATTGAAGCCGTAGATCAAGAGGCCACCAACCTTCGCTCGCAAAGCAAAGGGCGTGGATTAACAGAGGAAAAGGAACGGACAGTGGCAACTGAACCGCCGATCCACTATTTTTCAGCAGCCGATCAGCACAAGATCGGAGTCTCCGTGGATGAAGTGAATCAGCTGCTACTGGGCAAAGATATGAAATTGGCTTATGAAGTGCATGAGCGCACGGGGCGGACGATGGTGCGTTTGGTGGATATGCAGACCAACGAAGTCATCAAAGAGATCCCACCCGCCAACATGCTAGATGTGATTGGAAAAATATGGGATGACATGGGGATCGCGGTCGATCGAAAGGGATGAAAATATGGCAAGTGTAACCAGCAGTTCAGGAATCAGTACAACGCTAGGGAGTTATTCTGGCGTGACTTCAGAAGATATTGAAAAATTATTGGCGGCAGATGCGATCAATAAGACCCGCGCTGAGAACAAAATCACGTCGCTTAAAGCACAAAAAACGGCGTGGAGTGATATCAGCACTCGCCTGACGAACTTTTTGTCAAAAGTCGATGCATTACAAAAAGATGATGCTTATCAAACGAAAAAAGCGACGACCACCAATAGCAGTATCGCTTCAATTGCAGGAACAACGGAAGCCCCAGAAGGTACCTATGATTTAAAAATCAACCAACTAGCAACAGCCACGAAGGTGACGGGGAGTCAAGTAGCTCAAAGCAGCAAAACAGCTCTAAATGTCAGTGGTCAGCTGTCATTGACCAGTTCGGAAGTAGATGAAAATGGCAAACCGATCACCGCTTCGATCGAGATCACTGCTGAAGACAGCTTAAAAGATGTGGCAGCTAAGATTAATAGCCAAAGCAAGACGACCTTCGTTGCGGCGAGTATCGTGGATAACCGCTTGATTTTAACGAATACCAAAATGGGCGACAAAAATTTCTTGATCGACGGCAATGCCGCCGAAGGGTTAGGGATCGGTTCAACTGCGACAACGACGCAAGGCCAACCGGCTATTTTTGAGCTAGACGGCATGAAGATCACTCGCGACAGTAACAGTGTGACGGATGTTATCGATGGTGTCACTCTGACATTAGCTAAAAAAAGCGAGGAGCATGTGACGCTTTCTTTAGCCAATGATACCTCGAAAGTCGTTGATGCAGTGCAAGGATTAGTGGATCAATACAATAGCTTGATGAGTTTTATCGATGATAATTTGACCGTGGGAGATCCTAGTAGTGAAAACAACAAGACGGGGACCTTGGTGGGAGACAGTGCGTTGACCCGTCTACAGACTCAATTGCGAAATTTGATCACCATTCCAGCCGTCAGCGGCTCAAAGCTGACCGCTAGTAAGCTAGGCATCTCCACCGTCGATAATGATGGTACATTGGGACTGGATACGACAAAGTTAAAAGAAGCCCTAGCGGAAGATCCCGCTGCTGTGAAGTCCTTCTTTTATGCAAGTACGAAAATCAAAGAAGCCGATGGCACTGCGAGTACGAAAGAGACCGGCTATACACTAGCGCTAAAAGAATTAGCCAACAGCTATGTCGTCAATACTTCAGCCAATAAAGGGATCATTGCCACCAAATCTGCGACCTATGACAGTACCATCAAGGATTTAAACAAGCAGATCACACGGTTTGATGATATATTAGCAATGAAAAAAGAGCGTTACATCACAATGTTCACCAAATTAGACTCCGTGATGATGGAGGCTGAAAATCAGCTGAGTTACCTAAGCAATCAGTTTGCCAATACGTCAAACTAGGCAAGATATACGATTAAAGCAGTCATTTTTTCATTCGCATAAGAAACCCTCGTCAACAAGAAAGGAAACAATCTATGGAGCCACACGTATCATTAGATGAACGTTTGAATCAGATCTTAACTAGTTTTGCAAAATGGCATGGCGACAGCGAAGAAGCCGGTCGTTTGATGGCAGCCAATGCAGTGGTCATAGAAGCCATGCAGGCAGAAGAACAGAGCCATAGTCCCCAAACCAGTGTATTGGCGCAACAAGTGATCCAAGCGTATCAAGTGTTCTTAGACCAGGTCAAAGCCCAGCAGCAAGAGATCAAACAAGAATTAGGACGTTTGAACCGCAAAAATAATCTTGTCAAAACGTATTTGCAGCAAGAAGACAATGCCGCCTTCGTCGAATTTGATTTATAGTGAGGATAAAAAGATGAATTATCAGAAAATGCAAAACAACTACTTAAAGAATCAAGTGATGAGCGCGTCACCTAACAAATTGATTGAAATGCTTTTGCAGGCAGCAATCAAGAATATCAAATTGGCTCAGTTAGCGATTGAAAAACAAGAACTAGCAAAAGCCCATGAACACTTCATAAAAACGCAAAATATTTTGTTGGAGTTGCGTACGTCGTTAGACGAAAAACAAGGCGGCGAAATTGCTGAAGGTCTTGCAGCATTGTATGAATACATGTATCAGCAGCTGATTGAAGCCAACATCAAAAAAGAAGTGGTTCCTGCCCAAGCGGTTGCAGAACTGCTGAGCGAGTTATTAGAAAGTTGGCAGGCCATTACCCAATCAGCTTGATCAAATCTACCGTTTGCTTGCTGATAGACGAAAAGCAAGTATGTATTAAGCATATATAGAGAAAAAAACAACGAAGTGCTGTTTTTAGCCGCTCAAAGTCGTAAACCTCGCGTTTGCGGCTTTTTTATTGCGTTGATGCACTTCGTAATTGTACTTTGTAAAAAGTTATAGAAGGTGTATTTTTTTTGAAGCTGAATTTAGCTTTCATTAGGGGACGCTTCAATAAGGGGGCGCTTCATTAAATTTTTACAATGATACCCTTTTCAAAAAGGCTTATTTTTTACCTTATACGACAATTCTGTTATTCTAAAAAATAAGAACTGTTTTGCAAGGAGGTCATTTAGTGAAAAAAGCAGTTTTATTCAAGCCGACAGTTCTGCAATTGCTCGTTATTTTCTGTGTAAGCCTGCTGCTATTGTTGCCGCAATTGTTTGGCCGTGGCTTGATTTTAGGTTCGGATGCCGTCTTTCATTTTAATCGTTTTTATGAGACGAGCCAGCAAATCAAAGAGGGGAACTATCAATACTTTCTTTCCATTTATGGGTTTCAGCAATCTGGACGGATCGTCAATGCATTGTATGG
This sequence comes from Enterococcus sp. ARL09-542, assembly GCF_005234805.1. Lineage (NCBI taxonomy): Bacteria > Bacillati > Bacillota > Bacilli > Lactobacillales > Enterococcaceae > Enterococcus > Enterococcus sp. ARL09-542. The sequence continues at coordinate 83,773 of NZ_QPQX01000010.1, forward strand.
TCCATTTTTTGCGTATTTTCAAGGGATATTGGTTTTGATCAGCCGTTCCTGGTTCCAGTACCAACTTTTATCGAATGGGTTGCTATACCTTTTGGCAGGAACGTCCATGTACACGTTGCTGCGAAAATTAAAAGTCTCAGGCTGGTTGTCTGTGGGGATGGGCATTCTTTTTATGACGACGTATTCGATCCAATATTGGGTCGAACGACAAGGCTTTTCGGCTTGGGGGGCAGCAATATTGCCTTTTTGTTTCATTCCATTGATCGATATGACGCGCTTTCAACGGATTCGTCCCTTTGCTGTAGGGGTATCAGTGGCTGCGCTGTTTCAAATCCATGTTTTTTCTAGTATTTTATTGGTTTTGATCTATATTCCGTTCTTTTTGCGCACTTTTTTGAAAAGCCAAGATAAAAAGCGGCTCTTGCTCCATTTAACTACTGCAATTGGCATTTTTCTTCTGCTGACTGCCAATATTTGGCTGGCAATGCTTGATCTTTATCAAAGCAATCAATTGTTACCACCTTTTGTGAATCACCATATGGAACGAAATACGATTACGGGCACCAGCAGTTATTGGTGGACATCCCCCTACCTTTTCCCATTGGTCTGTGGGTTGTTTTTTGCCGGCTCTTTGAAGAAATGGCAAGAGATATCCAATGGCTTGAAGCTGATGACTGTCGTTGCGGGCATTTTTTTCCTATTATCGTCTAACTATTTGCCATGGCAATGGTTATCTAGTCTCGAAAACCCATTGATAGAATTGATTCAATTTCCTTTTCGCTTTTTTGTCCCTGCGACAGTGCTGATTCTTGCGGGATTGTGTATTTTGCGGCCCTATTTAGCGGATAGCCGCCTGAATCGGCCGATTTGGCTGATTTTACTTTTAGTTGTCAGTGTGGGTCAGATCATGTTCCAAACCAGTACCAAGATGAGTGAGTGGCAGTCCAGCGATTCCGCGGTGAAAATCAGAAATCACTCCTATCTGTTTGTTTCTGATCAGCAGACGCTGAAAGCGGCTTATTTCAGTCCAGACAAGGCCAAGGCACTGGTGCTGTTCCAGCGGTCAACCCCCGATTATGTTCCCATCTATCGTGACACAAAGGAAAATAAATACGATGCCTATGGGGAACAAATCATCAAGCAAAACACGACAGTGCAAAAAGCAGTGGTTAATGGACAGTTGATTTTGCGCTGGCAAGGGGACGATTCTAGCTGGAAGGCATTACCGGTCATCAATTACCAGCGAACGACCTTACAGCTTAACGGCCAGCCATTGACGCGTTCCGACATCAGAGTGAGTACGATAGGGGCAGTGACTGTTAAGCAGCAGGCAGGTCTCAATGAGCTGATCGTGGATTATGACGCGCCTTGGTATTTTGACTGGGGACTGTGGGTGACAATGGCTGCATGGGTTTTATTGGCTCTTGGTTTTCTTTGGAAAAAGCGGCAGCTGTTTGCTGCAGTTAGACGCCAAAAATAATCAAGGGAACAAATGCCGACGGCCGCTTTCCGACAGCAAAGAATAATGAATTGGCTTAGAGGCCAGAGAAGCAACTGTAGTGGGCAACACTCCAGCACTTCTCTGGCGTCTAAGTTTTTTTAAGAAAAATTTTTTTGGAATTAGTTGCGCCCGCAACTAATTATCTTTATACTGAACCTACTGTATTTACCTTACGGCATTTAAAGGAGAAAAATTATGGAGTCGATCATTCGTTCAATCAATCATATTGCCCGTTTAGCCTCATTGTACCGAGAAAGAGAGCTAAAAAAATATGGGTTAGGTCCCATGCATCATACGTACATTCTAAATGTCTGTCGCAACCCTGGGATCAGTCAAGAAGCTTTAGGTCAGTTGATTTTTGTCAATAAAAGCAACGTTGCTCGCCAATTAGCAGTCTTAGAAGAAAAAGGGTATGTTCGTCGGCAAACGAGCAGTTTGGATGGGCGGCGACAGCTTATTTATCCAACTGAAAAAGCCTTGGCGATGCAACCTATCCTCCAACAATTGTTGAAGCAGTGGAATGAGCAAGCCTTAGCAGGGTTTTCTGAAACGGAACAGCAAAAATTGCTGGCAGATCTGCAAGTAGTAAAAGAAAACTCGCAGCGTGCTTTAAAGAAAGAAGATGAGGTCCAGTGAAGCTACTAAAAAAATACTTGCGCCCATATATTGGGCGTATGTCTCTCGGAATCAGTATCAAGTTTTTTGGGTCTTTGATGGATCTGCTGTTGCCATGGATCCTAGCCTATATCATTGATACGATCATTCCTACAAAAAATGTTTCCGCCATATTCTTGTGGGGCGGTGTGATGCTGCTGTGTTCGGTGATTGCTGTTGTAACCAATATTTTGGCCAATCGTATGGCTTCCAGTGTTGCCAGAGATGCTACTGGCAGCATACGTCATGATCTTTTTGCCAAAGTAGCCTATTTATCGATTCCTCAGATCGAACAAGTCGGTATCCCTTCACTGGTTTCACGGTTGACTACGGATACTTACAATATTCATCAAACGGTAGGCATGATCCAGCGGCTTGGCATTCGAGCACCGATCCTCTTACTAGGAGGCGTATTGATCACAGCTACTTTAGATCCAGTGCTAACAGTCGTATTAGTTGGAGTTTTGCCCTTCACATTAGTTGCCGCTGTTATCATTTCGAAGCGAGGAATCCCATTGTTTGCGCAATTGCAAAAGCGAGTAGACACACTAGTTCGCACCGTCTGGGAAAATGTGACAGGCGCTCGTGTGATCAAAGCATTGTCGAAAGCAGAATATGAAAAACAACGATTTCAGCGAGTCAATCAGTCAGTTGTTGCGGCAGAAACAAAGGCGAACCGAACGATGGCTGCCACACCACCTTTAATGGATTTTTTCCTGAATGCGGGTTTGACATTGGTGATTTTAGTGAGTGCCTATCGAGTGAATGCGGGGCTGACACAGCCAGGGGTGATTATTGCTTTTCTCACCTACTTTACGATCATTCTCAATGCAATGTTAAGCATCACGCGGATTTTCGTGATCGTTTCGAAAGGATTAGCTTCCGCAGACCGTATTCAAGCGGTACTGCGACTACCAGAAGACATGAAGGTCGTTCCCCTTCTGGCAAGAGAAGATGAGGCACACATTGTATTTGACCACGTTTCCTTTACTTATCCTGATGGTACGACCGTCCTGAAGGAAATCGATTTTTCTCTAGACAAAGGACAGACGTTAGGGATCATCGGAGCTACCGGCAGTGGCAAATCGACGATTGTACGTTTACTGCTGCGCTTGTACGATCCGACCAATGGTCAGATCCGCATTAATGGCCGTGATATCCGCTCACTGGATCCTGCAGAGCTGCACCAATATTTTGGCATTGTTTTGCAAAAAGATGTCCTTTTCGCAGATACGATCGAAAAAAATATTGATTTTGGGCGCCGCTTTTCAAAAGAACAAATCGAAGAAGCTGCTGCTAGAGCGCAAGCAAAGGAATTTATCCAGCAGTTGCCGCAACAATTGGCCTATGAACTTCATGCGCGAGGAAGTAATCTAAGCGGTGGTCAAAAGCAACGAGTCCTCCTATCCCGTGCATTAGCTGGTGAACCACAAATTTTAGTCCTGGATGATTCAGCCAGTGCATTGGATTATCAGACAGACGCCAAACTACGCCAAGTACTTAAACAACAATTTGCGGACACAACGACGATTTTGATTGCACAACGAATCGGTTCGATCCAGCATGCAGATAAGATTCTTGTGTTGGAAAATGGCCGCATGAGTGGATTCGGCGATCATGCCACATTACTGGCGACGAATACCATCTATCAGGAAATCTATCATGGACAGACAGGAGGAAGAATCAATGCCTAGCAAGACAGTCGCCGAAAAACCAAAAGAGACGAAAAAAACTGTGAAGCGTCTCTGGCACTATTTGTATGAAGCGAAATGGCTTCTTCTATTATCAGCAGTTTTAATGATGGCTAGCAATCTGTTTTCCTTAGTAGGTCCACTGCTTTCCGGTTATGCCATTGATGCCATCCAGCCAGGTCCAGGAAAAGTTGTTTTTCACCGAGTATTCTTTTATTGCGGATGGATGATTGCTTTTTATCTTTGTTCAGCGGTGTTAAGTTATCTGATCTCATTATTGATGATCCGTCTGAGTCAACGTGTCGTCCAGTCCATGCGCAAAGCGATTTTCAACAAAATTTCTGAATTGCCGATCGGCTACTTTGATCGTATCCAAACAGGCGATATCATTAGTCGAATCAGTTATGATGTCGATACGATCAATACATCATTAGCTAGTGATGCCATCCAAGTGCTGAGTAGCTTAGTCACCATTATTGGTTCGTTTATTATGATGTTGCTGATCTCTCCAGTGCTCGTTTTGATTTTTGTAGTGACAGTGCCTGCCTCGGTTCTATTGACTCGTTATTTAATGAAGAAATTTCAGCCATTATTTCGGCGTCGTTCGCGAAAGCTAGGGGAATTGAACGGATTTGTAGAAGAAATTCTTTCGGGTCAGCAAACGATTAAGATCTATAACCAAGAAGAACCGATCATTGAACGATTTGATGAAAAAAATCAGGCCGCAGTTTCCTCTTATTACAATGCAGAATATTATGGCAGCATGACGGGACCGTCCATCAACTTTATCAACAATGTTTCGTTGTCACTGATCAGTGTCTTTGGCGCACTGCTATTTTTATTCGGTCGTCTCTCTTTAGGAAGCGTCTCCTCCTTCGTGTTGTACTCTCGTAAATTTTCTGGACCGATCAATGAGCTGGCCAATATCTTTAGCGATTTGCAATCCGCGTTGGCAGCAGCAGAACGGATCTTTCGCTTGTTGGATGAAGAACCGGAAGTCTCCGATGTTCCTGATGCCTATGAGTTTACAGAAGTAACCGGGCGTATCCAATTGGATCATGTCTCCTTTGGGTATCAAAAGGATCGCATGATCATTAAGGACCTATCGCTGGACGTTGCCCCAGGCAGTTTAGTCGCTATCGTTGGTCCAACCGGGGCAGGTAAGACCACGATCGTGAATCTCTTAATGCGTTTTTATGATCCGGATCAAGGAGTGATTCGTTTAGATGGACAGGACATCAAAAAAGCGACGCGCAGCAGCTTGCGCAAAAGCTATGCGATGGTGCTGCAGGATACTTGGTTATTTACTGGAACTGTCTTTGAAAACCTGGCTTACGGTAAAGCATCCGCGACTCTTGCTGAGGTAGAGGCAGCGGCTAAAGCAGCCCATGTCCATGAGTTCATTCAACAATTGCCAAAAGGGTATGACACACTGATCACAGAAGATGGTGGCGGGATTTCGCAAGGACAAAAGCAGCTTTTGACCATTGCTCGTGCGATGCTTTTGGATGCGGATCTCTTGATTTTAGATGAAGCCACATCAAATGTCGATACCCAGACCGAGGGGTTGATCCAAACGGCAATGACTGAGCTGATGAAGGGCAAAACGTCCTTTGTGATCGCTCATCGTCTCTCCACTATCCGTCACGCAGATGTGATTTTAGTGGTCCAAAACGGTAATATCGTCGAACAAGGGACTCATGATGAATTATTAGCTAGAGCAGGTGCGTATGCAGCCCTTTACCAAGCACAGTTTGATGAATAAGCAACGAATAGCTTGACTCAGAAGAAGCAGCTTAGCAGTTGGACTAAAGACCCACGCATAGTAGCAGAATTGGGGCATCCAACAGATAGTTGCGTCTATGTGCGCCGAAAACTTGCTGAATCGCAGAAGTACACAATGACACGGTTCGCAGTTTGTAGCAGGCCTTTTGTCGCCGCCTCTTCTTTTTCAATCAAGCAGTGACAAAATTATGCAGCGTTTCCATGACAAACCGCTTTTTTATCGGTATACTTAGAAAGGAAACATTCTGAATTATTGAAAGAAAGAAGGGAACCTGTGTGTTTCATAAACAATTAAAAGATTTCCCCAAAGATTTCTTATGGGGCTCTGCGTCTGCAGCGTACCAAGTCGAAGGGGCTTGGCAAGAAGATGGGAAAGGCGCCTCTGTATGGGATGATTTTGTGCGCATTCCTGGAAAAACATTTAAAGGAACCAACGGTGATGTCGCAGTCGATCACTATCATCGATTCAAAGAAGATGTGGCATTGATGAAAGAACAAGGGCTGAAAACCTACCGCTTTTCTGTTGCTTGGACACGAATTTTTCCAGAAGGCCGAGGAGAAGTCAATCAAGCGGGACTAGATTTCTACTTGGCTTTGATCGATGAACTGCTTGCTGCAGGGATCGAACCAATGGTTACGCTCTATCATTGGGACTTGCCTAAAGCGTTACAAGAAGCTTACGGTGGTTGGGAATCTCGCCAAATCATTGAAGATTTTACTAATTATGCTGCGACACTTTTCGAAGCATTTCGCGGCAAAGTCAAATACTGGGTCAGTCTGAATGAACAAAATGTGTTTACCTCACTAGGCTATTTATTAGCTGCTCATCCGCCAGGTGTCACTGATCCTAAACGAATGTATGAAGTGAATCATATTGCCAACTTAGCTAATGCTTCTGTAATCAATACATTTCATGAGATGGAGATTCCGGGTAAAATCGGACCTAGCTTTGCTTACACACCAAACTATCCGATCAACAGTGATCCCAAAAATATTTTGGCAGCAGAAAATGCCGAAGATTTGATGGCACATTATTGGATGGATGTCTACCTATGGGGCGAATATCCGATCGCAGCCATGAATTTCTTGAAAGAACAGGGGATCGCGCCAACGATTGAGCCAGGAGACATGGAACTGTTGCGTTCGGCAAAACCGGATTTCTTAGGGATCAATTACTATCAAACCGCCACTAACGCAGCAAATCCGTTAGATGGTGTAGGCGCTGGTAAAATGAATACAACTGGAGAAAAAGGCAGTTCAGAAGAAACAGGAACACCCGGTATGTTCAAAAAAGTCGAAAATCCATTTGTTGATCGCACCAATTGGGATTGGGAAATTGATCCTCAAGGGTTGCGAGTGGCGTTACGCCGTATCACCAGCCGCTATCGGATCCCGGTGATGATCACTGAAAATGGACTTGGCGAATATGACAAGTTGACAGACAATCATCAGATTCATGATCAATACCGCATCGATTATCTGTCAAGCCATGTTCACGCAATCAAAGAAGCAATCAGTGATGGTGCAGAGGTGCTAGGTTACTGTACTTGGTCGTTTACTGATTTATTAAGCTGGTTGAATGGCTACCAAAAACGTTATGGTTTCGTTTATATCGATCAAGACGAAAATCAAGACGGTAGTTTGACCCGTTATAAAAAAGACAGCTTCTATTGGTATCAAGAAGTGATCAAGACCAATGGACAAAATAGTTAAATCATAGCAAAACAAAAAGTACGTTTCTAAAAGAAAGCGTACTTTTTTTGTAGAATGAAAATCGTTGACGAATGTAAACGATGGAGGTAAAGTAGAAGAGTAGAGATTACAGTTGTAATCAAAAGGTAGCCTCTCTCGCTTATTTGGGGAACCCAGTACGATATTTCATTAAGGAGGAATAAACAATGGCTGAAGGGAACTATGCAATCGAAGGAATGACCTGTGCCTCTTGTGCCCAGACGGTCGAGAAGGCTGTCAGCAAAGTCACAGGTATCGAAGAAGCCTCCGTCAATTTGGCAACGGAAAAACTTCACGTTCGCTACGATGAAACGCAGGTAGATGAACAACTCTTAGCAAAAACAGTAGCCGATGCCGGCTACTCTCTTATAGGAAATCAGCTGCAAGCAACATTCCAGATTGAAGGAATGACCTGTGCTTCTTGTGCCCAGACGGTTGAAAAAGCCGTGAACAAACTTGCAGGCGTTCAAGCGGCTACTGTCAATTTAGCCACAGAAAAATTGACAGTTCATTATGACAAGGAGCAACTAAACACGGCTGCCATCGAAGCAGCGGTGACGAAAGCAGGCTATCAAGCTTTCACCGAAAAAACTGTTGAGATGCAATCGGCAAAGAAAGACCCCATTCAAAAGTTATGGCAACGATTTTGGTTGTCTGCCATTTTTACCGTGCCATTATTTTATTTAGCAATGGGCGAAATGATCGGTCTGCCGCTCCCTTCCTTTTTGAACCCTATGACACAGCCTGTAGCATTTGTTAGTACACAATTGATCCTTGTGCTTCCTGTCATGATCTTTGGCCACGCTTTTTTTAGCAATGGCTTCAAAGCATTGTTCAAAGGGCATCCTAATATGGACTCTCTGGTTGCTTTAGGCACCAGTGCGGCTTTTTTATATAGTTTGTATGGAACGGTCATGGTTTATTTAGGAGAGACGCATTTCGCGATGCATTTATACTATGAGTCGGCTGCAGTGATCCTAACATTAATCACACTAGGGAAATACCTTGAATCGGTATCAAAAGGCAAGACCTCTGAAGCCATCAAGAAATTATTGGATTTAGCACCAAAAACTGCTCGGATCTTAAAAAATGATTCAGAGATCGAAGTGCCAGTCGAGCAAGTCGTGGCTGGCGATATTGTGATTGTTCGTCCCGGTGAAAAAATTCCTGTGGACGGACAACTGATAGTAGGACATTCAGCAGTGGATGAGTCAATGATCACTGGAGAGAGCCTTCCGGTGGAGAAACAACCTGGTGATTCAGTTGTTGGAGCGAGTATCAATAAAACGGGTACGTTTCGCTATCAGGCGACAAAAGTTGGCAAGGATACCACTTTAGCACAGATCATCCAGCTAGTGGAAGATGCCCAAGGTTCGAAAGCCCCAATTGCACGATTAGCTGACAAAGTTTCGGGTGTTTTTGTTCCGATCGTGATTGGCTTAGCGTTACTAGCAGGACTGGCATGGTTTTTCTTCGGACAAGAGTCGTGGATCTTTGCACTGACGATCACTATTTCGGTATTAGTCATTGCCTGCCCCTGTGCCTTAGGATTAGCAACACCAACGGCAATCATGGTGGGAACTGGGAAAGGCGCCGAGAATGGTGTATTGATCAAAAGCGGTGATGCATTAGAAACGACTCGCAACATCACAACGATCGTTTTTGACAAAACCGGGACGATCACAGAAGGGAAACCAGTTGTGACAGATCTTTTACCTTATGGCGAACATACGAAAGAAACGGTCTTGCAGCTAGCAGCTTCTGCAGAAGATGGATCGGAGCATCCACTGGGAGAAGCTATCGTAGCCGCTGCCAAACAACAGAAATTAACATTTTCTTCAGTTAGTCATTTCCAAGCCGTCCCTGGTCATGGAATCACGGGAAGATTGGATGGAAAAGACGTGCTGTTAGGAAACAAAAAGTTGATGGATCAAAAACAAATAGATGTCTCATCTGTAATTGCTTCTGCCGAAGGCTTAGCAAAACAAGGGAAAACACCAATGTATGTTGCCATGGACGGCGCATTGATTGGGTTGATTGCTGTGGCCGATACGGTGAAAACAAGCAGCGCACAAGCCATTGAACGTCTGCATCAAATGGGCATCAAAGTGGCGATGATCACAGGAGATAATGCGCGAACAGCACAAGCCATTGCTGATCAAGTAGGGATCGATGAAGTCATTAGTGATGTGTTGCCAGAAGATAAGGCGGCTAAAGTGGCAGAACTGCAGCAAACTGGACAAAAAGTTGCCATGGTAGGTGATGGAATCAATGATGCACCAGCTTTAGCCAAAGCAGACGTCGGTATCGCCATTGGCTCAGGAACGGATGTCGCCATTGAATCTGCAGATATCGTGTTGATGCGTAGTGACTTGATGGATGTGCCGACTGCAGTGGAATTGAGTCGAGCAACCATCAAGAATATCAAAGAAAATCTTTTCTGGGCATTTGCTTATAATGTTTTGGGGATTCCTGTTGCTATGGGGTTATTGCATCTTTTTGGCGGACCGCTTTTGAATCCGATGATTGCAGGGGCAGCCATGAGTTTTAGTTCTGTTTCCGTCTTATTGAATGCGCTACGTTTAAAACGGTTCACTCCAGTCAGTAAACGAGCAGCAAGAAACTAATAATAAAATAGAGAAGAAAGAAGGATCATTATGAAAAAAACATATCAAGTCGAGGGCATGAAATGCGAAGGCTGTGCAAAAACGGTACGAGAAACACTTGCTCGAGTTGCCGGCGTTACCGAAGTTACAGTTGATTTGAACAAGAAAACTGCGACCGTCATAAGCGATGCCCCAGAGCAAGCATTGACAGCTGCGTTAAAAGACACTTCTTATCGTTTACTTTCTATCTGATGAACGTCGAGAAGAGAGATATAAAAACAATAGACCAATAAATAAAAACAGTCAAAGCGAGCAGTAAGCAAGACTAATACACCCAAAAACCGAAAAATCTCCTTTCTATCTTTTGGTTGTTCTTTTGTCTAGTTTTACTGCGCCGCTTTGGCTGTTTATTACCGTTGAACGTCTAAATAGGAATATACCCGCGTATCATAACGGTTGCGACTGCGGGAGTATTCGATCGGTGAGCCATTTTTTTGGTAAACGATTTGTTGAATTTCTAATACTGGATCGGTTGGATCGCAAGCCAGATATTTCTGATCATATAACGAGCTTTTATCCGCAGAAATCGTCCGATAAGCACCGACAAATTGAATGCCTAGTTCTTCTTTTACATACTGATAGATAGAAGTTTCCAAGTGAGAACGTTTTAGATTAGGAACTAAATGGACCGGCATGTACGTATGCTCTAGAATAAATGGTCTGCCTTCTAAAATTCGCAGACGGATGATCTTATAGACAGGTTGTTCTTCTGTCAACATCAGTTTTTCTTGAATCTCTTTGTCCGGGAAAGCTACTTGAAAATCAATGACTTCACTGGTCAATTGCCGCTTTGCTTTGCGCATTTCAGTGGATAAGCCGACATATTCCGTTAATGTAGTCGTATCTCGATCCACAAAAGGATGATTCAATATTTTAGTTCCAGCTCCTCGCTGAGAATAGACGAGCCCTTCCATAGAGAGAATCCCGATCGCCTTTTTGATGGTCATACGGCTTACTTGAAACTCTTCAACGAGATCTATTTGGTTGGGTAATAAACTATCTGGAGGATAGGTTTTATTCTTGATTCTGGTTCTTAAAATATTGGCAATTTCTTGATATTTTGGCATCTCCTCACCTCGCAAAGAGTATAGCTGAAAAAAGCGATTTCGACAATCCGAATCGGCAGCCTTTTTTCAAAATAAAAGACTGACAGGTTGATGGGCCTGCCAGTCTTTTTGTCTTAACTGATTGAAGCTTCTTGTTGACGATCCAGAATACGCAAGAATGGATACCAGATCATACCGACAAGTACCACGTCAATGACTTGCAGCAAGCCCCCTAACCAAGAATTGGTTGCTAATACACCGCTAGCAATCACTGGCACGGTCCAAGGCACAGACACACCAGTTGGTGCTGGAACTAGCCCAGCAGCCATCACCAAGTAATTGAAGGTTGTTACAACTAAGGGTGCGACTACCCAAGGAATCAAAATCGTCGCATTCAACACGATCGGCATTCCAAAAATAGCAGGTTCATTGACATTGAAGATACCAGGAGCAAGAGCCAAGCGGCCAACATCACGGTATTGCTTTTTCTTAAGGACAAAAGCCATCAAAATCACAACAGCTAGTGTCATTCCAGAACCCCCTAAACCAACCGTGAAAGTTTCCATGAATGGTTTCGTCACGATATGGGGTAATGCTTCGCCATTTTGATAGGCTTCTAAATTATCCAACATCAATGTGTTCCAGATAGGATCCATGACAGAGTTGACAATGATTTGCCCATGAAGACCAAAGAACCATAAGAACTGAACCAAGAACAGTGCCAATAGTGTAGCAGGTAAGCTGCTGCCAAGACCTGTTAACGGTTTTTGAATCAATTCATAGATTACATCATGAAGGTTCGCATGGAAGACGCCGGTCATGATCGCATTGATCATCAAAAAGATGGTTAGCGTAACGATCGCTGGAATCAAAGCAGCAAATGACTTCGTTACTGCAGGTGGCACCCCATCAGGCATTTTGATTTGCCAACCGCGTTTTGTGACGCGACAATAAATCTCAGCAGCTAAGAAGGCAGCGATCATTCCGATAAACATCCCTTTGGCGCCTAATCGGTCAAGGGAAAGCACGCTAGTTACTGTTTCGCCTGATTCTGTAGTCATGAAAAATGGCGTTAGAATCAAAAAGCTTGCAAAAGATACAGCGCCACCAAAAATCCCTTCAACATCATAAGACTTAGACAAATAATAGCCGATACCGAAAGTAACAAAAACTGTCATGATGCTCATTGTTGCATTTTGTCCATTACCGAACAGGGTACTTAGAGTGCCTTTCGTTGCATCATTGAAAAAAGGCAGATTGTTGATAACCACTACGATTGAACCAAACATCGTAATGGGAAAAGAAAGCATGAACGCATCTCGTAATACAGTGAGGTAGCGGTTTTGCCCTAACGCATTGGCTAGCGGCAAGATTTTTTCAGATATTTTATCCATAAAACCGTTCATTAAAAATCACTCCTAACAACTTTTTGCAATCGATTACAATTCATAATGTATCATGTTTTATTTTAAATGTCTATACATTGTCTAATAAAAAGATTGATTTTTGGTAGTGCTTCCTTTATGATTACGGTATCAAGCATGAATAAGGAGTGTAAAAAAGATGACGTATCAATTTCCAGAAGGATTCTGGTGGGGTTCTGCTGCCAGCGGTCCTCAGACAGAAGGAACTTTTCCAGGAGACAAAAAAGGACCCAGTATTTGGGATTACTGGTATGAGCAAGAACCAGGAAAATTCTTTGACCGTGTAGGCCCCGAAAAAACATCCCAAGTCTATAAGCGGTATAAAGAAGATATTCAACTGATGAAAGAAACAGGACACAATACATTTCGGACATCGATCCAGTGGAGTCGCTTGATTCCAGCAGGAACTGGCGAAGTTAATCAAGAAGCTGTGGCTTTTTATCATGATTATTTCGATGAATTGATTGCAAATGGGATTGAACCTTTCGTCAACTTGTATCATTTTGATATGCCGATGGCCTTGCAGGAAAAAGGCGGTTGGTTAAGTCGTGAGACAGTTGAGGCTTACGTCGTTTTTGCCAAAACTTGTTTTGAATTGTTTGGTACAAAAGTCAAAAAGTGGTTCACGCATAATGAACCAATCGTTCCGATAGAAGGTGGCTATCTCTATCAGTTCCACTATCCAAACGAAATCAACATGAAGCATGCTGTTCAAGCCGGCTTCCATGAAACCTTAGCGAGCGCGAAAGCAATCAAGGAATATCATGCGCTAGAATTGGGTGGAGAGATAGGGATTATCTTGAATCTGACACCTAGCTATCCGAGAGATGAAGCAAACCCGGAGGATGTTAAAGCAGCCCAAATCGCCGATGCCTTCTTCAACCGTTCTTTTCTGGATCCAGCAGTTAAAGGGACATTTCCTGAAGAATTAGTCACGATCATCAAAGAATTAGACATGATACCGGAACATGAAGCAGAAGATTTAGTGATCATCCAAGAAAATACGATTGACTTATTAGGCATCAATTACTATCAGCCACGTCGTATTATGGCAAAAGAAACACCGATCGACCACACGAATGGCCCATTACCAGATGATTATTTTGACAATTATGATAAACCTGACAAAAAAATGAACCCTTATCGTGGATGGGAAATCTATGAAAAAGGGATTTATGATATTTTGACCAATACCCGCGAGAATTATGGCAATATCAAATGCTATATTTCTGAAAATGGTATGGGCGTAGAAGGAGAAGAACGTTTTGTCAATGATGAAGGAATCATTGAGGACGATTATCGCATCGAATTCGTCAAGGAACATTTGAAATATGTCCACCAAGCAATCCAAGAGGGGACCAATTGTGTTGGCTACCATATGTGGACATGTATGGATAACTGGTCTTGGACGAATGCCTACAAGAATCGTTATGGCTTCATTTCTGTTGACTTGAATAATGATGCCAAGCGCACTATTAAAAAATCTGGCCGTTGGTACAAAGAAGTTTCTGACAATAACGGCTTTTGATTCAAAACACAGTGAAGATTGCTTCACTGTGTTTTTTTTATTGTCAAAAAATGGTGCTGTCTATAGCAAAAGAATAGGACTGTATAATCCATGCTCAGTTTTATAAATAAAAAGACTAGACTTATAAATGTAAGCGTGGTATTCTATAGAGGAAATCGGTTTCACTAAATTATAGGATGGTTTTTGAAAGGAGAAAAAAATGAATAAGTTTATCGCGTTTATGGAGAAGCATTTTATTCCTATTGCTTCCAAAATCGGTTCACAACGTCATCTAGTTGCGATTCGTGACGGTTTTATCGTAACGATGCCATTGATGATCTTGGGATCTTTTGGGGTATTGATCAATAATTTGCCTATTCCAGCTTATATTGATTTTATGAACGGTATTTTTGGTGAAGGCACCTGGCAAGCATTTGGCAATAATTTATCTGCAGGTACATTTTCTATTTTAGCTTTATTGATTGCATTCACAGTTTCTTATAACTTGGCCAAGAGCTATGACCAAGATGCATTAGGAGCAGGAGCAATTTCAGTTGCCAGCTTTTTTGCATTAGGTGCAATGGCCACAGATGCTGATGGTTTGCTGACAGCTGCGGGTCTTGGTTCACAAGGATTATTTTTGGCATTGATCGTTGCTATTATTTCTACTGAGATCTTCCGTCGTTTGGCAGGCAATCCTCGTCTAGTGATCAACATGCCTGATGGTGTACCACCTGCAGTTTCTCGTTCTTTTGCAGCGTTGTTCCCAGCAATGATCACTGTTTCGATCTTTGCATTGTTCACAGCAATCTTCCAAGCATTCGGCGTATCAAGTTTGGTTCTATCTTTCTATGAGCTTGTGCAACAACCATTCATGGGATTGGCAAACTCTTATCCAGCTGCATTGCTACTAGGGTTCATTTCTGCTTTCCTTTGGTTCTTTGGTTTGCATGGTGCAAATATCATCGATCCATTTATGCAAACGATTAACATTCCAGCTATCGAAGCGAATACGAAAGCGCTTGAAGCAGGAGACAAATTGCCGTATATTGTAAATAAGCCGTTTTTTGATTCATTTGTTAATATAGGTGGTACCGGTGCAACATTAGGCTTATTGATCGCAATTTTCTTGGTTGCTCGTCATCATAAAGCCTATATGACTGTAGCGAAATTATCATTGGCTCCAGGGGTATTTATGATCAATGAACCAGTGATGTTTGGATTGCCAGTCGTGTTGAATCCAATTTTGTTCATCCCTTATGTTTTGACACCACTTGTATTAGTTTCAACTGCATATTTTGCCACAGCAACAGGACTGGTACCAGCATGTACCGTTATTGCGCCTTGGACAACACCACCGATCATTGGTGGGATCTTGTCAACACAAAGCATTGCTGGCGGAATCTTAGCTGCAGTTAATTTGATTATCTCGATCGTGATCTATCTTCCATTCGTGAAGATGGCACAGATCCAAGAAAATCGTCGTCTGAAAGAAATCTAACCGATCAAAATTAGGCTGGGACATAAGTCAGAACAAGACGAAACTACCCGAACGAATGAAAATGACAATCCTGTTGCTTTAGTTGCTAGTTGGTGGCTAAAGCAACAGGATGGGTAGTCGTCTTTGTTGCTTATGCCGCAGTCTTTTTTAATTAATAGGATGTGAGGTGAATGTTGTGCCAAAGTATGTTGAGATAGCAGATGTCCTTCGAAAAAGAATCAAAGATGGAACTTATCCCAAAGAGAGCTTTCTGCCGCATCAAACGGAGTTAGTAAAAGAATTTGGTGTCAGTCGGATGACCATTAAGAATGCCATCAATATTTTGATCATGGAGGGACTGTTGCTTTCGAAACGAGGATCTGGGACGAAAGTGTTGAACCATTCTTTTTGGGATCGTGACACGTCTTCTGTAAACGAATACAAAGGACTTAGTTACCAGATGAAAATGCAAAAAAGAGATTTACAAAGTCAGGTAATTACCTTCGAAGTCTGTTTCCCAGATAGCAGAGTACAAGAGATGTTGAAAGTCGCTGCGGAAGAGCCGGTGTATCATGTGATTCGTTTGCGAATATTAGATGGGCAACCTTATATTTTGGAACATTCGTTTATGCCAGTAGATTTAGTGACGGGATTAACGAAAGAAATCTTGCATCGATCGGTATATGATTATTTGTTAGAAGAGTTGAATTATAAGTTTGCCGGTGCTTATCGGACATTTCAAGCAGCGAAAAGTGATGAGTATGATCGTCAATATTTGAAGTGTCAATCGGATGATCCAGTTTTGGAATTAGAGCAGATTATTTATTTAGAATCGGGAAGACCGATCGATTATTCAAGAAGCCGAAATCGGTATGATGTTCGCGGGTATTCCATGTTAGACATGAAACCAGATCTTTTAAATCATCGAAAACCATAACGACCAAAGTGCTCGCTGCTTTGGTTTTTTTGTTTTTGATGGCCGAATGGTTTGTTTTCGTATAGATTCTGAGAATCAGGTATACTAATAGTACGAAGATAGATACAAGCAGTTTTCAATGATTGCTTAAGGAGTGAAGAAAAGTATGAACCTGCTGTTTGCGATTGACGATACGTTTGTAGAACAATTAAAAACAACCCTCTATTCAATTTGGTTGCACACATCGGCAAGCCGATTGGATGCATTTGTTTTACAAGAGAAGGAACTTGCTCAGACAGAGAAATTGAATCAATTTTGTCATGGACTGGGAATTGTCTACCATCCAGTCATTATCGGTACAGGATCTATTTTTAAACAAGCCCCTGTCAGTGATCGTTATCCAGAGTCGATCTATTACCGGTTATTGGCCCAAAATTATTTGCCGAAAGATCTAGATAAGGTCTTATATTTAGACGCAGACATATTGTGTATCAACGATTTGCAGCCGCTATATGAATTACCGCTTGAAGATCATCTTTATGCGGCAGCAAACCATTCAAAATTAACAGAGGTTACGACAGTCATCAATAAAGTGCGTCTCAAAAATTATGAGTCTGAAGGATATTTCAATTCGGGCGTTTTGCTGATGAATCTGACTCAGTTACGTCAAGAAGTAAAAGAAAAAGAGATTGCGGCATTTATTCAGAAGAATCAATTGAATTTATTTTTACCGGATCAAGATATTCTAAATGGGCTGTATGGGGATCGGATCTTGGGAATTCCAGACCAACTATATAATTATGATGTAAGAAAAAACCGTACATATGAAACGATCAGCCTAGGACACTGGGACTTAGACTGGGTCATCGATCATACTGTATTGCTGCATTTTTGTGGTAAAGACAAGCCTTGGAAGAAAGGGTACAAGAGCCGTTATGGTTCGCTTTATAAATATGTTGCCCAACAACAAAGCAAGTATAGCAGGTCGTTATCAGACAACTAGAGCTGAAATCGACCAACGATCTCTTTGAGACGAGCATTACTTTTTTGAAATGAAGGTAGGAATGATACCATAATATTAGAAACTAAGGCAAAAGCAGCAAACCGTTGCTAGATTCATTTAACCGAGTAGCGGAAGAAAAGTGGAGAACGAAAGGGAGCGATAGAAATGAAATTTTTGCTTTGGCTTGTTTGTGTGGTAGGAATCGAGATTACTGGGATTATTTCCAGCTTGTTCGCGGGTGATATTGCTGCGACGTATGCCCAAATGGACAAACCGTTTTTGGCACCTCCAGGAGGGATTATTGGTATCGTTTGGACGATTTTATATGCCTTTATGGGAACAGCTTTGTTTTTACTCATCATTGCGAAAGTAAATCCAGCATTTAAGAAACAAGCCTATATCTTCTTTGGTATCCAGCAAGTGTTGAACTTTTTGTGGAGTATTGTCTTTTTTGGCTGGAATCTTTATTGGGTAGGAACAGTGGTTATCGTCTTATTGGTTTTGACAGTCATCGTCTGTATGTTTTTATTTGCCCGAATCGATAAAAGATCCACCTATCTTTTTGTACCTTATCTGATTTGGTGTCTCTATGCGGGGTATTTAACTATCGGATTAACACTATTAAATAGTTGATAGTAACAAAAAACAAGCGCAGATTTCTGCGCTTGTTTTTTGTTATAAATATTCTTCTGTCAACTCCATGAAGGTATCGATATCTTGTAAGACCCGATCGATTCCGGCTTGCCAGAAATCAGGTTTTGTCAGATCAACGCCTAAATGTTTTTGGGCCAATTCTTCCGTCGGCATAGAAGCTGTGTCTTGTAACAAAGCAATATATTCTTCTTCAAAACTCGTCCCTTTTTGGTTGGCATAAGCATAGATTCCCATGCTGAAAAGATAGCCAAATGTGTAAGGAAAGTTATAGAAAGGAACATCATCAATAAAGAAATGTAGTTTTGCCGCCCAGAAATGTGGGTGATAGCTAGCTAATCCATCGGCGTAACTTTCTTTTTGTGCAGCCACCATCATTTCTGTGATTTGTTCAGCAGAAACCAGCCCTTTTTGCCGTGCTTGGTAAAAACTGTTTTCAAAAATAAAGCGGGCATGGATATTCATGAACATGGCAATGGCATTTTGCATTTTGGCATCTAACAAATTGATTTTTTCTTCTTTTGTTTTTGCTTCTTTCAATGTTGCATCAGCAACGATTAGTTCGGCAAAGGTACTTGCAGTTTCAGCCACATTCATCGCATAATCCTGATTAAGCTGCGGCAAGTCCCAAAGAACACTACTATGGAAAGCATGACCTAACTCATGCGCCAAAGTGGCTACCTCATTGACGGAATTACTATAAGTCATGAAAATACGTGATTCTCTTGTTTCAGGCAGACTTGTACAATAACCGCCAGGACGTTTGCCAGGACGATCTTCTGCTTCGATCCAACTTTTTTCAAAGGCTTCTTGCGCAAAATCAGCCATTTTGGGACTGAATTTTTTAAAGTTTTCTAAAATGAAAGCAGCTGCTTCATCGAATGTATAGGTACGTTCCTTCATTTCACCTAAAATGATCGGAGCATCTTGATCCTGCCACTCCATTTTTTCTTTTCCGAATAATTGGGCTTTTCGTGTCAAAAAGTCCACGATCGGTTGTTTGTTCTTCTGGATCGTTCCCCACATTGCGTCTAATGTCGCTTTTTGCAGTCGATTATACTCGAGAGGCTCCTTCAGATAGTCATCTACACCGTGCAGTTTGTAATTGGAGAGACGGAATCCATCCAGATGATTCAATGTATCGGCAAATAAATCTTCTTTTTCTCCCCAAGCTTTTTCCCACTCCGCAAATAGTTGAGCACGAACTTCAGGATCTGGGTCACCCATCATTTTGTTGAAAGCTTGACCAGCTGAAAGAGTAATCGTTGTTCCATCCGACCGGGTAAATGGAATCGCAATCGAAGCAACAATCGTATCATAATGCTGACTCCAAGCATTTAGTCCGTCTAAAGAAAGTGTGTTAATAATCGTTTCTTCTGCTTCCGACAAAAGCTCCTTGCCGTCGCGACGAATTTCGCTCAAACGAAAGGCGATAGTCGCAAAGGGTTCTTCTTTCAATAGTGTCTCCCAGTCTTCATCAGAAATTTCTGTCAATTTTTTCGAAAAAACTGTTTCGGCTGCTTGTAGCATTGGTAATTTGGCATAGAGATCGCCCGAAAGTAATTTTGCCTGATTGTCATTAACGTTGGCAGATAGCAATGCATTGATAAAGCTGCTGCACTGAGAAAATCCTTTACTGATTGTTTCGGACAATGATAATAATTCAGCTAATTCCTCTGGTTGAGAGGCATTGTCGGGTTGCCACGCATCTACTTTTGTGCGATAAGTTTTGATTTGTGCATCTAGTTGGGACATTCGTTCTTGCAGTTGGGTAGACGTGCTGCCGCCTGAAAAAATCGAATCAAGGTCCCAGTTGAGAGAATAAGTCATCTTGGGTGTTGCTCCTTTCGTTTATCAGATGGTAATAAGTATAGCACACCCTTCGAAAAGTAGTTGCAGAGAATACTGAAAATGGTAAGATTAGAAAATGAGGGGCTGAGATGATGAAAAAAATGTGGAAAGAACCAAATTTTTATTTCACGATTGCGGTAGCTGTGATGGTGATTTTATTTATTAGTTCGTCACAAACTTATGAACAACAATCACAAGTCGGTTTGCTTTCTCGCCTGTTAAAAGAAGAGCCATTGAAAGAATGGTTGAGCAAATTCGCTTTCTCTTATGCAGGATCTGAAATCAGTATTGCCGAAAAAGGTTATTTTTCTTTTGTGGAATTTTTTATTCGTAAAGGGGCTCATTTCTTTACTTACTTTGTATTAGGAGGTAGCTTATTTCTATCATTGAGCTATCGAAAAATTCCCTATTGGCTGTCAGCTTTCTTTGGCTGGTTGGCAGCAACAGGGTATGCAGGGATGGATGAGTACCATCAAATGTTGACCGGTGGCCGTACACCTTTGTTCCAAGATGTCATGCTCGATTCAGCTGGAGCACTGACAGCTGTCTTACTTAGTTGGGGGATTCTTAGTTGGCAAAAGCGAGGCAAGAAAAGAAAATAAGATTATTTTTTAACAGCAACCATAACTAAAATGCAATCAATCAGCTAGAAATAGTAAAGTAAAGATAGAGGCGGAAAAGATGCAAGCAGATCACAGCAGTAAAATAAATGATCCGAATAGACGACAACCGGATATCGTGGTGCATGAAAGTCTACCAGTAGGAGTTGCCTTAGCAATGGCAGGGGGATTCTTAGACGCATATACTTATCTCTTTCATGGAGAAGTGTTTGCCAGTATGCAATCAGGAAATGTCATTTTGTTAGGAATCAATTTGGCATCTGGAGAGTTTGGACAGGCTGCCAGATATTTACCGCCAATTTTGCTGTTTTTGATAGGGATCATAGTGACTAATGGCTTGCAGCATCGTTTCCCAACAGGTGGTAGAATTGTTTGGCAAAATGTAGCCCTCTTCTTTGAAGCACTCGGTATTTTTCTTTTAGGATTTTTTGCTCAGACATTGCCAAATGTCTTTGTGGATTCTGGACTTTCTTTTTTTGCAGCCATCCAATATGCTTCTTATCGCAGATTAGCTGGAATGCCCTATGCAACGACGATGACGACCGGAAATTTGCGTTCAATGGCGGATTATCTTTATCAGCGTTTCTTCAAAAAAGATGCTACTGTAGATTATAAGATCAAGTATATCGCGATGATCATCGGAGGATTTTTCTTCGGGGCAGTCAGCAGCAGTTTATTAGGTATGTTTCTTTTTCACCGAACGATTTGGGTCGTATCGGGCATATTACTTTTTGTACTGACGATTACGATCAGAAACCAGAATCGGGTATAAAAAAGGACGGAGAAATAATTCTCCGTCCTTTTTGGATTATATAGATTAAATAACGATAACAGGCGTTCCTACTTCTACCATACCAAATAATTCTTTCATCACACCTGGCGGAGTATTGACACATCCGTGAGACCCGCGGGTCTTCCATAAATCACCACCATATTCTGGTTGCCAATCTGAATCATGAATCCCAACGCCGGTCCAATCAATAGGCATCCAGTAGTCAACAGGAGAAGAATAATCTTCGCCGGTCAATGTAGCATTCCGCTCTTTGTTCCAAACGTAAAATACACCTGTAGGAGTGGGTGATTTAGGTTTTCCAGAAATGATGTCTGTTTCAAGAGCGACTGCACCGTCTTTGTAATACCACATATGTTGATTTTTTAAATCAACTTCGATATAAGTGTTTCCAAACAGTGGACCACTTGGATCTGCACTACCCAAGACCACTGGAGAACGAGTAAAGTCTTCTCCAGTCTTTAAGGCTTCGATCAATGCACTTGTTTCAGAATCAGTTTGGATCGTCCAACTTAGTGTCCCAGCTGGTACGGATACCTCGCCTTGTTTCGTGCTTTTGAACGTAGAAGCATTGGTGCTTGTGTTGTATTGGTTCCCTAAATCTGCTACATAATTCCGTACTTTTTCTTCATCAATCGTGGTTTTTCCATCTTTATAAGAGAGCCAATCCATGATTGTTGCGGTCGGAATCTGGAAAGTTGAGCCATTGATGGAATAATTAGCATTTACTTGAGCAATTTTATTCAATGATTCCATTTCTTTTGCTAGTTCTTTGTCATCAGAAGTAACGCTAGGTTTCTTTTGATACGCAGTCAAATCCAATTCACTTTCGCCGCTAGTAATTGCTTTTTGTAAATCCGTGACAGTTTGTTCGACGTCAATGGCATCACCAACAACTTCTGGCTCAATCGAGAAGCCATCATCTCCTTTTTTCAATGTGGCATCTTTAGAAGCGGTCCGACCTTCATTTAAGGTTTCTAAAGCCTCTTTGATTGTGGCTGTTTCACTTGTCAACTTTTGTTGATCAACAGAAACGGTACCTAGTTTTTTATCTTCTGCAGCAGATACATAGGCCATTCCCCATGTCCACTGGTTTTGTTCATCTTTCAAATCTTCCAATTCTTTTGTAAAATCCGTTTGCAAACCAAATTGAGCCAAATTGATGGTTTTCCAATCCGTATTGCCTTCTTTGATTGTAAAAGACTGTTTGCTGTAACGGTCATGCAACAAATCATTGGCTTCAGCGACCGTTTTATTGCTGATGTCAATATCATCGATCGAGGTATTTGGCAAGAAACGGTCTTGATAATATGTACTTCGATAAGCGTATCCGCCCGCAATCACGACTAGAACGGCAGCGATAGCGATCAGAACGATCTTTTTCGTCTTACTCTGAGTATGTGTGTGTTTGTTGGATCGTGTCATTTAAAGGCTCCTTTTATGATGATTTAAAAATGATAGATCGGCTAAATCATACCATATTCTACAAGAAAAGCGAATTGATTAAGTGAAAGTTCCATGAAAAAATAGAGAATTCTTAAATTATAAAAAGAGTCTGCTCATAGGACAGCAACCAAGAAGTGATTCAACGAAAGCTGCTGTGTGATAAAAGCACAGCAGCTTTACGCAATATTCTTTGGATCAAAGTACACGAAGCATCTTGATTCAAAGGATCTCTTTCTTGTTCGGTCTTATGTTACAGACTCTTGTAAGTGGCTTATAGCAATCGTTTTATTGATTGTCTTCCGCATCTAGTTTCGCAAAAGCTTCATCTAGAATGTCTTTCAATTGTTTTGCAGAAGCAGTCATTCGATCTTGTTCTCCATCCGTCAATGGAATTTCGATTACTTTTTGGATTCCTTGGGCATTAATGATAGCAGGGGCACCGATATAAATATCTTTTAAGCCGTATTCGCCATTCATAAAGACAGAAAGCGGCAGTACTGCATTTTCATCATCCAAAATGGCACGAGTAATACGAGCCAAGGCAACAGCGATACCATAGAAAGTAGCACCTTTTTTCTCAATGATTGTGTAAGCTGCATCACGAACACTGAAGAACAAGTTAACCATTGCTTCTTCATCAATATCGGGGTTGTTTTTGACCCATTCATAAATTTGCAATCCGGCAACATTTGCATGAGACCAAACTGGGAATTCTGAATCGCCATGTTCCCCTAAAATATAAGCATGGACATTACGTGCATCAACATCGATCAACTCAGCTAATGCTTGACGGAAACGAGCAGAATCTAGTGAAGTTCCTGAACCGATTACGCGCTCTTTTGGAAAACCTGAGAATTTCCATGTTGAGTAGGTAAGAATATCTACTGGATTTGCAGCGACAAGGAAGATACCGTTAAATCCTGAATCAACGATTTGTGTAACTACTTCACGATTGATTTTTAAGTTTTTGTGGACTAGATCCAAGCGAGTTTCGCCAGGTTTTTGTGGCGCACCAGCTGTGATCACCACGACATCGGCGTCATGTGCATCTGCATAAGTGGCAGCATAGATTTTTTTGGGTGAGGTAAATGCTAACGCATGAGATAAGTCGATAGCATCTCCTTCTGTTTTTGCTGTATTTATATCAATGATCCCTACTTCTTGAGCAATATTTTGAGTGACTAACGCAAATGCATAACTGGAACCAACCGCACCGTCTCCAACAAGGATTATCTTTTGGTGATCTTTTTTATTTGTCTTAGCAGTCATTTGTGTATCATTCCTTCCGCATATTTGTTTTACTAGGTAACATCCTAACACTTTCAAGCGATTTTGTCATGTGATTTGCTCAACAATGTTACAGATAATTTTGCTGTTTCATTTGTAAATGCTTTCTTTGTTATCCTGTAGGAATTAGGATAAATCAGGGTTTCTAATGATTTTTTTAAGAAAGAGAAATTCTGAGCAAAGGAAAGACACGGTAACAGTCCGTTATGTGTTATAATCGTAGTGAACGTTTTTACTGGGCAGAATTGTCGTGCCCAGTATTTTGTGGTGGTAATTTTTTTGAAAAAATGGAGCGGATCAAAAAATGAAAATGATTATAGGTCTGGGAAATCCAGGCAAAAAATACGAAAAAACAAAACACAATGTTGGGTTTATGGTAGTCGATGCGTTAGCGGAGAAATACCAAGCTACTTTTAAATCATCAGCTTTTGAAGCAGAAATTGCTGAATTTTTTATGAACGGTGAAAAAATCATGTTGGTCAAACCTCAGACTTTCATGAATGAATCGGGCCGGGCAGTAGGGCCTTTAATGACTTATTATGGAGTTTATCCTGAAGAGATCGTGGTTATCTATGATGATCTTGATTTAGCGTTAGGCAAAATTCGTTTGCGGCAAAAAGGCAGTGCGGGGGGGCATAACGGGATGAAAAGCTTGATTTCCCATCTTGGTACATCTGTATTTGATCGCATCAAAGTAGGGATCGATCGACCACAGCCAGGCCGGACAGTGGTCGATCACGTTCTAAGTCCTTTTGCTAAAGAAGACCAGCCGATGATTCTGCAAAGCTTGGATAAAGCAGCAGCAGCAAGTATCGATTACTTGACCACCGGTGATTTTCTTGCCACAATGAATCGATTTAATTAAGGAGGACCTGTATGGATCTGATTGAACTAATAAATAAGGTGCCGCAAGTCGCTGCCTGGCACCAACAATTAACGGATCACGCATCTCGACAGCTATTGACTGGCTTAGCAGGTTCCGCAAAAACATTAGCTTTTGCCGGAGCTTATCAGAAATTTGATCGGCAAGTCATTGTTGTTACACCAAATCTTTATTATACCAATCAAGTTGCCGAAGATTTGCGGAATATTATTGACGACGTGTATGTCTTTCCGGTGGATGAAGTGTTGTCGGCCGAAATGGCGTTTGCTTCACCAGAAGCTCGAGCGGAGCGAGTGACAGCATTGAATGCTGTCGCTACCGGGAAAAAAGGAATTTACGTCATGCCGATCGCTGCATTGCGGAAATATCTGCCTGCTAAAGATACTTGGCTGAACTACCAATTTTCTTGGCATGTGGGGGATGAGATCAATTTAGATCAGTTGCCGCAGCAATTGGTATTGATGGGGTATGAGCGGCAATCAATGATTGGCAAACCTGGTGAATTTAGTATTCGTGGAAGCATTTTGGATATTTATCCTTTGAAAGCTGAATATCCGGTGCGGATCGAGCTTTTCGATGTGGAGATCGACTCGATGCGCTCTTTTGACGTGGAAACACAGCGTTCAGTAGAAACGTTGTCAGAAGTAACGATTGTTCCCACAACAGAATTAGTGTTTTCGCCAGCTGATTTAGCTCATGGACAAAAAGTTCTGCAAGAGTTGCTGAAGAAACGGCTCGCTGTAGTGAAAGAGACCACAGATAAAAACTTTTTAGAAGATTATTTTGGTCAATTAGCATCGGCTTGGCAAAGTGGCATACCTGACGAGAATGCTCGTTATTATGCGGATCTTTTGTATCAGCAACCGACGAGCATTTTGGATTATTTTTCAAAAGATGCACTGCTGATGATCGATGATTATGCTCGTATTATGGAGACAAACCGCGAGATTGAACGAGAAGAAGCTGAGTGGCATACACAAAAAATTGCAGAACTTCGCGTTTTTTCTGAGCAATCTTTCGGGCAAGATGTCCAGCAGCTGATTCAAAAAGAACAATTTTCTACAAGTTTCTTCTCGCTTTTTCAAAAGGGGATGGGAAATCTTCGTTTTCAAGCGATCCACAATTTTCAATATCGACCAATGCAACAATTTTTCAGCCAAATGGGTTTGCTGAAAGTTGAAGTAGATCGCTGGGAGAAACAACAACAAACGGTTGTCTTTTTAGTAAGTGATTCAGAACGAGCAAAAAAATTGGAACAAGATTTTCGTGATCACTCCATTTACGCAGTACAAACCACAGCAGATCGACTTTTTACAGGTCGAACGCAAATCGTTGTAGAAACACTGCAAAGCGGGTTTGAAATGCCCCAAGATAAGTTGGTCATTGTCACAGAAAAGGAAATCTTCCAAAAAATCAACAAGAAACGTACGCGGCGTCAAAATGTGACCAATGCGGAGCGATTGAAGAGTTACAATGAATTAAAAGCCGGCGACTATGTCGTCCATGCGAATCACGGGATTGGTAAATACATTGGTATGGAAACGCTGGAAGTAGATGGTGTACACCAAGACTATATGACCATCCTCTACCAAAATGATGATAAGCTGTTTATTCCAGTTACCCAGTTGAATCTGATTCAAAAATATGTTGCCTCTGAATCTAAAACGCCAAAGATCAATAAATTAGGCGGCAGTGAGTGGGCGAAAACGAAACGAAAAGTTTCAGCAAAAATCGAGGACATTGCAGATGATCTCATTCTTTTATACGCAAAACGCGAATCGGAGAAAGGTTACGCGTTTCAGCCTGATGATGGCTATCAAAAAGAATTTGAAGATGCCTTTCCTTACTCTGAGACAGATGATCAATTACGCAGCACTGCGGAGATCAAACGTGATATGGAAAAAGAAAAACCAATGGATCGCTTATTAGTCGGAGACGTTGGCTTTGGGAAGACAGAAGTGGCATTGCGGGCGGCTTTCAAGGCCATCAAAGAGAGTAAGCAAGTAGCCTTTCTGGTGCCGACAACGATTTTAGCACAACAGCATTATGAAACAATGCTGGATCGCTTTGAAGGGTTTCCAGTCAATGTCGGTTTGTTAAGCCGTTTTCGAACGAAGAAACAGCAAACGGAAACGATCGAGCAAGTGAAAAAGGGCCAAATTGATATTTTAGTTGGCACGCATCGCCTGCTGTCTAAAGATGTAGAGTTTGCAGATCTGGGATTATTGGTGATCGATGAGGAACAGCGTTTTGGCGTCAAACACAAAGAGCGCTTGAAACAATTACGCTCGCAAGTCGATGTTCTTACATTGACGGCTACCCCGATTCCCCGGACACTGCATATGTCCATGTTGGGGGTGCGGGATCTTTCTGTGATTGAAACGCCACCGGAAAATCGCTATCCTATTCAAACTTATGTGATGGAAATGAATCCAGGTGCAGTTCGAGAAGCTATTTTGCGGGAGATGGCACGGGGAGGACAAGTTTTTTATCTCTATAATCGAGTAGATACGATTGAACGTAAAGTCGAAGAGCTCCAAGCGTTAGTTCCAGATGCGCGTATTGGGTATGCCCATGGGCAGATGACAGAAATCCAGCTAGAAAACACATTGTTTGATTTTATCGAAGGACAATACGATGTGTTGGTGACAACCACGATCATCGAAACTGGGGTCGACATTCCGAACGCCAATACATTATTTGTAGAAAATGCGGATTACATGGGCTTGTCTACTCTTTATCAATTGCGAGGTCGTGTCGGTCGAAGCAATCGTGTTGCGTATGCTTATTTTATGTACGAACAGCAAAAAATTTTGAACGAAGTCAGTGAAAAGCGGCTCCAGGCAATCAAAGACTTTACGGAATTAGGTTCCGGATTTAAAATCGCGATGCGTGATCTTTCGATTCGAGGTGCAGGAAATCTCTTGGGGGCGCAACAGCACGGATTTATTGATGCTGTTGGGTTTGATATGTACTCTCAAATGCTGTCAGAATCCGTAGCGCGTAAACAAGGGAAAAATACACAAGCGGAGAAAACAACGGTTGAGATCGATCTTGGCATCGATGCTTATCTGCCAACTTCTTATATAGAAGATGAACGGCAAAAAATTGAAATTTATAAACGCATCCGTGAATTGGATTCTCAAGAAGCGGTGGATGAGTTGCAGGATGATCTGCTTGATCGCTTTGGAGAATATCCGGTCGAAGTGGCTCACCTATTAACTGTCGGAGAAATCAAAATGAATGGGGATCGGGCATTGTTAGATACGATCCGTAAACAGCAGCAAACAGTGATCCTAACGTTAAGTAAAGTTGGCACCAAAAACTATTCTGTCGAACAGCTGTTTGAAGCGTTGAAAGCGACCAAGCTTAAAGCGACGATGGGTGTCGATCACGAGCAGATGACGATCAAACTTCAGATTCCTGCTGTGATGAAAGAAAGCACTTGGCTGTTAGAGATTCAAGATTATGTCAAAGCGCTACGGGAACAAAAATACGTGTTACAAGAAAATTAGTTATAAAGGGGCGGAGAAGATGCCAAAGTCACAATTAAAACGGACGATGGAAGGAGCATTTATTTTAACGATTGCTTCTTTCATTGCCAAAGTGTTAAGTGCGGTTTACCGCGTCCCTTTCCAAAACTTAGTTGGTGACGAAGGGTTTTACGTCTATCAGCAAGTCTATCCAATCTATGGATTAGCTATGACATTGGCTTTATCTGGGTTGCCGCAATTTATTTCGCGCGTGATCGCCGAACAACCTGATCCTCAGAAGCAGCGTGCCCAGATCCAAGTCATCTATCCGTATGTTTTTTGGACAGCGATTGGACTATGGGCAACGACGTTTTTCTTTGCCGATGTTATCGCTCGGGTCATGGGAGACGCAGGACTGGCATCTTTGATCCGCGTGGTATCCTTTACATTCCTCTTTGTACCACCCCTGACTTTTTATCGTGGGAGTTTCCAAGGAAATTTACAGATGGTACCGACGGCAGTTTCCCAAGTAGTAGAACAGCTCCTTCGAGTCGGAGTGATTTTAGTAGCGGCCAGTTTTTTTCATCTCTTCTCATGGGATGTTTATCAGACTGGGACTTTGGCAATGTCCGGCGCATTGATTGGCGGACTTGCGGCGTGGGGGATTTTAAGCTATTATAGTCGGAAAATCACCGGTCGGTCGTTAGCGATCCCCACAAAAACTATGCCTACCGCACATGCTCCTTCCTTGCGTCGCCGTTTTTTGATTGAAGGGGGACTGTTGACCATTTACAGCGGTTTTTTGATTTTGTTTCAGTTGGCAGATTCCTTTTTGATGACGAACTCACTTGAAGCCAGCGGTTTGACGGAACAAAGTGCCCGCATTGCAAAAGGGATCTATGACCGAGGACAGCCATTGGTTCAGTTAGGTCTCGTGGTAGCGATGGCTCTAAGTTCGACTTTCTTGCCAACATTGACGAAATATCTGACAGTCAAAAATCAGCACTTGTTTGAAAAATCAGCTAAGATGTACTTGCGGTTGACTTTAGGGATTGCCAGTGCTTCTGCAGTTGGCTTGGCTATCCTGCTTCCTTATATCAACTTCGCTCTTTTTAAAGATGGTGCCGGCAACAGTGCGTTGGTCTTATTTGTTTTTGCGGTCGCTTTGATGGCTGCAATCCAAGCGTATCAAAGCATCCAACAAAGCCGGAACCAATTCCGTGTAGGGATTTATGCAGCAGGATGCGGCCTTTTGCTTAAAGGTTTGCTGACGTGGCCCTTGACCTATCTTTTAGGAACAACTGGTGCGAGTTTGAGTACCCTTTTAGGTTTGATCGGTACTTTAATCTATTTTGTGTTTTCTGAGAAAAAAGCATTGAACAGCTTTTGGATAGAGCAAGGGTATGGCAAAAAACTCCTGCTTTGTTTAGGGATCATGGCTTGCGCACTGTTTTTATATTATGGTGTGATCACTCTGTTGAGTGGAGGTCCAGTGACGAAAAGACTGCAAGCGCTGATTTTTTGCCTTGGAGGGGTCTTTTTTGGCGGGACAGTTTTCATTATAATGGCTCTCAAAGTTAAATTATTAACGATTCGAGAATGGCTGCTCGTTCCGTTTGGAAAAAAATTGTTGAAATTAAGAGGTGGAAAAAATGAGATTAGATAAATTTTTAAAAATATCCCGGATTATCAAACGTAGATCTGTTGCAAAAGAAGTAGCAGATAAAGGGCGTATCCAAATCAATGGCAAATTGGCAAAATCCAGCAGTGATATCAAAGTCGGCGATACGGTGCGTATTCAGTTTGGAAATAAAGTATTAGAAATAAAAGTACAAGAATTACACGAATCAACTAAAAAAGAAGATGCAGCTAAAATGTACGAGATCCTCAAAGAAGAACGTATCTCAGAAAATGCTTGATTTTTGTCCCATTTTCAGTTAGACAACTTTTGTGGATGTTGGTATAATGGAAAAAACAATCACAGTGACAGGAGCGAGGTCAGCATGGATAAAGAGCCAAACAAACAAATAGAACTATTGCAGACCGAGTATGCCAAAGAGCAATTTGCCAAGTTCGAAAAAGAACGACGACAAGTGGTCTTTCGTCGACGTCGACTTGTAGCTGTTTTTGTTGCAGCGCTAGTGATTTTTGCAATCGTAGGTATTCAAATGTTCAATGATCAAATGCGTCTGCAAAAATTACAAGAGTATAAAGCAGAAACAGTAGCAAAACAAGAAGCAGCGGACAAAAAAGTGACACAACTTAAGCGAGATGTAGCACTGTTGCAAGATGACGAATACGTTGCAAAATTAGCTCGCAGTAGATTCTTTTATTCAAAGAAAAATGAAAAGATCTACCCTGTCTTGCCGGATGCTTCTGATTCAAAAACAGAAACAAGCGGTGATGAGGCAAATGCTAGTGATACAAAGACAAGTGATTCGGAATAAACAAGGTCATACCTACTCATCGCAGTAGTTGAAATGATTAAATGGGTAAAAATTAGGAGGAACATTTTTTATATGTCAATCGAAGTTGGAGCGAAACTAAAGGGCAAAGTGTCTGGTATTACAAATTTTGGTGCGTTCATTGATCTTGGTGAGGGAAAAACTGGTTTGGTACATATCAGCGAAGTATCAAATGGGTTTGTGAAAGACATTCATGACGTGTTGTCTATTGGCGATGAAGTAACCGTTGTTGTGACGGCAATCGGCAATGATGGAAAAATCGGGCTATCGATCCGTAAAGCAGAAGCAAAGCCGGAAGAAAAACGTGATTTTCCTAAAAAAGAATTCAATCGGTCAAGTCCGAAGAAATCTTTTTCACGCAATCAACCGACGAACGTAAATAAACAAGACTTCGATTCATTGATGAGTTCTTTTCTAAAAGATAGTGATGATCGTTTATCTTCATTACGACGTAATACGGAAGGTAAACGCGGCGGCCGTGGCGGTCGACGTAACTAAACAGGATGAGCAAGTTGTCAAAAGAATTTGTGACGTAACGATAAGTATTTCAAAAAATATCCGAACTATATCCGATTACTCCTACCATGTAGTAGGCTTTCGCCGTGGAGCACGGCGTTTTGGAATCGGCATAGTTCGGATATTTCTCTTTCTTAGCAATAGACAGTCATTTTTAGTTTGAAGTTAAGTATAGAAGCAAGAGACACGGAGGGATAGAATGCTTAAGCAAAAAGTCTATCATGCAATCAAAGCCGATGGATGGGTAGAGGATGCTACTTGTTTGCTTGCTGTTTCGACAGGCGTGGATTCAATGGTTTTACTCCATGTGATCGAAGAGTTGTTTCAGCAAGGAACATTTGGCGTGGCTCATGTCAATCATAATCTGCGGGAAGCTTCAGACGACGAAGCAGCGTTCCTGAAGGACTATTGTCAAACGCGCGGGATTCCATATTATGAACGAGTTTGGCAAGATCCGCCCCAAAATGGCATCGAAGCGGCCGCTAGAGAGTTCCGCTATCATTTTTTTGCAGAAACGATGACTCTTCAGAGTTATGATTGGTTATTAACCGCTCATCATGCAGATGACCAGATGGAAACGATGCTGATGAAGATGGTGCGAGAGGGACGCTTGCAAAACGCTTCGGGAATCAAGCGCAAGCAACCTTTTGGTAACGGTTATTTGATCCGTCCCTTCCTAACGATCGCCAAAGAGGAGATTAGAGACTATGCAAGAAGGAGAGGGATCGCTTATTTCGAAGATGAAACGAATCAGCAAACGCTGTTTCAAAGAAATCGCCTGCGTCATCAAGCGGTCCCTCTGCTGAAAGCAGAGAACCCGAGAGCTCTTGATCATTTTCAGCAGCTTTCTCAAGAGATGATCTATGCTGACCAATTGATCAAAAAGCAGCAAGCAGATTGGCTCGCCACGATACTTCATGAGGAAGCTGAAGGCTATTTTTTAAACTTGAATGAATTGGCTGCGTTTACCGCAGCAGAACGCTATTACTTTTTTGAAGGTTTGCTACAGAAAGTTTCCCATGATAAAGGAATCTCGTACAATACTAAACAACGAGAGCAGTTGCTGTATCTGCTAGAACATAATCCCAGTCAGTGGATAATCGATTTAAATCAAGATTGGCAGATTGTTCGAGTTTATGATCAGTTGAAAGTCACTGCTGTTAAAAAAGGCTCTCACCTCCAAACGCAGGTAGATGAGAC
Organism: Enterococcus sp. ARL09-542; assembly: GCF_005234805.1. NCBI lineage: Bacteria > Bacillati > Bacillota > Bacilli > Lactobacillales > Enterococcaceae > Enterococcus > Enterococcus sp. ARL09-542. Next base: position 116,359 of record NZ_QPQX01000010.1, read on the forward strand.
GCATTTTGTTCTAAAAAAAGGTGAAAGTTTCTTTTTGTCGGACCATGAATGGATCGGCTACATTCCAAGTGACGCCCAAGTTCCAGAAAAAGTCATGGATTGGTCAGAGATTTCACAAATTTTACCGATACAATATCCTGCGACAGTTTTTTTGCGGAAGCGAAAACCAGGGGATCGGTTACAGCTGAAACCAGGTCTTACGAAAAAAATCAGGCGTTTCTTTATCGATGAGAAGATTTCGAATGAAAAGCGTGCTGCTAGTTGGGTCCTGACAGACGCTCAAGAGAATGTATTGGCACTTTTGCCTTATCTATTTTCCTATTTGAGTATTGAGCAAGAAACTGATAAAATACACTACATACTTCTTTATAAATATCGGAAGTAAGAGTTGGAAGGAGAACTTTATGTTAGACAAAGATATTGAGAAAATTTTGATTACTCGAGAAGAGATCCAAAATCGTTGTTCTGAACTAGGTAAAGAACTGACGGAAATCTACAAAGATAAAAATCCATTGGTCGTTGGCGTATTAAAAGGAGCTGTTCCTTTTATGGCAGACATCGTCCGAGAAATGGACTGTCATTTGGAATTGGACTTTATGGATGTTTCTAGTTATGGAAACGCGACAATTTCTTCTGGCGAAGTGAAGATTTTGAAAGATTTGGATACAAATGTCGAAGGCCGAGATATGCTGATCGTAGAAGATATTATTGATAGCGGTCGCACATTAGCCTATCTAGTAGACCTATTTAAATATCGCAAAGCAAAGTCGGTTAAAATCGTGACATTGCTAGACAAACCAGAAGGACGTGTGGTGAAAATCGATGCCGACTATATTGGCTTTGATGTACCGAACGAATTTGTGGTCGGCTATGGATTGGATTACGCGGAACAATACCGTAACCTCCCTTATGTGGGTGTCTTAAAACCAAGCGTTTATCAATCAAATTAGTGACTGATCTAAATCAGTTGTGATACAATTAAATGGTCAGGATTGATAAAACAAAATAGCCAAGGAGGTACGCATGAATAAGAAAAATAACGGTATGATCAAAAATACCTTATATTATGTACTTGTCTTGTTAGCAATGGTCATGGTCGTCTATTTCATTTTTGGAAATGGCAATCAGCAAACGCCAACAATCGAGTACTCAACATTTACGGAGCAGCTGAAAGACGGAAAGGTCAAACAGTTTACCGTTCAGCCTGCTAACGGTGTTTACCGGATCGTCGGTGAATACAATGCCGAACAAACCGTCAGCAATGACAATGGGCTTTCCGTACTAGGAAGCACGCAAGCAAGTACGACACGTTTTACAACGATCATTTTGCCGAATGACTCGACATTGAGCGAGGTTACGACATTAGCAAAGGATCAAGGGGTTAAAACAACGATCGAAGAAGAATCGAACAGTGGTGTTTGGTTATCGTTGCTGATTAGTTTCTTGCCAATCGTAATCATCATTTTCTTCTTCTATATGATGATGAGCCAGCAAGGCGGCGGTGGCGGCGGTGGCGGCCGTGTCATGAACTTTGGAAAATCCAAAGCGAAAGAGGCCGACAAAAAAGCCAATCGCGTTCGTTTCTCTGATGTAGCGGGTGCTGAAGAAGAGAAACAAGAATTAGTCGAAGTGGTCGAATTTTTGAAAGATCCACGACGCTTTGTCGAATTAGGTGCGAGAATCCCAGCTGGTGTGCTGCTAGAAGGACCTCCAGGGACAGGGAAAACATTGCTAGCAAAAGCGGTTGCCGGAGAAGCTGGCGTTCCGTTTTACTCTATCTCAGGCTCAGACTTTGTGGAAATGTTTGTCGGGGTCGGAGCGAGCCGTGTCCGGGATCTATTTGAAACAGCCAAGAAAAACGCACCGGCCATCATCTTTATCGATGAAATCGATGCGGTTGGGCGCCAACGTGGTGCCGGCATGGGTGGTGGACATGATGAACGTGAGCAAACGTTGAATCAGTTATTAGTTGAAATGGATGGATTTGATGGCAATGAAGGAGTTATTGTTATTGCAGCAACCAACCGTTCCGACGTGTTAGACCCAGCCTTGTTACGTCCAGGTCGTTTTGACCGACAAATTCTTGTTGGCCGTCCGGATGTTAAAGGCCGTGAAGCTATTTTACGAGTTCACGCACGGAACAAACCGTTGTCGGATGATGTGGATTTGAAAGTCGTAGCACAACAAACACCTGGTTTTGCCGGTGCTGATTTAGAGAATGTCTTAAATGAAGCTGCGCTAGTCGCTGCTCGTCGCAATAAAAAGAAAATCGATGCCTCTGATATTGATGAAGCAGAAGATCGGGTAATCGCAGGACCTGCGAAGAAAGATCGTGTCATCAATAAAAAAGAACGCGAAATGGTTGCTTACCATGAAGCGGGTCATACGATCGTCGGTTTAGTCTTAAGCCGTGCGCGGGTCGTTCACAAAGTAACGATCATCCCTCGGGGCCGTGCTGGCGGTTACATGATCGCATTACCTAAAGAAGATCAATTCTTAATGACGAAAGAAGATATGTTTGAACAAATCGTCGGATTGCTTGGTGGACGGACAGCAGAAGAAATCATTTTCGGCGTTCAATCAACCGGAGCATCCAATGACTTTGAACAAGCAACAGCTTTAGCTAGAAGTATGGTCACAGAATATGGTATGAGCGACAAACTAGGTCCAGTTCAGTATGAAGGCAATCATCAGGTCTTCGTCGGTCGTGATTATGGTCAAACCAAAGCTTACTCAGAACAAGTTGCTTTCGAGATCGATCAGGAAGTACGCCGTATCTTGATGGAGGCACATCAAAAAGCACATGAGATCATCGAAGAACATCGTGCGCAACATAAATTGATTGCCGAAAAACTGCTTGAATATGAAACATTGGATGCAAAAGCAATCAAGTCATTGTTTGAAGAAGGCAAAATGCCTGCTGGAACTGAGAATTCAGAATATCCAAGCGAAAAAGCTCAAACTTTTGAAGAAGCAAAACGCGCTTTAGAAGAGAAAGATGCTGAAAAGCAAGCTGCTGAGAAAAAAGATTTTGATCAGCAAGTAGACGAACTTCGTCACAATAATGAAAACCACGAAGCTTCATCTCAAGATAAAACAGAGGACGGTCAAGAGTAGTCGTTCAATTATCAATAGGTGATTAGCTATCGTAAAGTCTAGGGACTGTGTCATAAGTCAAAACAAGAGAACAGATTCGAATGAGGTTCGGACCAGTTGCTTGTTTTACGGCTTGTGCCGCAGTCCTTTCTTGTTAACAAATCGAGAAATAAACCGACAGAAAACATTGGCTTTTCTCTAAAATGGTGGCATTCAGTTGAAAAAAAAACAAGTTCCTAGTATGATTCACTAATGAACGAAATAAAGGAGCATAAACAATGGAAGATTACTTAGTAAAAGCATTAGCTTATGATGGTTTTGTTCGTGCCTATGCAGTGTCTGCAACAAAAACTGTTAGTGAAGCACAACAACGTCATGATACTTGGAATACAGCATCAGCAGCGCTAGGCCGCGCTATGGTTGGAAGCCTGCTTTTGGGCAGCACGTTAAAGGGTGATGACAAATTAACGGTCAAAATCCAAGGGAACGGACCCGCTGGAGCAATCATTATTGATAGCAATGGTCGTGGAGATGTCAAAGGGTACATAAAAAATCCGCATGTCAGCTTGCCGCTAAACGGACAAGGAAAGTTGGATGTGCGAGGAGCAGTAGGAGATCAAGGAATCTTTACTGTAATCAAAGATTTAGGGTTGAAAGAACCGTTTTCTGGACAAACACCTATTGTCTCTGGAGAATTGGGAGAAGACTTCACTTATTACTTAGCAGTTTCTGAACAAATCCCTTCGGCCGTTGGATTGAGTGTGTTAGTTGATACCGATGATTCTATTCGAACAGCCGGTGGTTTCTTACTGCAGATCATGCCGGGAGCAGATGAAACGGTTATTGATTCAATCGAGAACCGCCTGCAAGAATTACCACGAGTGTCATCATTGCTGGATGAAGGGAAATCGCCTGAAGAAATTTTGACGGTATTGTTGAATGACACCAAAGTCGAAGTGTTAGAAAAAATGCCTGTTCAATTTCGATGTGATTGTAGCAAAGAAAAATTTGCGACAGCGATCATTACATTAGGCGCGGATGAAATACAAGAAATGATGGATGAAGATCATGGTGCAGAAGCTGTTTGTTCATTCTGCGGTAATAAATACCATTTCGATGAACAAGAACTTGCTAGATTAAAGAAAGAAGCTGAGGCATAGAAGATGGCGATACACAGCTGGAAAATCGGTAATGTCGAAATCCCTAATCGAGTTGTCGTTGCGCCTATGGCAGGAATAACCAATGCGGCGTTTCGCGTAACGGTCAAAGAATTTGGCGCAGGCTTAGTCGTTTGTGAAATGATCAGTGATCGGGGAATCCAACTACGAAACAAAAAAACATTAGAAATGCTTTATATAGATGAAACAGAACATCCTTTAAGCTTGCAAATTTTTGGTGGGAATAAAGAGTCTTTGGTCGAAGCGGCTCAATTTGTCTCAGAAAATACAGCAGCAGATATCATTGACATCAATATGGGTTGTCCGGTAAATAAAATTATTAAAGCGGAGGCTGGTGCAAAGTGGCTATTGGATCCAGACAAAGTCTACGAAATGGTGCATGCAGTAGCTACGGCAATTGATAAACCGGTCACAGTCAAAATGCGGATCGGTTGGGATGATGAACATATTTTCGCTGTCCAAAATGCGCAAGCTGCTGAAGCGGCAGGTGCAGCGGCGATTGGGATGCATGGCCGCACGAGGGTCCAAATGTATGAAGGAGCGGCTAATTGGTCGGTATTAAGAGAGGTGAAGCAAGCAATTTCGATCCCTTTTATGGGAAACGGAGATGTTCGGACACCAGAAGATGCCAAACGAATGCTGGAAGAAGTCGGCGCAGATGCTGTCATGATCGGACGAGCAGCATTGGGGAATCCGTGGATGATCCATCGTACAAAACATTATCTTGAAACGGGAGAGCTGATCGCCGAACCTACTCCACGGGAGAAGATCGCTACAGCCAAACTTCATTTGGAAAGGCTTGCTGATTTAAAAGGTGAATTTGTTGCTTCCCGAGAGTTTCGGCAGCATGCTGCCTACTATTTAAAAGGCATTTCACGGGCAGCTAAAGTCAAAGCGGCAATCAACCAGACAGAGAATAAGCAAGCGATTATTGATCTGTTAGATGCATTTGTAGAAAAGACAGAAAAACAACCTGTCGGAAATACTCCTGAGTAAAGTAAAATCAAGTCGATCTTGAACTTCGGCTTGATTTTTTGTGGCATCATTGGCATTATAAGAAGGAAACCCAAGTTAAGAATGGAGGAAAACTCGTGACAGAGGAACGACAAAAACAAGAAGAATTAAATGATCAAATGTTGGTTCGCCGTGAAAAGATGGAAAAATTACGGGAAGAAGGCATTGATCCCTTTGGCAAGCGCTTTGAACGTACGCATAATTCTGCCGAGTTGCATGAGTTATTTGATCAACGAACAAAAGAAGAGTTAACAGAGATGAATCTTTCTGCAAGTGTTGCTGGACGAATGGTGACGAAACGTGGTAAAGGGAAAGCTGGCTTTGCACATTTGCAAGATCGTGATGGTCAGATTCAAATTTATGTCCGCAAAGATCAAGTAGGTGACGAACCGTATGAAGGATTTAAGCATGCTGACTTAGGTGATTTCTTTGGTGTCTCAGGGGAGATCATGAAAACTGATACGGGGGAAGTAACGATCAAAGCAAAAGAAATCGTTATTTTGTCTAAAGCGTTACGCCCACTCCCGGACAAATACCATGGACTTACCAACATCGAGCAACGTTACCGTCAACGTTATCTGGATTTGATCAGTAATAAAGATAGCTTTGACCGATTCATGAAACGCAGCCAGATCATCAGTGAGATTCGTCGCTATTTGGATGGTCATGGCTACATTGAAGTGGAAACGCCTGTTTTGCATAATCAAGCGGGTGGGGCAGCAGCTCGTCCATTTATCACTCATCACAATGCGTTAGATATTGATCTATATTTGCGAATCGCGCTTGAGTTGCACTTGAAACGATTGATCGTAGGTGGTATGGAGAAAGTCTACGAAATCGGCCGGGTCTTCCGTAATGAGGGGATTGATACTACCCATAATCCAGAATTTACTATGTTAGAAGCTTATACAGCCTATACAGATTTCAAAGATGTTATGGATCTAACTGAGGGAATTATCCGCAATGCAGCAGAGAAAGTTTTAGATTCTGCTGTGATTACTTATGATGGACAAGAAGTCGACTTGGCGAGTGATTTTGCCCGCGTGCATATGGTCGATGCTATCAAACAACAAACGGGTGTCGATTTTTGGAAAGAGATGACAATCGAAGAAGCACATGCTTTAGCAAAAGAACACCAAGTGGAAGTCACTCCAACGATGACAGTAGGACATGTTATCAATGAATTCTTTGAAACGTTTGTTGAAGAAACCTTACAGCAACCGACCTTTGTTTATGGACATCCGGTAGAAGTCTCACCTCTAGCGAAGAAGAATCCAAAGGACCCTCGATTTACAGATCGTTTTGAACTATTTATCGTAGGCCGGGAGTTTGCTAATGCTTTTACCGAATTAAATGATCCAATTGATCAAAGACAACGGTTTGAAGCACAAGAAAAAGAACGACAAGAAGGAAACGATGAAGCTCATGGAGTCGATGAAGACTTCCTTGAAGCGCTAGAATACGGCATGCCGCCAACCGGTGGTTTAGGGATCGGGATCGATCGTCTAGTCATGCTGTTGACAGATGCACAATCGATTCGCGATGTGCTGTTATTCCCAACAATGCGTTGATAATTCATAAAGAGAGACACACGGGTGTTTACTTGTGTGTTTCTTTTTTTACCAGTAGTTCCCTCCAAAATGACTAACAAGAAAAAAACAAGGGAGAAACTCACTGCTAAATGGAACGAAAACGAATTAAAAACGAACGATGAATTCATTGGATTGTAAGAATGAACGCCTTTGAGAAATTACGAAAATAAGAGAGAAAGTTATTGACCTGACAGCATTTAGTTGGTATATTATTACATGTGCCAAATGACAAAAATCATTTCTAAAAGAAAATGAAAAAAGTTATTGACGCCAGAACCAACAGATGATATTATAACGAAGTCACAAATTTAAGAAATCAATTTGATGCTGATGCAGCAACAAAAAAGATTGAAAAAAGTTGTTGACAAATAACAATTCAT
>NZ_QPQX01000011.1:0-109832 GCF_005234805.1 Enterococcus sp. ARL09-542
AAACAATTTAAAGGACAAGGCCAACTACCCCAAGGCCATTATGCCGATATTTCAGCAACAATTGCAGAAAACTTTGCAGTACCGGCAACAGAAAATGGGGAAAGCTTCTTAAATCATTTAAATTAGAGGTGGAGAAATGACAACATTACATGAGAAATTGCAGGAAACAACGACATTCATCAAGGAAAAAGGGGTAGGATCTATTGATTTTGGTTTGATCTTAGGTTCAGGATTAGGTGAATTAGCAGATGAGATTGAAAATCCAATTGTGCTGCCTTATAACGATATCCCTCATTTTCCAGTTTCAACAGTCGTCGGGCATGCCGGACAATTAGTTTATGGTACATTATCTGGAAAAAAAGTATTGGCGATGCAAGGTCGTTTCCATTACTATGAAGGACATTCCATGCAGACAGTTACTTACCCTGTTCGAGTAATGGCAGCTCTTGAAACACATTCACTTGTTGTGACGAACGCATGCGGCGGAGTGAATGAAAGTTTCCAACCTGGTGATTTGATGTTGATCACGGATCAAATCAATTTCATGGGGGACAATCCATTGATTGGGGCTAACGAAGAAGAAATGGGACCACGATTCCCTGATATGAGCCAGGCTTATCATCCAAGCTACCGGGAAACAGCAAAACAAATTGCAGAAACAAAAGGTCTCCACTTAAAAGAAGGAGTTTACATGGGCTTTTCTGGGCCGACTTATGAAACACCTGCTGAAATTCGATTTGCTCGTACGATCGGTGCAGATGCTGTGGGTATGTCGACGGTTCCTGAGGTAATCGTAGCTGTTCATAGTGGCTTGAAAGTGTTGGGCGTTTCATGTATCACCAATCTAGCTGCTGGTATGCAAGCAAGCCTGAACCATGAAGAAGTCGTAGAGACAACAGAACGGGTCAAAGCCGAATTTAAAGCGCTGATCAAAGAAACTTTAGCGAATCTGTAAAACAAGCAAACCCTAAAAAAGAGCATAAAAGAGAAGTAGAAAAGGAGCGAAAAGATGAGCGTTCATATTGAAGCAAAAGCAGGCGAGATTGCTGATAAAATTTTATTACCTGGCGATCCTCTACGCGCAAAATACATTGCAGAAACATTTTTAGAAGACCCGATCTGTTATAACAATGTCCGAGGGATGCTCGGTTATACCGGTGTCTACAAAGGTGAGCGAGTATCAGTACAAGGAACTGGTATGGGGATGCCTTCTGCGACCATTTATGCCCATGAATTGATCAATTCTTATGGCGTAAAAAAATTGATTCGTGTCGGCACTTGTGGCGCGATTTCTAAAGATGTTCATGTTCGGGACTTAGTGATCGCCCAAGCTGCAGCGACAAGTTCTTCCATGGTAGCAAAGAATTTTCAAAGTTTTCATTTTCCGCCAATCGCAGATTTCGACTTGTTGCGTAAAGCGTATGATACAGCGATTGCATCCGGTTTTACCACCCACGTTGGGAACATTTTATCGGAAGATACTTTCTATAAAGATGATATGGCAGAAACAGTGGAATTGGCTGATCTTGGTGTATTAGGTGTTGAGATGGAGGCCGCTGCGCTTTACTATTTAGGAGCAAAATTCCACGTACAGACCTTAGCGATCTGCACAGTCAGTGATCATATCATCACTGGAGAAGAAACAACAGCGGAAGAGAGACAAACAACATTCAATGATATGATCAAAGTTGGCTTAGAAACGGCTATCTCCTAATCCTTTTTCTTATCCTACAGCCTACAAAAAATTTTCTATTCCTGTATCGCTTTCTGATTGACTCCTTAGACAATGGGAGCCAGTCAGAAAGTGATTTTTTGTTAAATGATTGATTGAATATTTTTAGCTAGTTGGAATAGTTGCACTTTTGGACGAAAATGGTTTAATTAAAGAAAAGGAGGTTGGAGCATGAATAATTTTACTTTTCAGGTGACAACGGATATACGTTTTGGGAAAGATCGGTTAAATGAGTTGCCGGAAGTATTGAATACTTTCGGAAAAAATGTCCTATTGGTCTATGGCGGCGGCAGTATCAAAAAAAGCGGACTTTATGATCAAGTCATGGCGCAATTGCAAAACAATGACAATCAAGTAACAGAATTAGCAGGAGTTGAACCAAACCCTCGGATTGAAACAGTAGCAAAAGGGGCAGAACTCTGCCGCACTGAAAAAATTGATGTGATTCTTGCAGTCGGAGGCGGCTCCGTGATTGATTGCAGCAAAGTGATCGCAGGTGCTGCTTGCAGTGAGGAAGATCCTTGGACTTTAGTGACTAAACGCAGCTACCAAGGGCCAGCATTGCCATTAGTTACGGCTTTGACATTAGCTGCAACTGGTAGTGAAATGAATCGGGGAGCAGTTATCACGAACCTTACAGCGAAACAAAAATTAGGGGTCCACGGTCCTAATTTCTTGCCGAAGGTTTCTTTCTTAGATCCCACATGGACCTTTAGCGTCAATCGCTATCAAACAGCGGCTGGTTCTGCAGATATTATGAGTCATCTGATCGAAAACTACTTTAGTACAACAGAGAATACGGATGTACAAGACGGCATCGCAGAAGGGCTGTTGAAAGCGGTAATCACAAACTTGCCGATTGCTTTGGATACCCCAGATGACTATGATGCTCGGGCAAACTTGATGTGGGCAAGTACATTGGCGTTAAATGGGTTGACAGGTAGTGGGAAAGCCGGTGCGTGGTCGTGCCATCCAATGGAACATGAGTTGAGTGCTTTTTATGATATTACTCATGGGATCGGCTTAGCCATCTTGACGCCCCGCTGGATGCTTCATGTGTTAAATGAGACAACAGCACCTAAGTTGGCTCGCTTTGCCCGTGAAGTATTCCAAGTAGAAGAAGCGGTCCCAGAAATGGCAGCCCGGATGGGGATTCAAAAGTTATACGATTTCTTCCTTGCTTGTGGGATCCCAATGACTTTACCAGAAGTGGGAATCGAAGATGATCGTCATTTTGAAGAAATGGCCAAGCAAGCAGTAGCATTTAGTTCAATTGCGACAAATGCCTACGTACCGTTGACAGAATCTGATGTCATTGCCATTTATCAAGAGGCTTTGACCCCTTCAGAGTATCTCTAAATGAAGAAACCCTGACAGAATAGACAAATAATCGGTAGGGTAATTGGTATCCTACCGATTATTTGTCTGCGTACTTCTATCAAAGAATTATCTTGAATAATGGATACGGCGCAAGATCTCTTGTGCGATCACACCATGTCCGGCGATTGTTGGATGGACACCATCTTCCCCAGTATAATAAGATGAATGTTTTTTGACAGTACGTTCAGCGAATAAGCCGTCTAAAGGAAGGTAGTCACAACCAAATTCAGCAGCTAGTTCACGAATGGAATGGATCTTGGGATCCAAATCCTTCCGCCATTGTTTGCGATCTGCTGGATAAGGAAGAACAAATGGCTCTAAAAGCAGGATTTTCTTGATCCCACTTTCGGTCACTTGCTGCAAAAATTGCCGATAATCACTAGCAAATGTCGCAGTTGCTTCGGGTGTGCCGAAAGAGGAGGTGCCAATATTGCGCCAGGTATCATTGATACCGATCAAGAAAATCAGTAGATCTGGCTTTAAATCAATGCAGTCTTCCTCGATGCGATTTAAGATATCGCGAATTTTATTCCCGCTAATGCCGCGGTTAACAAATGACAAGTTTGCATCTGGGTATTCTGCAGCTAGATGGGCTGCCACAAAGGCGGGAAATCCTTTTCCCAGATCCGTAGCATCGAGTCGATCACGGCCGCAGTCGGTGATGCTATCTCCAAGAAATAGTAGCGTATCATTTTTACAGAGTGTGGTCATCATTCCAAGCTCCTTTCGTATGCGGTTTCAATTATAACGAATATTTCTCAGGAAACCAATCAAAAAAAGACTGTGCCGTCAGTCAGGAAGAATACTCTTGCTCTGACTTGCAGCACAGCCTTGGCTGTTAATGATTATAAGTAATATTTTTTCGCAACTGTTAGATCATCGTTCAATTCATAAACAAGTGGTTGACCTGTTGGAATTTCAAGATCCATGATGTCTTCATCAGAGATACCTTCGATGTGTTTTGCTAACGCACGTAGAGAGTTTCCGTGAGCGGCAACTAAAACAGTTTTGTTGTCTTTCAATGCAGGTGCGATTTCATCTTGCCAGAAAGGTAATGCACGTTCTAGCGTTACTTTCAAGTTTTCGCCGCCAGGTACGTCGCGAGGATCAAGCATTGCATAACGACGATCGTTTGCTGCAGAACCTTCATCAGATGCATCCATCAATGGAGGCAATACATCGTAGGAACGACGCCAGATGTGAACTTGTTCGTCTCCGTATTTTTCAGCAGTTTCTTTTTTGTTCAATCCTTGTAGTTTACCGTAGTGACGTTCGTTCAAACGCCAAGATTTGATTGTTGGCACCCATAGTTGATCAGAATATTCTAAAATGTAGTTACAAGTTTTGATGGCACGAGTTAATACAGATGTGTAGGCAACATCGAATTCGATGCCGGCTTCTTTGATTTTACGTCCGCCCTCGATTGCTTCTTCGACACCTTCTGGCGCTAAATCTACATCGGCCCAACCAGTAAATTGGTTCAATTTATTCCATTCGCTTAGTCCGTGACGAGAAAATACTAATTTTGGCATGTAAAACTCTCCTTTTAGATATTAGATATTTTTCTGAAATTTTCAATTCCCTGTTTATTGTACACTTTTTCGCAAAGAATTTCTACGTATTTAGCGTAAAACCTTGTTTCTTAAAAAAAGAAACAGAAAAAAACGTCTTTCTTCAAGACGTTCTTTTTTATTTCTGAATCATTTTGTCTGACAGGATCGGCGCACAGAAAAAAAGATGAAGCACCGGATTCAGACAAGTGATTAATGACTGTATACTTTATCCAATTCTTCTTCTGAAAGTTTTATGTATTTATAGCAGGTTCCGACAGAAACACCGCATTTTGTGGAGATGAATTGAATCGTCTCTTTTTTATCGTAATAAAGCTGGCGAATTTTTTTGATGGTTTTTGGATCGATTTTTGGACGTCCGCCAATTTTGCCGTTCTTTCGGGCATTGTTCAATCCGACTAATGTCCGTTCTTTGATTAAGGCTTGTTCCATCGCTGCCAAACCTTCCATTAAATTGAAATAAATCGCCCCCATGGGTTCTCTCGTATCGATGTTTTCTGCTAGAGAAACTAGGTGAAGGTTTCTTTTTCTTAGAAGATCTGTCAATTCAGTTAATTGCCGGGTTGTTTTACCTAAACGATGAAGTTCAGAAACAACCAGCGTTTCCCCAGACTGCATACGAGCAATCACAGATTCTAATGAGTGGTTATCACAGTTTTCTTCGTAGGCATAGGTTTCGTGGAACAATTCTGTACAACCAAATTCTTTTAGTTTGTTTAATTGTTCACTTGATTCTTTATCAATAATTGTTGTGCGAGCATAACCGATGACTTTCATAGCCGCTCCTTCCTATTCTTTTTTATTTGAATGTAGCATAAATGAGGCATAAATGATAGAGAAAACTTGCACAAAAATGAATTTAACTCTAGAAAAATGAAGAAAAATACGTAGAACCTCGAACAAAAGGAGCACTTGCTCCTTTTGTTGCTAGAGGCATCAGCGAACGCTGCGGGTCTCAGGTCCATCTTCTTGTCCAATGATGATCGTATGGACCATATCCAAGAAGAGCCCGTGCTCTACAACACCGACGGTTTGATCTAGTTCATGAGCCAATGCAACTGGTTCATTGATGGTTTGTAGATGAAGATCAATGATGTAATGACCGCAATCAGTTTTTAGCGGGGTGCCATCTTCGGCTAGGCGAAGGACAGGGTGATAGTTTTTTTCTGTAAACAATCGCATCAATTGCTGACTGCCATAGGGAATCACTTCTACAGGTAATGGGAATGCGCCTAATTTTTCAACGATCTTTGATTTATCAACAATCCAAAGAACTTTTTTAGAGTAGGTTGCGACGATTTTTTCAAAAAGCAGTGCGGCACCGCCACCTTTGATTCCATGATAGTCTCCGCTGATCTCATCTGCACCATCGATCGTTAAATCGACACTTGCCACTTCATCGATCGTTTTGACCGGGATCCCTAACGATTCTGCTTGTTTTTTTGATGCCCAGGATGTTGGTACACCAACGATCGACAAGTTTTCTTCTTTCACTCTGCGCCCCAATTCTTCGATCATGTAATACGCAGTTGAACCAGTTCCTAAACCGACGACCATACCGTCAGTGACATAGCTGGCCGCTTCAATACCGACCATCTCTTTTAGATTCATTATTGACCCACCTCTAATAAAATACTATTTTCATCTTTATTATATAGTAAGAAGAAGTAAAAAGGAGGCGCAAGGGAGAGTTTTTTTTATAAAATTTTGGCAGTTGCTCCTTTCATAAAAAATCATTGAAGAGATGGTTGACAGAGTCTTTTTATCATGGTATTCTATCAAAGGTGCTTTATCTACAGGTCTCTCGTTGGAGACGTGCTGACTGTTTATCAAAGCATATTTGATAAGAATGCAGAGAATGCATTATTTTTTATCGCAAAAAAAGAACCACCTGGATGTGTGGAACTATAAAGCGAATCAAGGAAGGAGGAAAACTAGGGATGCCTACAATTAATCAATTAGTACGTAAACCTCGTAAATCCAAGGTTGAAAAATCAAATTCACCAGCATTGAACAAAGGATACAACAGTTTCAAAAAAGCTCAAACGAATGTTAACTCACCTCAAAAGCGTGGGGTAGCTACTCGTGTGGGAACTATGACACCGAAAAAACCGAACTCAGCTCTACGTAAATATGCGCGTGTTCGTTTGTCAAACTTGATTGAAGTGACAGCTTATATTCCAGGTATCGGTCACAACTTGCAAGAACACAGTGTGGTATTGCTACGCGGTGGACGTGTAAAAGACTTACCAGGGGTACGTTACCATATCGTTCGTGGTGCATTGGATACTGCCGGTGTTAACGATCGTAAACAATCTCGTTCTAAATATGGAACAAAACGTCCTAAAGCTTAATTTTGATTCAAACTACAAATGAAACTATTTAATCAGAACTGATATTTCGGAAGGAGGAGTTACGGATGCCTCGTAAAGGTCCTGTTGCAAAACGTGATGTTTTACCAGATCCTATTTATAACTCAAAATTAGTAACTCGTTTGATCAACCGTGTAATGGTTGATGGTAAACGCGGTGTTGCTGCAAATATTATCTACAATGCTTTTGGCATTATCAAAGAATCTACAGGAAATGATCCATTGGAAGTTTTCGAACAAGCAATGAAGAACATTATGCCTGTATTGGAAGTTAAAGCTCGCCGTGTCGGTGGTTCTAACTACCAAGTCCCAGTTGAAGTTCGTCCAGAACGTCGTACAACTCTAGGTCTTCGTTGGGTGGTAAACTACGCTCGTTTGCGTGGCGAACACACAATGGAAGAACGTCTTGCGAAAGAAATCATGGATGCAGCAAACAACACTGGTGCTTCTGTGAAGAAACGCGAAGACACACACAAAATGGCGGAAGCCAACCGCGCATTTGCTCACTATCGTTGGTAAGATCCTCACTGCTTTTTATTGGAAGGTACTGAGACAACCTTAGCTTAGGTTTAAGTAAGAATGAGAGGGGAACAACCTAGAATGGCAAGAGAATTTTCGCTAGAAAAAACTCGTAATATCGGGATCATGGCCCACGTTGACGCTGGTAAAACAACGACAACTGAACGTATCCTTTATTACACAGGTAAAATCCATAAAATTGGGGAAACACATGAAGGTGCTTCTCAAATGGACTGGATGGAACAAGAACAAGAACGTGGGATCACGATCACTTCTGCTGCGACAACTGCGCAATGGAAAGAAAATCGCGTAAATATCATCGACACTCCTGGACACGTGGACTTCACAATTGAAGTACAACGTTCACTACGGGTTCTTGACGGTGCTGTAACAGTATTGGACTCACAATCTGGTGTAGAACCACAAACTGAAACAGTTTGGCGTCAAGCGACAGATTACCGCGTACCACGTATCGTATTCTGTAACAAAATGGATAAAATCGGTGCAGACTTCTTATACTCTGTATCTACTTTACATGATCGCTTGCAAGCAAATGCTCATCCAATCCAATTACCAATTGGTGCGGAAGATGACTTTACTGGTATCATCGATCTAGTAAAAATGAAAGCTGAGATCTATACAAACGATTTAGGAACAGAGATTCAAGAAACTGAAATTCCTGAAGAGTACAAAGAATTAGCTGAAGAATGGCGCGAAAAATTAGTTGAAGCTGTTGCAGATACTGACGAAGAGCTAATGATGAAATTCTTGGAAGGTGAAGAAATCACTGAAGAAGAATTGAAAGCTGGTATCCGTCAAGCGACATTGACTGTTGAATTTTTCCCAGTTCTTTGTGGTTCAGCCTTCAAAAACAAAGGGGTTCAATTGATGTTGGATGCAGTCATCGACTACCTTCCTTCACCACTTGATGTTCCTGCAATCAAAGGGATCAATCCTAAAACTGACGAAGAAACTGATCGTCCTGCTGACGATGAAGCGCCTTTTGCTTCACTAGCATTTAAAGTAATGACTGACCCATTCGTAGGTCGTTTGACATTCTTCCGTGTGTATTCAGGTGTCTTGAACTCTGGATCATATGTCTTGAATGCTTCAAAAGACAAACGCGAACGTATCGGTCGTATCCTGCAAATGCACGCGAACACTCGTGCAGAAATCCAAACAGTTTATTCAGGCGATATCGCTGCAGCTGTTGGTTTGAAAGATACAACAACAGGGGATACATTGTGTGACGAAAAATCACCAGTTATCCTTGAATCAATCGAATTCCCAGAACCAGTTATCGAAGTAGCTGTTGAACCTAAATCAAAAGCTGACCAAGATAAAATGGGTGTGGCTTTACAAAAACTTGCTGAAGAAGATCCTTCATTCCGTGTAGAAACAAACGCTGAAACTGGCGAAACTGTTATCGCAGGGATGGGTGAACTTCACTTGGACGTCCTTGTTGACCGTATGCGTCGCGAATTTAAAGTTGAAGCAAACGTTGGTGCGCCTCAAGTTTCTTACCGCGAAACATTCCGTGCTTCTACGCAAGCCGAAGGTAAATTTGTACGTCAGTCTGGTGGTAAAGGTCAATACGGTCACGTATGGATCGAATTTACACCAAACGAAGAAGGTAAAGGCTTCGAATTCGAAAACGCAATTGTCGGTGGTGTGGTTCCACGTGAATACATCCCAGCAGTTGAAAAAGGACTTGAAGACTCAATGGCTAACGGTGTTCTAGCTGGTTATCCATTGGTTGACATCAAAGCCAAGCTTTACGATGGTTCATACCATGATGTCGATTCAAGTGAAACAGCCTTCCGTGTGGCAGCTTCAATGGCTTTACGTGCTGCAGCGAAGAAAGCTAATCCAGTGATTCTTGAACCAATGATGAAAGTTGTTATCACTGTTCCTGAAGATTACTTAGGTGATGTTATGGGACACGTAACTGCTCGTCGTGGACGTGTTGAAGGTATGGAAGCGCATGGTAACTCACAAATCGTTAACGCGATTGTTCCATTGGCTGAAATGTTCGGATATGCAACAACACTTCGTTCATCTACTCAAGGACGCGGTACTTTCATGATGACATTTGATCACTATGAAGATGTACCTAAGTCTGTTCAAGAAGAAATCATCAAGAAAAACGGCGGCAAAGCTGAATAATTGATGCACAAATGCGAAATTCAGTAAAAAGCTATATTTTTTATGAAGTTTCGTGTACAATATTATCGATGATAAGGGATGGGGGGCTTCGCGCCCTCTACCTATCAAATATAAAAAATAAACTGTATTTTTAGGAGGAACATTTTAAAATGGCAAAAGAAAAATTTGACCGTTCTAAACCCCACGTAAACATTGGTACGATCGGACACGTTGACCATGGTAAAACTACACTTACAGCTGCTATCACAACTGTATTATCTAAAAAAGGTTTGGCACAAGCTTCTGCTTACGACCAAATCGATGGTGCTCCAGAAGAACGCGAACGCGGAATCACTATCTCAACTGCTCACGTTGAGTATGAAACTGAAGCTCGCCACTACGCTCACGTAGACTGCCCAGGACACGCGGACTATGTTAAAAACATGATCACTGGTGCTGCGCAAATGGACGGTGCGATCTTAGTAGTATCTGCTGCTGACGGTCCTATGCCTCAAACTCGTGAACACATCTTGTTATCACGTAACGTTGGCGTACCATACATCGTTGTTTTCTTGAACAAAATGGATATGGTTGATGACGAAGAATTGCTAGAATTAGTTGAAATGGAAGTTCGTGACCTATTGTCTGAATATGACTTCCCAGGCGACGATGTTCCTGTAATCGCCGGTTCTGCTTTGAAAGCTCTTGAAGGAGATCCTTCATACGAAGAAAAAATCATGGAATTGATGGCTGCAGTTGACGAATACGTTCCAACTCCAGAACGTGATACTGACAAACCATTCATGATGCCAGTCGAAGACGTATTCTCAATCACTGGACGTGGTACTGTTGCTACAGGCCGTGTTGAACGTGGACAAGTTCGCGTTGGTGATGAAGTAGAAATCGTTGGTATTGCTGACGAAACTGCTAAAACAACTGTAACAGGTGTTGAAATGTTCCGTAAATTGTTAGACTATGCTGAAGCAGGGGATAACATTGGTGCATTGCTACGTGGGGTTGCTCGTGAAGACATCCAACGTGGACAAGTATTGGCTAAAGCTGGTACAATCACACCTCATACAAAATTCAAAGCTGAAGTTTATGTTTTGACAAAAGAAGAAGGTGGACGTCACACTCCATTCTTCACTAACTACCGTCCTCAGTTCTACTTCCGTACAACTGACGTAACTGGTGTTGTTGAATTACCAGAAGGAACTGAAATGGTTATGCCTGGCGATAACGTAACAATCGACGTTGAATTGATCCACCCAATCGCTATCGAAGACGGAACTCGTTTCTCAATTCGTGAAGGCGGACGTACTGTTGGTTCAGGCGTTGTAACTGAAATCAAAGCTTAATTGACTTGATAAATGCAAAAAGCAGAAGCGCTAGCGCTTCTGCTTTTTTTTGCTTGAAAATTTTTATTTGATCAATTTTTGATCTTTTAGAAACTGATCAAAGCCTTGGTCAGGGACACGGCCGTAGAAATTGGCGAATTTTTCGGACCAAGGCATTGTTTCTCTCGCTTCACCGAAGGCGGTCATGATTTGGTCATAGTCTTCGATCGCTTGATAGGAATAATCCTGGTATTTGTTGTAATGGATTACCGCCTCTTGAGGCAAGCGAGGCTTGAGAGCCATATCTACAATTGGTTTGCCAATACTTAATCCAGCCACAGGGTAAACGTATTCTGGCAGTTCGAGCAATTCGGCGATCGCTTTGCTGTCTTTGCGGACACTGCCGGAAATAACTGTTCCTAGACCAAGAGATTCCGCAGCAATGGCAGCTGACTGTAAAGCGATACTAGCATCGGTTGTTGCGATCAACAATGGTTGTAGACCTTCATCAACCAGATAAGGTGTTTGTTTTTTCTCAGCAACTTTCTTGGTGCGGTTTAAATCAGCCAAGAAAAGTAAAAAGATAGAACTTTCAGCGATATGAGGATTACCTGGATTCCAAGTAACCAGCTGTTGTCGAAGTGAACGATCATCGATCACGAGAATGGAATAAGCTTGCCCGTTCATCCAGCTAGGTGCTTGTCGTGCAGCAGATAAAATTGCTTCTAACTGCTCCTTTGATAATTGATAGTTGCTATCGAATTGGCGATAAGTGCGGTGGTTGGTTAATAGATCAATTGTCTCATTCATACAGATGCTCCTTTAATTGTGTTGTGATTTTTCTGAATTGCTGACAAAACAAGTCTAGTTGATTTTCCGAAAGTCGTGTATAGTTCAGACGAAATCCGTTTGTATCATTGCTGAAGAGAAAGGCTGGGGCAACTAGACAATCATTTTTTAAGAAAAGTGTCCAGTCTCTCCGTTTCAGTGGGGCGTGTTGCCATTGCAGCCAGAGGTATAGTCCCCCAGTGGTCTGTTGGAATGCCCAATCCTCAGAAAAAGCGTCCAGTCGCTGAATCAAGGCATGTTGCTTTTGAGCCATCTTTTTTAGCAAGTCCTGTTGTTGTTGAGGGTACTCCATGGAACGGAGAGCAAGATTAGCTAACAGTTGAGGAAAAATCGTTGTCTCGATAGACATCCTTTTTTTAGCTTGAGCAAATTGATCCGCCAATGCTTCAGGAGCTAATAACCAGCCGATTTTGATAGAAGACCCAAAGAGTTTTGATAAAGATCCGAGATAAATGACCGAATCTGGTGCTAGTGCCTTAAATTTTTCGGGTTGCGGCGTAAAGGCTAACTCACTAAAGATATCATCTTCTATGATCGGTACTTGATACCTCTGGCAAATAGCGATAATTTCTTTGCGGCGGCCAAGGCTCATGGTACGACCGGTGGGATTTTGGAATGTCGGATTTAAATAAACAAATTTGATTTTCTGCTCTTTCAATGCTTGTTCTAAGTCTTTCGGTCGCATCCCTTCTTCGTCCTGTTTGATTCCGAGAACGCGGACATTCATTGTTGTAAATAAGGGCAATGAAAACAAAAAGGAAGGATCTTCCGTAAGAATACTATCACCTGAAGTCAACAAAACTTGCATAAGCAGTGTGATACCTTGCGTGGAGCCAGAAGTGATCACGAGTTTTTGTCCAGATAAGGGGATTCCGAAATCTTCCGTCAAGTGCCGCATCAAGACTTCTTGCAATGGTGGATAGCCGGCTGGGGTGCTTTGCAGGCTTTCGTTGCGGATCATCTCCCAAGTAAAGGCAGGAAATTGGAAATCAGGAAGCAGTTCTTGTGGCAGATCACCTGTATAAAGGTCGAGAATTTGGTCTTTTGTGCGCAATCGCTGAATCTCTTCAACAAAGGGGTCTTGCTGTAAGTAGGGACTAGATAGAGACGAGCGGAGATAAGACAGAGGGGTCTGACGGTTGCCCCATCGACCTTCAGAGACTTGTGTGCCGCTGCCTCGTTTGCGCGTGATCCATCCTAAACTCCGAAGCTCATCCAGTGCCTTGACGATCGTTGAACGGTTGACCCCGAATTGAGTGGCTAGTTTTCGTTCGGCGGGCAACTGTTCACCAGGTGTGTAATCGCCATTTTGGATGGCCTCGATAAAGTAAGTGACGATTTGCTGATAGAGTGGTTGCTTCTTCTGTTTATCGATTTGCCTATCGGTCATTAGAGCCCTCCTTTTTTTATTGGATGGTATAAAAATAAGCCAATTGGCTGTTTTCGTCAAGGGGACCATTGGTTATACTGAATAAAAGGAGTCGATAATAATGAAGAAAGTATTAACGATCGCCGGGTCCGATTCAACAGGCGGCGCAGGAATTGAAGCTGATTTAAAGACCTTTCAAGAGTATGGTGTTTTTGGTTTTGCTTCGATTGCCTCGATCGTCACCATGGATCCGTCAATGGGATGGACCCACGAAGTGACAGCTATGGACACTTCTTTGGTCGAAAAACAATTGATTTCGGCTTTCACGGGGGAACCAATGGATGCCGTTAAGACAGGGATGTTGGGGAATGAAGCCAATATTGCGCAGGCTGCCAAGATGATCCAGCAACAACAAGTGAAACAGGTGGTGATCGATCCTGTTATTGCTTGTAAAGGGACCGCACATATTTTGCAGCCAAAGAGTGTGGATGCATTGATCGAATACTTGCTGCCTTTGGCGGATGTGGTGACACCTAACTTGATTGAAGCTGGAATTTTATCGGGGATGGGGGACTTAAAAGACCTTGTTGCTATGAAAGAAGCTGCGAAAAGGATTTATCATTTAGGCGCGAAGTGTGTCGTCGTCAAAGGAGGTCATCGGTTGCCAGGAGCGCAGGCAATTGACTTAGTTTATGATGGACACTCTTTTACTACTCTAGAAAGCCGGAGGATCGATACTGATTTCAACCATGGTGCAGGCTGTACGTTTTCTGCAGCCATTACTGCTGGATTAGCAAAAGGGCTGCCGTTACTAGAAAGCATTCGCTTGGCCAAAGACTTCGTCGTTGCGGCGATTCGACAAGGGGTTCTGATCAATCCTTATGTCGGTCACGTCTGGCACGGTGCTTATAATCATGCGGAAGAAAGGATGATACCACATGAATGATCACAGAATTCGAAGTATTGTCTTTGTGGCATTGTTTACAGCGTTGACAGTCATTGGTACGATGATCAAGATCCCATTGCCCACCGGCGCCTTTGTGCACTTGGGGAATGCCGTTCTTTTATTAGCAGTTTTATTATTAGGTTATGTGAAAGGCTCCCTTGCTGGGGGACTAGGCTTTGCGATTTTTGATTTGCTGAATGGGTATGCGACAGAGGCCCCTTATTTTATTTTGGAAAGTTTTATTGTGGGGGCTTTTGCATATGGTGCGTTTCTCTTATTTAAAAAACGTCCGCAAGCAATATGGCAGTTAGTGGTTATTGGGTCTGTTACTGGCTTGGCGAAACTTGCTATGACGCAAATCAAAAATACTGTTATGCTTTGGTATCTTGGCAGCAGCTGGTCAGGAGCTTGGTCGGCAGCGGTCATCAAATTGCCGGCAACAGTCATCAATGTAGTGGCCACGATTTTGATTGTCGCTATTGCTTATTTTCCGTTAAAAGCAGCAATCCAACGTGTGACTAAAGGATTAATCAACTAGTAGTAAATCGAGATGATTAGTGGTTTGAAGCGCTTTTTCTGGAGAATTATTCCGGAAGGGGCGCTTTTGCGTTAGTAGCTATGGTTGTTGGAAAAGCTTTTGCTTAGAGCAAGTCATTAGGCAAGGTTTTTGTTGTTTTCAAGAGAAAAGAAAGTTTTCTGAAAAAAACGCAAAAGAATCGTTTCTTTTCATTAAAAAAAGCTTGCAATCAGCGTTTATCCATAATATAATCATAAAGGTGCTGTTTACGTATATGCGTAAGTCACACTGGCAGCAAAGAAAAAACTGCCGGCTACGAAACGAGAGGTTGCGACACGCCCGGACGCTTTGCCATGGACGAGCGTGACGGAAATTTTCGTGGAGCTATGTCTACTTTTCAAAATAGGCGAAGGAGGGAAAACAATGGCAAAACAAAAAATTCGTATCCGTTTAAAAGCGTATGAACATCGTATTTTAGATCAATCAGCGGATAAAATCGTAGAAACTGCAAAAAGAACTGGAGCTGGCGTATCTGGTCCAATTCCATTGCCAACTGAACGCAGCTTGTACACGATCATCCGTGCGACACACAAATACAAAGATTCACGCGAACAATTCGAAATGCGTACACACAAACGTCTAATCGACATTGTGAATCCAACACCAAAAACAGTTGATGCTTTAATGAAGCTAGACTTGCCAAGCGGTGTAAATATTGAAATCAAACTATAATAATTAAGATGGAGGTGTAATCATGACCAAAGGAATCTTAGGGAAAAAAGTGGGAATGACTCAAATCTTCACTGAATCTGGCGAATTGATTCCAGTAACTGTAGTAGAAGCTACTCCAAACGTAGTGCTACAAGTGAAAACAATCGAAAATGACGGCTACGAAGCAATTCAAGTCGGCTACCAAGATATGCGTGAAGTTTTGTCTAACAAACCTGCGAAAGGTCATGTTGCAAAAGCAAACACGGCTCCTAAGCGCTTCATTCGCGAATTCAAGAATGTAGAGCTAGAGGGCTTAGAAGTAGGTTCAGAAATTAAAGTTGATATTTTTGAAGCAGGAGACATCATTGATGTAACCGGCACTTCGAAAGGTAAAGGATTCCAAGGCGTTATCAAACGTCACGGACAAAGCCGCGGACCAATGGCTCACGGTTCTCGTTATCACCGTCGTCCTGGATCAATGGGTCCAGTTGCACCTAACCGTGTATTCAAAAACAAACGTCTTGCTGGACGTATGGGCGGTAACCGCATCACGATCCAAAACTTGGAAATCGTGCGTGTAGACGCAGAACGTAACGTTATCTTGATTAAAGGTAATGTACCTGGCGCGAAAAAATCATTGATTACAATCAAATCAGCTGTGAAAGCTAAATAAGTAGATAGGAAGAAAGGAGGAACTAAGGAATGCCGAATGTAGCATTATTCAAACAAGATGGAAGCCAAAATGGCGAAATTACATTGAACGAAGAAATCTTCGGAATTGAACCAAATGAAACAGTTGTCTACGATGCAATCATCATGCAACGTGCTTCATTAAGACAAGGAACACACGCTGTGAAAAATCGCAGTGCCGTTCGTGGCGGTGGCCGTAAACCATGGCGCCAAAAAGGAACTGGTCGTGCTCGTCAAGGTTCAATCCGTTCACCACAATGGCGTGGAGGTGGCGTAGTCTTCGGACCAACACCACGTTCATACAGCTACAAACTTCCTAAAAAAGTTCGTCGCTTAGCAATGAAATCTGTATTGTCAGAAAAAGTTGCTTCAAATAACTTGGTAGCAGTAGAAGGGTTAAGCTTTGATGCACCAAAAACAAAAGAATTCAAACAAGTTTTAGCTAACTTGACTATTGACTCAAAAGTATTGGTAGTTTTAGAAACAGAAAACGACTTTGCTGCATTATCTGCACGCAACTTGCCATCTGTTTCAGTAGTAACTGCTGATAACGTGAGCGTATTGGATGTTGTTTCAGCAGATAAAATGTTGGTAACACAAACTGCTCTTACTCAGATCGAGGAGGTGCTTGCATAATGAACTTACTAGACGTCATCAAACGCCCAGTGATCACTGAGAAATCTATGCTTGCCATGGATGACAAGAAATATACTTTCGAAGTAGACACAAAAGCGAACAAAACTTTAGTAAAACAAGCTGTAGAAGCTGCCTTTGACGGAGTGAAAGTGGCTAACGTGAATATCATCAACGTACGCCCTAAATTCAAACGCATGGGTAAATATGCAGGATACACAAAAAAACGTCGCAAAGCTGTTGTGACTTTAACTGAAGATTCAAAAGAAATCCAAATTTTTGACGCTGCTGAATAAGCAGACCATATTTAAATACTAAATGGGAGGGAAAAAGACGTGGCGATTAAAAAGTACAAACCTACCACAAACGGCCGTCGTAATATGACAAGTTCTGATTTCGCTGAAATCACAACTTCAACACCAGAAAAAACATTGTTAGCGCCATTGAAAAACAATGCTGGTCGTAACAACAACGGACGTATCACGGTTCGTCATCAAGGTGGCGGTCACAAACGTCAATACCGTTTGATCGATTTCAAACGTAACAAAGACAATGTCGTTGCTACTGTTAAAACGATTGAATATGATCCAAACCGTTCTGCTAACATTGCGTTAGTACATTACGAGGATGGAGTAAAAGCATATATCTTAGCACCTAAAGGATTAGAAGTTGGCATGACTGTCGTTTCTGGACCAGATGCAGATATTAAAGTAGGGAACGCATTACCACTAGAAAATATTCCAGTTGGTACTGTTATCCACAACATCGAAATGAAACCAGGAAAAGGCGGACAATTGATCCGTTCAGCTGGTACAAGTGCACAAGTACTTGGTAAAGAAGGAAAATATGTATTGATCCGCTTGAACTCAGGCGAAGTACGTATGATCTTGGCAACATGCCGTGCAACAATTGGCTCTGTTGGTAACGAACAACATGAATTGATCAACATCGGTAAAGCCGGACGTTCTCGTTGGATGCGCAAACGCCCAACTGTACGTGGTAGCGTAATGAACCCTAATGATCACCCACACGGTGGTGGTGAAGGTAAAGCTCCAATCGGACGTAAAGCTCCAGTTTCACCTTGGGGACAACCAGCACTTGGTTACAAAACACGTAACAAGAAAGCTAAATCAGACAAACTTATCGTTCGTCGTCGCAAGACTAAATAATTTACTTGACCATGTGTCGCACATTTTGAGAGGAGGTACACCATGGGTCGTAGTTTGAAAAAAGGACCTTTTGTCGATGACCATTTGATGAAGAAGGTCGAAGCACAACAAGGCGCTGAAAAGAAAAAAGTGATCAAAACTTGGTCACGTCGTTCCACAATCTTCCCAAGTTTTATCGGATTTACAATTGCTGTGTATGATGGACGGAAACATGTACCAGTTTACATCCAAGAAGACATGGTAGGACACAAACTAGGTGAATTTGCACCAACAAGAACTTATCGCGGACACGCTGCCGACGATAAGAAAACAAGACGCTAATTTTGAGGGGAGGATATCCAAAAATGGCAGAACAAATCACATCAGCGAAAGCAACTGCTAAAACAGTCCGCGTTTCTCCTCGTAAATCACGTCTAGTTATTGATTTGATCAGAGGGAAAAGCGTTGCTGAAGCAATCGCGATCTTGAAGTTCACACCAAACAAAGCGGCTGGAATCATCGAGAAAGTCTTGATGTCAGCTATCGCTAATGCAGAAAACAATTTTGACTTAGATGTTGAAAACTTGATTGTTTCTGAAGCATTCGTCAACGAAGGACCAACAATGAAACGTTTCCGTCCACGTGCGAAAGGTTCAGCTTCTCCAATCAACAAACGTACAAGTCATATTACTGTAGTCGTATCAGAAAAATAAGGAGGGACAATCAGTGGGTCAAAAAGTACATCCAATTGGAATGCGTGTAGGCATCATCCGTGACTGGGATGCAAAATGGTATGCTGAAAAAGAGTATGCTGAATTTCTACATGAAGATTTGAAAATCCGTAAATTTATCGCATCTAAACTTGCTGATGCCGCTGTGTCAACAATTGAAATCGAGCGCGCAGCAAACCGCGTAAATATTTCAATCCACACAGCTAAACCAGGTATGGTTATCGGTAAAGGCGGATCTGAAGTCGAAAACCTAAGAAAAGAATTAAACAAATTAACTGGCAAACGAGTTCACATCAACATCGTTGAAATCAAAAAACCAGATTTAGATGCTAAATTAGTAGGCGAAGGAATCGCACGTCAATTAGAAAACCGTGTTGCTTTCCGTCGTGCGCAAAAACAAGCGATCCAACGCACAATGCGTTCTGGCGCTAAAGGAATCAAAACACAAGTATCTGGTCGTCTAAACGGAGCAGATATCGCTCGTTCAGAAGGCTATTCAGAAGGAACAGTTCCACTTCATACATTACGTGCGGATATTGATTACGCATGGGAAGAAGCAGATACAACATACGGAAAACTAGGAGTTAAAGTGTGGATTTATCGTGGAGAAATTCTTCCAACTAAAAAGAACACTGAGAAAGGAGGGAAATAAACATGTTAGTACCTAAACGTGTAAAACACCGTCGTGAATTCCGCGGGAAAATGCGCGGTGAAGCGAAAGGCGGAAAAGAAGTAGTTTTCGGTGAATACGGCTTGCAAGCTGTTGAATCACACTGGATCACAAACCGCCAAATCGAAGCTGCCCGTATTGCAATGACTCGTTATATGAAACGTGGCGGGAAAGTATGGATCAAAATTTTCCCTCACAAATCTTATACGGCCAAAGCAATTGGGGTACGTATGGGTTCTGGTAAAGGGGCTCCTGAAGGATGGGTATCACCAGTAAAACGTGGTAAAATCATGTTTGAAATTGCCGGCGTTCCCGAAGAAGTTGCGCGTGAAGCGTTACGTCTTGCTTCTCACAAATTGCCAGTGAAAACAAAGATCGTAAAACGTGAGGAAATGGGTGGTGAATCGAATGAAGGTTAAAGAAATCAGAGAATTAACCACTGCCGAAATGCTAGATCAAGAAAAACAATTGAAAGAAGAATTGTTTAATCTTAGATTCCAATTAGCTACAGGACAATTAGAAAACACTGCACGTATCAAAGAAGTACGTAAATCGATTGCACGCATCAAAACAGTATTGCGTGAACAAGCAAAGTAATAGTGGAAGGAGGCCATTTAGCGTATGACTGAAGAAAGAAATCAACGCAAAGTTTACCAAGGTCGCGTGGTATCCGACAAGATGGATAAAACAATCACTGTTGTCGTTGAAACTAAGAAAAACCACCCTATCTACGGCAAACGTCTGAACTATTCTAAGAAATACAAAGCACACGATGAAAACAACGAAGCAAAAGTTGGCGATATCGTGAAAATTATGGAAACTCGTCCATTATCAGCTACGAAACGTTTCCGTCTAGTAGAGATTGTTGAAAAGGCAGTGATTATCTAATCACACGAGATTTTCCTATATAGATTGTGAATTGCAAAATCTGAAAGGAGGATACACATCGTGATCCAAGCAGAAAGCCGATTAAGAGTGGCGGACAACTCAGGTGCCCGTGAAATTCTAACGATCAAAGTCCTTGGCGGATCTGGTCGTAAAACTGCGAATATTGGTGACGTGATCGTTGCTACGGTCAAACAAGCAACGCCAGGTGGGGTTGTCAAAAAAGGTGACGTCGTTAAAGCCGTTATCGTTCGTACAAAATCAGGAGCACGTCGTACAGACGGTTCTTACATTAAATTTGATGAAAATGCTGCGGTTATTATCCGTGACGATAAGAGCCCACGTGGAACTCGTATCTTTGGACCAGTTGCTCGCGAATTGCGTGAAGGCAACTTTATGAAGATCGTTTCCCTAGCACCAGAAGTATTGTAATAGTGATTCTTATCTAAAGGAGGTGCGAAACAAACATGTTTGTTAAAAAAGGCGATAAAGTTAAAGTTATCACTGGTAAAGACAAAAACAAAGAAGGCGTTGTACTTGCAGCGTTTCCTAAGAAAGACAAAGTCGTTGTTGAAGGTGTGAACGTCGTTAAAAAACACCAAAAACCTTCTCAAACAGCTCCTCAAGGCGGAATCGTCGAGATGGAAGCACCAATTCATGTTTCTAACGTGATGGTGGTTGATCCTTCGAACGGTGAAGCAACACGTGTAGGCTATAAAGAAGTTGACGGCAAAAAAGTCCGCGTTTCTAAAAAAACCGGAGAAGTTCTTGATAAATAATCAAATAAAGGAAGGAGGGGCTAACAGATGAACCGCCTTAAAGAAAAATATTCAAAAGAAGTTGTCCCATCATTAATGGACAAATTTAACTACAGCTCAGTTATGCAAGCACCAAAAGTTGATAAAATCGTTATCAACATGGGTGTTGGTGATGCTGTATCGAATGCAAAAAACTTAGATAAAGCTGTTGAAGAATTACAATTGATCTCAGGTCAAAAACCATTGATCACAAAAGCGAAAAAATCTATTGCTGGATTCCGTTTACGTGAAGGAATGCCAATCGGTGCGAAAGTTACTCTACGCGGCGAAAGAATGTATGAATTCTTAGACAAGTTAGTAACAGTTTCATTGCCACGTGTCCGTGACTTCCACGGTGTCAGCAAAAAAGCGTTTGACGGACGCGGAAACTACACATTAGGAATCAAAGAACAATTGATCTTCCCTGAAGTAGATTATGATTTGATCGATAAAGTACGTGGTATGGATATCGTTATTGTAACAACAGCCAACACAGATGAAGAATCTCGTGAATTGTTGTCACAATTAGGCATGCCATTCCAAAAATAAAAAAAGGAGGCGAACTACGTGGCTAAAAAATCAATGATTGCTAAAAACAAACGCCCTGCTAAATTCTCAACACAAGAGTATACTCGTTGCGAACGTTGCGGACGTCCACATTCAGTTTATCGTAAATTTCATCTTTGCCGTATTTGCTTCCGCGAACTTGCCTATAAAGGACAAATTCCCGGCGTGAAGAAAGCTAGCTGGTAAACTATACTCGCATAAAGGAGGTAAATTATCCCATGGTCATGACAGATCCAATCGCAGATTTTCTAACGCGTGTACGTAATGCCAATATGGTAAAACACGAAAGCTTAGAAGTACCTGCTTCAAAAATCAAACGTGATATCGCTGAAATCTTGAAACGTGAAGGTTTCGTTCGCGATGTTGAATATATCGAAGATGACAAACAAGGCGTGATCCGCGTATTCTTGAAATACGGCAAAAACGGTGAACGTGTTATCACAAACTTGAAACGTATCTCTAAACCAGGTTTGCGTGCTTATGTCAAAGCTGACGAAGTGCCAAAAGTATTGAACGGTTTAGGAATCGCGATCATCTCAACTTCTGAAGGTGTTATCACTGACAAAGAAGCAAGAGCAAAAAATGTTGGCGGCGAAGTAGTCGCTTATGTATGGTAATTTAAAATAATCCACAAGGAGGTGCCTCTAAGTGAGTCGTATCGGTAATAAGATCGTCGTTCTTCCTGCAGGTGTTGAAATCAAACAAGATGGAAACGACATTACAGTTAAAGGACCTAAAGGTGAATTGAAACGTACTTTTTCTTCTGATATCAAAATGAATATCGAAGGAAACGAAGTAACATTCACTCGTCCAAACGATAGTAAAGAAATGAAAACTATCCACGGAACTACCCGTGCAAACTTCAACAACATGGTTGTTGGTGTTTCTGAAGGTTTCCAAAAAGCGTTAGAATTGATCGGGGTTGGGTACCGTGCTCAATTGCAAGGTAAAAAACTTGTATTGAACGTTGGTTACTCTCATCCGGTTGAAATCGAAGCGCCAGCTGGAATCGAAATTGAAGTTCCTTCAAACACTTCTGTGATCATCAAAGGATCAGATAAAGAAGTTGTTGGCGAATTAGCTGCCAATATTCGTGGCGTTCGTCCTCCAGAACCTTATAAAGGCAAAGGAATTCGTTATGTTGGCGAATTTGTGCGTCGTAAAGAAGGTAAAACTGGTAAATAGTCGTAAGCATTTACGAATAGCGGCTTAGGCTAGCAAATAAAAAGAGGTGACAATTGTGATTACAAAACCAGATAAAAATAAAACACGTCAGAAAAGACATCGTCGTGTACGTAACAAAATCTCTGGTACTGCTGAGTGCCCACGCTTAAACGTGTTCCGTTCGAACAAAAACATCTACGCTCAAATCATTGATGACGTAGCGGGTGTGACGCTAGCAAGTGCCTCTGCCTTAGATAAAGAAATTTCAGGTGGAAACAAAACTGAACAAGCACAAGATGTCGGCAAATTAGTTGCAGAACGTGCAGCAGCAAAAGGTATTAAAGTAGTAGTCTTTGACCGTGGTGGATACCTTTACCATGGCCGTGTAGCAGCTTTAGCTGAAGCAGCTCGCGAAAATGGACTGGAATTTTAAGAGAAGGAGGAACACCATTCATGGTTTATATTGATCCAAAACATTTGGAATTAGAAGACCGCGTTGTTGCGATTAACCGTGTAACTAAAGTTGTTAAAGGTGGACGTCGTCTACGTTTTGCTGCATTAGTTGTTGTCGGTGATAAAAACGGACACGTAGGTTTCGGTACTGGTAAAGCACAAGAAGTACCAGAAGCAATCCGTAAAGCAATCGAAGACGCGAAGAAAAACTTGGTAGAAGTACCAATGGTTGGTTCTACAATCCCTCACGAAGTTATCGGTGTATTCGGCGGCGGACGCATCCTTATGAAACCTGCTGTAGAAGGTTCTGGGGTAGCTGCTGGTGGACCCGTTCGTGCCGTATTGGAATTAGCTGGGGTAGCGGATATCACATCTAAATCTTTAGGTTCTAACACACCAATCAACGTTGTTCGCGCAACAGTTGAAGGGTTGAAACAATTGAAACGCGCTGAAGAAGTGGCAGCACTTCGCGGCAAATCAGTAGAAGAATTAATCGGTTAAGGAGGACACTATAATGGCTGAATTGAAAATCACTTTAAAACGCAGTATTATTGGACGTCCCCAAAACCAACGCGATACTGTAAAAGCGTTAGGTCTTACAAAGTTGAATTCAACAGTAGTAAAACCTGCTAATGATGCAATCAAAGGCATGGTCAACACTGTTTCTCACTTAGTGGACGTTGAAGAAGTCTAAGGATCAGCAGATCTAGTTTGATTAAGGAGGTGCCAAACCTATGAAACTTCATGAATTAAAACCATCAGAAGGATCACGCCAAGTACGTAACCGTGTTGGTCGCGGAACTTCATCTGGTAACGGTAAAACAGCTGGACGCGGACAAAAAGGTCAAAAAGCTCGTTCAGGTGGCGGAGTACGTTTAGGCTTTGAAGGGGGACAAACACCATTGTTCCGTCGTTTGCCAAAACGCGGATTTACAAATGTCAACCGCAAAGAATATGCAGTTATCAATCTTGATGTATTAAACCGCTTTGAAGACGGTGCAGAAGTAACACCTGTTGCTTTGCATGAAGCTGGAATCGTCAAAGATGAAAAAGCTGGAATCAAAGTATTAGCAAATGGAGAACTAACGAAGAAATTGACTGTGAAAGCAGCAAAATTCTCAAAAGCAGCTGAAGAAGCAATCGTTGCTGCTGGTGGATCAATCGAGGTGATCTAATGTTCAAACTACTAAAGGACGCCTTTAAAGTAAAAGATATTAGATCGAGAATTTTCTTCACCGTACTTATCTTGTTTGTCTTTCGTCTGGGTACACATATTACTGTGCCAGGCGTAGACGCAAGCCGTTTGCGGGAAATTGCTGATCTACCGTTTCTGAACATGTTGAACTTGGTCAGCGGTGGCGCGATGCAGCAATTCTCGATTTTCTCAATGGGTGTGTCACCATATATTACTGCGTCAATCGTTATTCAGTTGTTGCAGATGGATATTGTGCCAAGATTTGTTGAGTGGTCGAAGCAAGGGGAAGTTGGTCGTAAGAAATTGAATCAAGCAACTCGTTACCTAACATTGGTTTTGGCCTTTGTTCAGTCGATGACGTTAACTGCAGGGTTCAACTATTATACACAACTTGGCTTTGTCAACAATCCAAATATCTCGACGTTTGTGGTGATTGGTTTGATCTTAACAGCAGGTACGATGCTCGTTACTTGGTTAGGAGAACAAATCACAGAACGCGGAATTGGAAATGGTGTGTCAATGATTATCTTTGCAGGGATCATTTCACGCTTACCCGCTAGTATCAAGGAATTGGTAGAAGATTATTTCATCAACGTGGATCCATCAGATATTTGGATGAATGCATTGTTTATGGTCTTGCTTGTCGTTGCTGTTTTGGTCATCATCACATTTGTGACGTATGTACAACAAGCAGAACGAAAGATTCCAATCCAATATACGAAGCGAGTAGCTGGTGCGCCAACAAGTAGTTATCTTCCATTGAAGGTCAACGCTGCCGGTGTAATCCCAGTTATCTTTGCTAGTTCGTTTATTACAACACCAAATGCGATCATTCAAGCATTAGGTAGTTCGTACAAAGGCGAAACTTGGTATGAAGTAGTACAAACGATTTTTAGTTATAACACCGTACCTGGTGCGATCATCTATACTGTTTTGATCGTGGCGTTTACGTTCTTCTATGCATTTGTACAAGTTAACCCTGAGAAATTAGCGGAAAACCTACAAAAACAAGGAAGCTACATTCCAAGTGTGCGCCCTGGTAAAGGAACAGAAGAATACGTCTCACGTCTGCTTATGCGATTAAGTACAGTAGGATCGGTCTTCTTAGGACTAGTTGCGCTGTTGCCGATCATCGCTCAGATGGTTTGGAACTTGCCGCAATCAATCGGTTTAGGTGGAACAAGTTTATTGATCGTTATCGGGGTAGCTCTGGATACTGCGAAGCAGCTAGAAGGACTTATGCTGAAACGGAAATATACTGGTTTTATCAATTAAAGTTATTGAAGTGTTGAGGTCCTCCTCAACACTATTCAAAAACTTACAGGAGGAATTAGAATGAACCTCATTTTAATGGGACTACCTGGTGCCGGTAAAGGTACTCAGGCAGAACGTATCGTTGCTGAATACGGTCTTCCTCATATTTCAACAGGCGATATGTTTCGGGCTGCAATGGCGAACGAAACAGAATTAGGCCTGAAAGCAAAATCTTACATGGATCAAGGCGCTTTGGTTCCAGATGAGGTCACCAACGGTATCGTCAAAGAGCGTTTAGCTGAACCAGACACAGAGAAAGGCTTCTTATTGGATGGCTTTCCGCGGACTTTGGAACAAGCTGAAGCATTGGACGAAATGTTGAAAGACCTAAACAAAAAACTAGATGCTGTCATTGATATTCATGTTCCTGAAGAAGTTCTCGTAGAACGTTTAGCCGGCCGCTTCATGTGCCGCAATTGTGGGGCAACTTATCATAAATTGTTCAATCCGCCAAAAGTGGAAGGAACATGTGATCGTTGTGGAAGTCATGACTTCTACCAACGTGAAGATGATAAGCCTGAGACGGTCAAAAATCGTCTAGCTGTCAATATCAAAAGCAGTGAACCAATCTTAGCTTATTACAAAGAAAAAGGTTTATTGCAGTCGATTGATGGTGATCGCGACATCGATGCTGTATTTAAAGATGTTAAAAACATCATTGACTAATCATAGATTGCCCGTCACCGACTTGCAGCTACAAAACTTTCTCTTGAAACCTTTGACAGAGTATGATAAAATATGTCAGTCCGACTTCTACTGTTATTAAGTAGAAGCATAGTTTGAGAATATCAGGTGGGAACCCCGTTTCCGCCATTTTATCGTGTGAAAATCACAAGTACAAGGAGGTACTGTGCGTGGCAAAAGAAGATATGATTGAAGTCGAAGGTACAGTCGTCGAAACTTTGCCGAATGCAATGTTTAAAGTCGAATTGGAAAACGGACACCAAGTTCTAGCGACCGTTTCTGGTAAGATCCGGATGCACTACATTCGTATATTACCTGGAGACAAAGTGACGGTTGAATTATCACCGTATGACCTGAACCGTGGCCGCATTACTTATCGCTTTAAATAATTGTACTCCGTAAAACCACAGGAGGTATTATCATGAAAGTAAGACCATCAGTAAAACCAATGTGCGAACATTGTAAAGTAATTCGTCGTAAAGGACGCGTTATGGTGATTTGCCCAGCAAATCCAAAACATAAACAACGTCAAGGATAATCGGAGGTGTAACAAATATGGCTCGTATTGCAGGAGTAGATATTCCTCGTGATAAACGTGTGGTCGTTTCACTTACTTATATCTATGGTATTGGTAACACGACTGCAAAACAAATTTTAGCAAACGCTGGCGTTTCTGAAGAAGTTCGTGTTCGTGATCTAACGAATGAACAAACAGATGCTATCCGTGCTGAAGTTGATAAATTAAAAGTTGAAGGTGACCTTCGTCGTGAAGTGAACTTGAACATCAAACGTTTGATGGAAATCGGTTCATACCGTGGTATCCGTCATCGCCGTGGATTGCCAGTTCGTGGACAAAACACGAAAAACAATGCACGTACTCGTAAAGGCCCGTCTAAAACAGTCGCAGGCAAGAAAAAATAATTCCTAAGTGAAGGAGGTTAAAACTTCATGGCAGCAAAAAAAGTGAGTCGTAAACGCCGTGTGAAAAAGAATATTGAAGCGGGTATTGCACATATTCACTCAACATTCAATAATACAATCATTATGATCACTGATACTCATGGGAATGCATTAGCATGGTCATCAGCTGGTTCATTAGGTTTCAAAGGAAGCAAAAAATCTACTCCTTTTGCCGCTCAAATGGCAGCAGAAACAGCTACCAAAGCAGCAATGGAACACGGATTAAGAACTGTAGAAGTAACAGTTAAAGGACCTGGTTCTGGACGTGAAGCAGCAATTCGTTCATTACAAGCAGCAGGTTTGGAAGTGACTGCAATCCGTGACGTGACTCCAGTCCCTCATAATGGATGCCGCCCTCCAAAACGCCGTCGTGTTTAATGAGTGCTGCTCATTTTGAGTGTAACAATTACGTCATTGAACAAGACACTTTTCGTTTTGAAAGGGGTAAAAGATAAGAATGATTGAATTCGAAAAACCAAGAATCGCAAAGATTGATGAAGAAAAAGATTATGGCAAGTTCATCGTTGAGCCTCTTGAAAGAGGATACGGAACTACTTTAGGAAATTCCTTACGTCGTATTTTATTATCTTCTTTACCTGGTGCAGCAATCACCAATATTCAAATCGATGGAGTTTTACACGAATTCTCAACTGTTAAGGGCGTTCGGGAAGACGTTGCTCAAATCATCTTGAATATCAAAGGTCTTGCATTAAAAATGTACGGGGATGAAGAAAAAACCCTGGAAATCGATATTACAGGACCTGCTACAGTAACTGCTGGCGATATCATCGTAGACAGTGATGTAGAAATCCTTAACAAAGATATGTATATCTGCAACGTTTCTGAAGGAGCTTCATTCCATGCTCGCTTAACTGTGAAACCTGGACGCGGCTACGTTCAAGCAGATGAAAATAAAAAAGAAGACATGCCAATCGGTGTTCTTCCAGTCGATTCAATCTATACACCAGTACGTCGTGTGAACTACCAAGTAGAAAATACTCGTGTTGGTCGTCGTGATGATTTTGACAAATTAACGATGGAAATATGGACTGATGGCTCAATTGAACCATTGGAAGCAATGAGTTTAGCTGCAAAAATCATGACCGAACATTTAGACATCTTTGTAAACCTAACGGACGAAGCGAAAAACGCTGAGATCATGGTGGAAAAAGAAGAAACACAAAAAGAAAAAATGTTGGAAATGACGATTGAAGAATTAGACTTGTCTGTTCGTTCATACAACTGTCTAAAACGTGCAGGAATCAATACTGTACAAGAATTGACTAATAAATCTGAACCAGAAATGATTAAAGTACGGAACTTAGGCCGTAAATCTCTTGAAGAGGTCAAAGTGAAATTACACGATCTTGGTTTAGGACTACGTAAAGACGATTAATACGTCTTCGATTACGTTAGTTTCGGCTCGTCTGATCGAGACGACATACGAAAGTGAAGGAGGGAAACCACGTGAGTTATCGTAAACTAGGACGCACATCTAGCCAACGTAAAGCGATGTTGCGTGATTTAACAACTGATTTATTCATTAACGAACGCATCGTTACGACTGAAGCTCGTGCGAAAGAAGTTCGTTCAACTGCAGAAAAAATGATCACTTTAGGTAAACGTGGTGATTTGCATGCACGTCGCCAAGCTGCCGCATTTGTTCGTAATGAAGTTGCTAGCGTTCGTGAAGAAAACGAAGAAGTAGTTATTGAATCAGCTTTGCAAAAATTATTCAATGACATCGCTCCTCGTTACACAGATCGCCAAGGTGGCTACACTCGCATCTTGAAAACAGAACCAAGACGCGGAGATGCTGCACCAATGGTTATCCTAGAACTTGTTTAAAATCACACTTATCATCACTTTATAGATGTTTATTAAGAGTGTTATGATGTTGGAAGAAACTTTCCGAGTCTAGCTCAGCGCCTACACCTCGATGTATTTCGAGGTGTACGCACTCATCATAAAGTGCTTTTTTTTTACTTTCGATGATCTGTCTTGACAGGTCATGGCAAGTGAAAACAAAGTTCTGTTTGGAAATCTCATCGGAATGATTGAAAATAACTTACTTTTTTGGTAGTGTAAGTAAGAATTAACTGGAATGAAGGAGTATATCATGAAGCCGATCATTGAATTGAATGCTATCACCGTTCGTTATACCGAAGAAGATCGTCCGGCGTTGAAGAATGTCTCTTTGTCCATTGAGCAAGGAGAATGGGTTGCGCTTATCGGTCATAACGGTTCAGGAAAATCGACCTTGGCCAAAACGATCAACGGTTTGATTTTACCGCAAGAAGGAAGCGTTGCAGTGGGAGACATGCTGCTTAATGAAGAAAATATTTGGAATATCCGTAAAATGGTCGGAATGGTTTTTCAAAATCCCGACAATCAATTTGTCGGTTCAACTGTAGAAGATGATGTGGCATTTGGTCTAGAGAACCAAGGGATTCCTCGTGACGAAATGGTGATCAGAGTCAAAAATGCTCTAGAACAAGTCCGGATGGAAGAATTTGCAACACGAGAACCAGCCAGACTTTCTGGGGGACAAAAACAGCGAGTAGCCATCGCTGGTGTTGTGGCATTACGTCCCGATATCATCATTTTAGATGAGGCAACTAGTATGCTTGATCCTGAAGGAAGAGAAGAAGTTATTTCAACGATCAAGAAAATCAAGGAAGAAAATAATTTAACTGTTCTGTCAATCACCCATGATATTGATGAGGCAGCCAATGCCAATCGGGTCATGGTCATGCGCCAAGGAGAACTGGTTCGTGAAGGGACGCCGGCAGAAATCTTTTCGGCTGGCCCAGAATTGATCGAATTGGGTCTAGATTTGCCTTTTCCAGAAAAATTGAAGGCAGCTTTGAAGCAGCGCGGCATCTCTGTGCCTGCAGCGTACTTGACAGAGGAAGGAATGGTGGATTGGCTATGGACATCCGTTTTGAAAAAGTAGCATTTACTTATCAACCGCATTCCCCATTTGAGCAACGCGTGTTATTCGATATTGATCTCGAAATCAAAGAAGGCTCGTATACAGCATTGGTGGGTCACACTGGTAGTGGCAAATCAACATTACTACAACACTTGAATGCATTATTAAAGCCAACAGCGGGCAAAGTGACGATTGGTGATCGCGTGATCACTCCTGAAACTGATAATAAGAATTTAAAACCATTGCGTAAAAAAGTAGGAATCGTCTTTCAATTTCCTGAATCGCAATTGTTTGAAGAAACTGTGGCTCGAGATATCGCTTTTGGTCCCCAAAATTTTGGTGTGAGTGAAGAAGCGGCAGCTGAATTAGCGAAAGAGTACATTAAACTCGTTGGTTTAGATGAAAGCTTTCTTGAACGTTCCCCATTTGATCTCTCAGGAGGACAGATGCGCCGAGTAGCCATTGCCGGGGTCTTAGCAATGGAACCGGAAGTATTGGTATTAGATGAGCCGACAGCGGGTTTAGATCCACAAGGACGCAAAGAAATGATGGAGATGTTCCAGCGACTCCATCAAGAGAAAAATATGACCATCATCTTAGTGACCCATTTGATGGATGATGTGGCTAATTTTGCAGATTATGTCTATGTATTAGAAAAAGGACGAATCGTTAAAGAGGGTGCACCGAAGAATGTTTTTCAAGATATCGAATGGCTACAAGAAAAACAATTAGGCGTACCAACAGCAACTGCTTTTGCAGCGTTGTTGCAAGCGAAAGGGTTGCATTTCGAACACTTGCCATTGACAGCAGAAGAACTTGCGGATCAACTGGTAGCAAAGGAGGCGACCGCAAATGATGAATAAACTAATCTTTGGCCGCTTTATTCCAGGAGATTCCTTTATCCATAAACTCGATCCACGGGTGAAATTACTTGCCAGTTTTTATTTTATTGGAATCATTTTTTTGGCAAACAATTGGCAGAGCTATCTTTTGGCAGCTGTTTTTACGCTATTTAGCATTTTTCTTTCCAAAATTGATTTGGGTTTTTTCGTTCGTGGTGTTCGCCCGTTGATCTGGCTGATTTTATTCACTGTAGCATTGCAGATTCTCTTTACGACGGGTGGAGAAGTCTATTGGTCCTGGTGGATCTTCAATATTACCGAATTTGGTTTGCAGAATGGTGCGTTCATTTTTTGCCGTTTTGTTTTGATTATTTTTATGTCGACATTGCTGACGTTGACGACACCACCTTTGGAGTTGTCAGATGCAATCGAATATATATTACGCCCATTAAAAGCCATCCGATTTCCCGTGCATGAAATTTCTTTGATGCTGTCGATCGCACTTCGCTTTGTGCCGACATTAATGGATGAGACTGAGAAAATTATGAATGCCCAGCGTGCCCGCGGAGTCGATTTCGGAGAAGGCGGGTTGTTGCAAAAGATGAAAGCTATCGTCCCATTGCTGATCCCTTTGTTTGTCAGCAGTTTTAACCGGGCAGAGGACCTAGCTACAGCCATGGAGGCTAGAGGCTATCAAGGCGGTGAAGGGCGGACCAAGTATCGGATTCTTCACTGGCACAACCGCGACACACTCGTAGTGTTGGTCTTTGTGCTCTTTACAGTAGGTTTAGTATTATTAAGAGGATAAAAGTAAATGTCTGGGGAGTGCAATCGGCTCCTCAGATTTTTTTGAGAAAATGAAAGCAGGTGAGAAGATGGTACGTTATAAAGCAACGATTGCTTACGATGGCACCAATTTCCAAGGATTTCAGCGCCAACCCAATGGACGCACAGTACAAGAAGAAATCGAAAAAACATTGACTCGCATGAACAATGGACAAGCAGTCCAAATCCACGGTTCAGGACGGACCGATGCGGGTGTCCATGCTTTAGGTCAAGTGATTCATTTTGACTTTGACGAACGTCCATTAGAAAAAATGCGCTTTGGACTTGATACACAAACACCGGAAGATATTGCTGTGAAACAGGTGGAAATCGTCGATGAACACTTTCACGCCCGCTATCTTGTGCGGGAGAAGACCTATCAATTTCGCGTAGATATCGGCAAACCACGAAGCCCTTTTCGTAGATATTACGCAAGCTATTACCCGTATCCGTTGGACCTAATGAAAATCCAGCAAGCTTTACCCGATTTATTAGGTACGCATGATTTTACCAGTTTTTGTGCCACTGGCAGCTCCGTAGAAGATAAA
Source organism: Enterococcus sp. ARL09-542 (assembly GCF_005234805.1). Lineage (NCBI taxonomy): Bacteria > Bacillati > Bacillota > Bacilli > Lactobacillales > Enterococcaceae > Enterococcus > Enterococcus sp. ARL09-542. The sequence goes on from NZ_QPQX01000011.1 coordinate 32,489, forward strand.
GTCCGGACGATTCACCAAGCTAGTATGGAAGTGAATGAGGCCGGAGACGAACTACTCTTTACCTTTCGAGGCGATGGCTTCTTATATAAAATGATCCGCATCATGGTCGGAACCCTGTTGAAGATCGGTAATGGACGCTTACCAGCAGATAGCATTCCCGCCATTATTGCCCAAAAAGACCGCAATGCCGCTGGACCTACTGCTCATCCGGAAGGGTTGTATTTGGTTCGCGTAGCCTATGAATAAAAGAGAACTAAAAGAAAGAAGCGCCTCCTAAGGTTCGATTCGTATCGATCCGTTGGGGGGCGCTTCTTTTCGCAGCTGACTGCTATTGTGGCAGATAAAGAAGGTATCGATTGCTCTCATCTGCCTGGCTTGTCTGTGGGTGTGTGTTCTATCTCAGCTGCTACTTTTCTTTGATAGAAATAGCGGAACAAAATAAAGAGCAGTAGGCAGCTAAAGAATAAAATGACTCCGATCACAAAACCTTGCGGTAAATAAGTCAGTTCAAGATGGTGGGTACCGCTTGGGATCTTCACACTGATAAACGCATCTTGGAAAGCGTCAATAGCGATAGGTTTGCCATCCAGTTTGGCAGACCAGCCCTTGTCATAAGGAATCGTAGTGATAAGCTGCTGTTCTTTCTCAGTAGTGATATCGGCTTCGGCATTTTGTTTGCCGACAGTCATCGCAACACCTCTCTCTTGAATGGCATCGATTGCCCGTTGAAAGGCGGTAGTGTCTAATGTCACCACCTGTGGGTTTTGGAAAGAAATTGACTGAGTGCCATAGAAACTTGCCGTAAACTGCACGGTCGTTGCCGTATCATAGTAGCCTAGATCATAATATTGACCATTGATTCCAATTTGACTTTCCCGCTGTTCCCCGTTCACAGTGATCGTAGCTGTAGAACTCTCTAATTCACCGAAGTTTGCCGGATACAGACTAAGATAGGCTTGGGAATGAGCAGGTACTTCTACTTGCCAAGTAATCTCTTTCGCCACATTGCTTTCTTGCTCTTGGAATGTCGTGTACATGCCATTTTCAGTGATATCGGTGTTTTTGCTGTGAATGACAGTGATCGGTTGAAAATCAAAATAGTTTTGTTCAATGTTTGCCAAACCGTTGATCAAATTCTTCTGGCTGGTTAGATTGTCGTTGGCAGGCTGTTGGATCTTATTGATCGAAGGCTCTGCTAACATGGCAAGGGGAAGAGCGTTGCTATTTTGATAAAGCTTGTAGTCTCCAGCTTCTCCTACGCGTTCAAAACCGTATTTTGTTAAGTTTTGTTTGCTAATATTGTATTTGATGCCGGTGAAAGCATCCATTAGCAATGTATTATTCGGATAACGGATATTAAGATTCGTTCCTCTTGAACGAAAACCTAATTTATCTAAGTAACTAGAGGAGTTGCGGTTGCGGATTGAAGAAAACATGCTGACACCGCTGTAACCATAGTTGATACTGTCATTGGAAGAAACGGGATCCAGATTTTCCAAACGGAAAAAGGTCTCATTGTCTTTATCGGCTTGATCCACCAATTGCTTGATTGAAGGATAAGGATCAGTGAATAGACTTCGAGAGGCGTAATTCCAATCATTTAAGATTCCGCGAACCATCCCACTCGTGTTGATCGCCATTTCACCGCAAACGAAAACCAACAAGAGAAGTGCCACTTTCTTTTTAGTTAGCATACCAAGTTGACCGAAACCGATACACAGCAAGTAAAGGGCAAAGAAAACAATCGTTAACGCAAAAGAGGCTGTGGTGACGAATTCATACGAGTTTCCTCCCAGTCCATAAGAAAGTGCAAAGAGAGCAATCGTAGATAGTCCGACAATCACAAACAGACCTCGGTCTTTTTGCTGCAGCTGTTCCCAACCATAACCAGCCAAAAGAATCACTAGAAAGGAGAACAAATAGGCATAGCGGAACAAGAACATGTTTGGGGCATGCATCCCATGCCAGAAGAGATTCAAGGGAACGATATAGAAACTGGCGATCAAAATGCTAAACAATCCAGCATATAGCAGTTTATCTTTTAAAGGAATTCTCTTAGAAACAAAGTATAAAATACAAAGTAGTAATGGCAGTAGGCCAATATAAATAAACGGGATCGAACCGTATTTAGTTGTATCATATACGCCAATCATATTTTTCATTACAAGATCGAAAACACCAGTAGCTTCTGTCTTGAACTTCGTGATAGTGGACAATTCTTCCCCATTTGAACGTAAATCAAGTACAGCAGGCAAAATGATGATCATGGAAGCCCCACCGGCTAATAAAGAAGTGATGCCGTAAGGGATGATTGCTTTCTTGTTTTGCTTCCAATCGCGACCTAATTGCACGAATAGATACAAGACGGAGAACACTCCGATCATGAATCCCATATAAAAACTTGAGATAAATAACAGTAGGTAACTGACAAACAGAAGAGTCGGTTTTTTTTGTTGCAAGAGCCGATCAATCCCTAGAATCACTAATGGCAGGTAAATAAGTGCATCTAGCCACATGATCAATTCGGAGTGAGCAGTGATAAAGGACATCAACGCATAGCAGACAGCAAGCGTAACATGATGCCACCGTTGGATTTTAAATGTTTGACTCGCGTAAAACCAAAATGCGAGTCCGGCGCTGCCGATTTTCAAAAGTGTCAGCACATAGAGCGTATCTGGCATCAATTGATTGGGAAACAATAAAACCAGCGGCGTAAAAAGACCACCTAAATAGTAAGAGATCAGTGCAAGATAGTTCAACCCTAAAGAGGCATTCCAAGTATAGAAGATACTCTGCTTGCCTAATAAGACATTACGAAAACTGGCATGGAAATTCGAAAATTGCGAAAAGGCATCGCTCGCTAAGACACTGCGGCTGCTGCCGGGATAGATTCCGATCGTTAAATAAATGACTGCCATAATCAGTAACGGCAGCAGAAAACTGGCGGTCATATAAGGCCAATGTTGTTTGATGAATGATTTGATAGTAGCCAAGAATAGTCACCTAATCCTTATGAATTTTTTATTAGTGTACCATAATTCAAAGGATTAAAAAAACAATGTCATTAGCTGTTTAAAGAAAAAACAAAGGACATAAGAAAGGAAAGGAGGAATGAAACGGAAGACAACAAAAAAGACCGCTCGCAAGAACGGCCGAAAATGTGTGGTTAAGATTATACGCGCTCAACTTTTCCAGATTTCAAAGCACGAGTTGACACCCAAACTTTTTTAGGTTTTCCGTCAATCATAACGCGAACTTTTTGCAAGTTAGGTTTCACAGTACGTTTTGTCGCATTCATTGCGTGTGAACGGTTGTTTCCACTTGTAGTTTTACGTCCAGTAAAGTAACAAACTTTAGCCATGTGGTTATTTCCTCCTTTGCCTTGATGTTGGAGCGCTATTTCAGCTCATACCATCTGAATTTATCATAGAAAGTTAGAAAATGCAAGGGTAATTTTCAAGAAAGATTGACTTTTAGCAGTAAACATTGTAAATTAAACAAGGTCAGAATACAAGAATATCTGATGCCAAGCCCCTTTTCATAAGTCACATCCTTTTATTTGACTAGCAGCTATGATAAAATGTGAGAGAAGAAAGATGGGAATATCCCGCTTAAGGAGGCTATATTATGGCTGTAAAAATCAAAACCTCATCAGGTATTATTGAAATCAGCAACGAGGTCATCGCCACAGTTGTCGGTGGCGCAGCAACAGATGTGTTTGGTATTGTGGGCATGGCCAGCAAGAAACAGATCAAGGACAACATCAATGAAATTTTACGCAAAGAAAACTATTCTCGCGGTGTCGTTGTTCGTCAAGAAGAAAACGGTATTGCAGTGGATGTCTACACGATCGTTAGCTATGGTACAAAAATTTCTGAAGTTTCCCGCAATGTGCAAGAAAAAGTGAAATATAATCTTGAAACAATGCTAGGCGTTTCAGCAAATTCAGTGAATGTTTTTGTCCAAGGTGTACGTGTACTGCCAGATTAGGCAAGTGATCCGCTTGCGGCGGATGATTTTAAGGAGGATTATCAGTGAAGGTAACGAATATCAGCGCAGGTCAGTTTCAAGAGATGGTGCAGGCAGGCGCGGCTCGTCTACAAGTAAATGCAGAGTTTGTCAATTCATTGAATGTATTTCCAGTACCTGATGGAGATACAGGAACGAATATGAATTTATCAATGACAAGCGGTGCTAAAGCAGTAGCAGATGCCACTTCAGAAAAAGTGGGCGATCTTGCCACAACTCTTTCAAAAGGACTACTAATGGGCGCACGAGGAAACTCAGGCGTCATTTTGTCTCAATTGTTCCGTGGATTTGCTAAAGCGATCCCCACGGTCGAAACATTAACTGCGCCAGAATTGGCACAAGCCTTTACACATGGGGTCGAAACCGCCTATAAAGCAGTCATGAAACCCGTAGAAGGAACGATTCTGACAGTAGCACGTATCGCTGCAGAATACGGTGAGAAAAAAGCACAAACTAGTGATGACTGTGTAGAAGTCATGAAAGCAGTCGTTCACGGAGCAAAACGTGCGCTAGCCAAAACACCAGATCTATTGCCAGTCTTGAAAGAAGTTGGTGTAGTCGATAGTGGTGGCCAAGGATTATTGTTCATTTATGAAGGGTTCTTAAATGCACTGACTGGAGAATATCAAGCCAATGAGGTCTATGAACCAACACCAGCAGCAATGGATGAAATGGTCAATGCCGAACATCATCGCAGCGTTCAAGGACAAATGGCTACAGAAGACATCAAATTCGGTTATTGTACAGAGATCATGGTCAAAATTGGTGAAGGACCAACAGTGGACAGTACGTTTGATTATGAAACATTCCGAAATTATCTAAACGAACTTGGAGATTCTCTTTTAGTCGTCAATGACGATGAGATTATCAAAGTCCATGTACACACAGAACATCCAGGTGAAGTCATGAACTATGGCCAAAAATTTGGTTCTTTGATCAAGATCAAGGTGGATAATATGCGTGTACAGCATGAAACAATTCTGGAGCACGATCAACCCTCTGCTGCAGTGAAACGTCCGCGTACACCTTATGCAATCATTGCTATCGCAGCCGGTGATGGATTAAATAAACTATTTACCAGCTTAGGTGCAAGCTATGTGATCAGCGGTGGTCAAACGATGAATCCAAGCACGGAAGACATCGTGACTGCTATCAATGAAGTGAACGCAGATCAGGTTATCGTCTTACCAAACAATAAGAATATTTTTATGGCTGCACAACAAGCAGCAGAAGTATCGGACATCCCAGTCGCTGTTGTTGAGACCCGTACGATTTCACAAGGGATGACAGCAATGTTGGCCTTCAATGAACAAGCAACGTTAGCGGAAAATCAACAAGCGATGACTGAAATCTTGTCAAGTGTTGTCAGTGGTTCGGTGACACACGCGATTCGTAATACAGCGATCGATGGAATTGAAATCACAGAAGGTGATTTCTTGGGAATGGTTGATGGGAAAATCGTGGTTTCTGTACCCGATTGTTTCTCTGCTTCCATGGATACATTGCAGAAGATGATTTCAGATGAAACAGAAATCGTTACGATTATTATCGGCGAAGAAGGAAAAGCAAAAGAAGCAGCAAAAATCGAAGCAGCATTGACAGAAATCTATCCGGAGATCGAAGTGGAGATCCATCAAGGAGATCAACCTGTTTATCCGTATCTTTTCTCGGCTGAATAAAACTTGAAAGCAGACGGGGCAAAAGTCGCAGGGCGATTTTTGTTTCCGTCTCTTTTTTGATTGATAGAGAAACAGCCTGTTTTTGCTCATCTTTTTTCATTCAAATTCTTCGTAATTTAAACAGAGAAGAGTAAAATAAAGAAAGCAATCTGCAAACAACTAGTTTTGAGGAGGGAAGAAATGCTTGATCAGCCAATCACTGTTTTGTCTGGTGTCGGAGAAAAGCGAGCAAAAGATCTCGCAGCGCTTGGAATCCAGACAATCGAAGATTTATTGCGATATTACCCCTTTCGCTACGAAGATATTCAAGAGCGTCAATTGAACGAGATACAAGATCAAGAAAAAGTCACGATCAAAGGAATCGTTGTTTCCCCGGCTGTTGTAAATCGTTTTGGTTACAAAAAGAGTCGGCTGCAGTTTCGAATGATGCAAGATCATGATGTATTCAATGTTTCCTTTTTTAATCAGCCCTATTTAAAAGATAAAGTTGTTTTGTCTGAAGAAATCGCGGTTTACGGGAAATGGGATGCGAAACGGAAATCACTAGCTGGGATGAAGATTCTTGGCAGCAAGAAGCCAGGTGATTTCGCTCCTATCTATCATGTAAACAAATCGGTACGGCAAAGCGTGCTGGTTGACTTGATCAGGCAGGCATTTGAATCATACGGAGACCAGATCGAGGAAATCTTACCTCTAACTTTAACGGAGAAATATCGGTTATTGGATCGCCAGACTGCTATGCGAGCTATGCACTTTCCAAAAGATCCGCAAGAAAGTCATCAAGCAAAGCGGCGAATCATCTTTGAAGAGTTCTTCCTATTTCAAATGCAGATCCAAGGATTGAAAATTTCCGAAAAGGCTGAAAAGAACGGCTTAGCCATTGACTATGATGTTCAGCGGTTAAAAGCTTTCACCCAGACACTGCCTTTCGAATTGACTGCTGCTCAAAAGCGAGTCACCAACGAGATCTGTCATGACCTCAAAAGTCCGCAACATATGCAGCGACTGCTGCAAGGAGATGTCGGTAGCGGCAAAACAGTTGTGGCTGCTATCGCACTGTACGCCACTATGACAGCTGGCTTTCAAGGGGCGTTAATGGTACCAACTGAGATTCTGGCACAACAACATTTGGAAAGCCTTAACCAGTTATTTGATCCGCTAGAAGTGACAACGGCACTGCTGACAGGGTCCACCAAGACAAAGGAACGGCGAGTGATCTTGGAGCAATTGGCTGCAGGTGAGATCGATATTGTCGTAGGGACGCATGCGTTGATCCAAGAAGGGGTCAATTTTGCCCGTCTAGGTTTAGTCATCACAGATGAGCAGCATCGCTTTGGTGTCAATCAGCGAAAAATATTGCGAGAAAAAGGATATTTGCCGGATGTTTTGTTCATGACGGCGACGCCGATACCACGAACCTTGGCCATCACGGCCTATGGTGAGATGGATGTTTCCATCATCGATGAGATGCCAGCTGGCCGGATTCCGGTCGAAACGCGTTGGGTACGACCACCTCAATTGGAATCTGTGCTGGACTGGGCTCGTCAGGAATTAGCGAAAGGACATCAAATGTATGTGATCTGTCCGCTGATTGAAGAATCAGAAATGTTAGATGTCAAGAATGCTACGGAGATTTACGAGCAGCTGCAGGCTTATTTTGCCCCTAACTACCAAGTGGGCATTCTCCACGGCAAAATGAAAAATATAGAAAAAGACGCGATCATGGAAGAGTTCAAGGACAACCAGTTACAGATCTTGGTATCAACGACAGTTATTGAAGTAGGGGTAAATGTACCCAATGCGACAGTCATGTTGATTATTGATGCAGATCGTTTTGGGTTAGCTCAGTTGCACCAGTTGCGGGGGCGTGTCGGCCGTGGTGCAGATGCTTCTTACTGTATTTTGGTGGCAAATCCCAAAAATGAAACCGGAATAGAGCGGATGAAAATCATGACTGAAACCACCAATGGCTTTGTCGTCAGTGAAAAAGATCTGCAATTGCGAGGTCCCGGGGAAGTCTTTGGTAATCGTCAATCAGGTTTACCTGAATTCGCCGCAGCCGATTTAGTAGCCGATGCCCATATTCTTGAAGTTGCACAAGTAGAAGCAACTCAAATCTGGCAGAAGCACCAATGGCAGATTTTACCGGAGTATCAAGCGCTAGCCGATTATTTAGCAGCAGAAAAACGAGACAATCAATTTTTTGATTAAAGAATATGGTATACTAACTTGGAAAAATGAAGGGAGTGGCGTATGTCATGAAAATTGCCGTAGATGCCATGGGTGGCGATAACGCACCAAAAGCGATCGTTGAAGGCGTCATGTTAGCAAAAAAAGAATATCCAGAAATCGAATTTCTATTATACGGAAAAGAAGATGAAATCAGAAAATATGTGACAGACGAAAGTCAGCTTACAATCATTCATACCGATGAAAAAATCAACAGTGATGATGAACCTGTTAAAGCGATCCGCCGCAAAAAGAACGCATCGATGGTCTTAGCAGCCCAAGCGGTCAAAGAAGGTCAAGCGGATGCCATTTTCTCTGCTGGAAATACCGGTGCTTTGTTAGCTGCAGGTTTGTTTATCGTAGGTCGTATCAAAGGAATCGAACGTCCTGGCTTAATGTCGACGATGCCTGTACTTGGGAAAGAAACTGGCTTTGATATGCTGGATCTAGGAGCGAATGCTGACAATAAAGCAGAACATCTCGTTCAATATGCTGTGTTAGGTTCTTTTTACGCTCAAAAAGTCCGAGGCATTCAACAACCGCGAGTAGGGTTGCTAAACAATGGGACGGAAGAGACCAAAGGCAGCGAGTTAACCAAAAAAGCGTTTGAATTGTTGACCAAAGAATCATCGATTCACTTTATCGGAAATGTTGAAGCTAGGGAACTTTTGAACGGTGCAGCGGATGTTGTGGTCACAGATGGATTCACTGGGAACGCCGTCTTGAAATCCATTGAAGGAACCGCATTGAATATGATGTCGTTATTGAAACAATCCATCATGAATTCCGGAACCAAAGGGAAATTAGGGGCTTTATTATTGAAAGATGCCTTGCGCAATTTAAAAAATGAGATGGATTATGCCAAACACGGAGGGGCTGTCTTGTTTGGTCTGAAAGCACCAGTGATCAAAACACATGGAGCGACTGGACCAGATGCCGTGGCAGCAACCATCAAACAAATCTATACCATGTTGCAGGCAGATGTGGTTCCTCAATTGGTGGCTCATTTTGAAGAAACACCTAAGCATGAAGAGCCAACGCAATGAGACTGCAATCATTGTAATGAAAATGCAAAAAAGGACTAGACAAATTTGCATGTAAGCAGTACAATGTTTGTTAGCCATTCTATGTTTTGTGCGAACGCGTGGAGGTGAAGGCAATTGACGCGAGAAGAAGTATTCAAGAAAGTTGCAGTAGTGATCGCAAACCATTTTGAGATCGATGCAGATAAAGTAACGGATACAATGAGTATTAAAGACGACTTAAATGCTGATTCAATCAGTGTGATGGAATTCGTCTTAGAATTAGAAGATGAATTTGGTACGGAGATTTCTGATGAAGATGCCGAACAGATTGAAACAGTCGGCGGAGCAGTTGATTATATTTCAAGCCATCTTGCTTAAGACAGATACAGGAGCTGAGTCATAGATGACCCAGCTCTTTCTTTATCAGAATTTGTTTAATAACCATTCGTTTCTCGAAAAAAAGTGCCTTTTCTTTGCACCATCCTGAAAAAATGTAAATGGAATGTAAGTATTCTGAAAATTCAGTATCTTAAAAATTTATAGACTTGCAATCTAGTGAGTGATTCTATATAATTATTAAGAAAATATTACACGATGTTAAGAAAGCATTTGGAATTTGACTTATAATTCCTACTTTTTTACATTAGAGGGCACTTCATCTTATAAAAAAGAGAGGGGTATTCGATTGTCAACTGATAATCAATTACTAGATGTTCAAAACCTACATACAGGTTTTCGTATTAAAGATGATTACTATGACGCTGTAGACGGTGTTTCTTTTACGTTGGAACGCAATGAGATTTTAGCGATCGTAGGCGAATCCGGATGTGGAAAAAGTACCTTAGCTACAACGATTATGGGATTGCATGATCCAAACAATACCAAAATCACCGGTGAAATCTTATACAAAGACTTGAATTTGTCAAACTTAAATGAAACACTTTACAACAAAATTCGCGGGAACGACATTGGGATGATTTTCCAAGATCCATTGTCCGCTTTGAACCCACTCATGCGTATTGAAGACCAAATCAAAGAAGGTTTATCTTATCATACAAATATGAATGCGGAACAGAGACAAGCCCGGGCCCTTGAATTACTAGATCAAGTAGGAATTCCAAATCCAGCACGGGTGGGTCGCCAGTATCCCCACGAATTATCCGGTGGGATGCGGCAACGGGTGATCATTGCCATTGCCATCGCATGCAAACCGCCAATTGTTATTGCTGATGAGCCAACCACTGCATTGGATGTAACCATCCAAGCACAGATCCTAGATTTGTTGAAAGATTTGCAGGCTGAAACACAAACGGGAATCATTTTGATCACCCATGACTTAGGTGTAGTGGCAGAAATGGCTGATCGTGTAGCCGTTATGTATGGCGGTCAGTTTGTTGAAGTTGCCACAGCGGAAGAGTTGTTTGCAAATCCAAAACACCCTTATACACGCTCTTTGCTGAACTCAATTCCACAAGAAGATTCTCAAGACAGTGAACTGCACGTGATTGAAGGCGTCGTTCCTTCATTGAAAAACATGCCAAGAACTGGTTGCCGTTTTGCTGCTCGTATCCCTTGGATCCCAGCTAGTGACCACGAAGAAAATCCTGTCCTGCATGAAGTTGCACCAGATCATTTAGTTCGCTGTACTTGCTATAAGCATTTTCATTTTAGAGACGAAGAAGGAGAAGTGTAGATGTCAGAATTAATCACAATCAAAGATCTGAAAGTCCACTATCCGATTCGCAGCGGTTTTTTCAACCGCGTAACGGACTATGTCTATGCTGTTGACGGTGTGGATTTCATCATCGAAAAGGGAAAAACTTACGGTCTGGTAGGAGAATCAGGCTCTGGAAAATCAACAACAGGGAAAGCAATCGTTGGCTTGGAAAAGATTACCAGCGGTGAAGTCATTTACGAAGGACAAGATGTCACAAAGCGCTCTGTCCGCAAAAAAATGAATTACAACAAGGATGTTCAAATGATTTTTCAAGATTCTATGTCAAGTCTGAATCCTAAAAAGCGGGTAGTGGATATTATTGCTGAACCGCTACGGAATTTTGAACGTTTGAGTGACCAAGAAGAAAAACAACGGGTGAAACGGCTTTTGGATATCGTTGGGATGCCAGAAGATGCTTTATACAAATACCCTCATGAATTCTCTGGTGGACAGAGACAACGTTTGGGGGTTGCCCGCGCAGTGGCATCGAACCCTAAATTGATCGTTGCTGATGAACCTGTTTCTGCATTGGACCTGTCTGTACAGGCACAGGTGCTCAACTTTATGAAACGAATCCAACAAGAGTTTGGCTTAAGTTTCTTATTCATCTCTCATGACTTGGGTGTTGTGAAACACATGTGCGACAATATCGCCATCATGTATAAAGGTCGTTTTGTTGAAATCGGTACACGCCAAGATATTTATCAAGATCCGCGTCATATTTATACGAAGCGGTTATTGTCAGCTATTCCTCAAATTGATGTGAAAAATCGTGAGGCGCATAAAGAAAACCGCCGTCGGGTAGAGTTGGAATATGTCACTCACCAAAAAGATTACTATGATGAAACAGGTCGTGTTTATGACCTTAGAACCATCACAGAAACACATCAAGTCGCTTTGAAAAATGGGGGTGCTGAATAATGTGGAAAACAATTCTACGTCGTTTGATATTAATGATCCCGCAAGTCATTATTTTGAGTGTCTTAATTTTCTTGATTGCACAAGCAATGCCCGGGGATCCATTTACAGGATTGATTAATCCGAACCAAGATCCAGCAGTTATTGAACGGATGCGGGAAGCAGCCGGATTGAATGATCCTTGGTATACACAATATTTCCGTTGGATCGGAAATGCACTTAAAGGAGATTTTGGTCAAAGTTTTATCTATAAACTACCAGTAGCAACATTACTTTCAGGACGGATCAGCAACACATTGTGGCTATCTTTGTTAACAGTTATCTTAACGTATGTGATCGCGATTCCTTTAGGAATGTTGGCTGGACGTTACCAAAATTCGATTTTAGATAAAGTCGTTGTCGTGTATAACTTCTTTAGTTTTGCGGTACCATTGTTTATCTTTGCATTGATTGCACTGTTTATCTTTGGTTATCGTTTAGGTTGGTTCCCAACTGGGGGGTCTGTAGCACCAGGCGTAACGGGAATGGCTGAGTTTTGGAGCCGTCTGTATCATCTGATCTTACCGGCTATCACTTCTGCGCTATTAGGTACCGCTGTGACAATCCAGTATCTGCGGAGTGAAGTGATTGATTCCAAATCATTGGATTTCGTGCGAACTGCTCGTTCGAAAGGGGTGCCAACTAGTAAAGTCTTCTCACGTCACGTGTTCCGAAATGCATCCTTGCCGATCGCATCTCAAATGGGGTATGAGATCACTTCATTGATCGCTGGTTCAGTGGTCATTGAAAAAATCTTTGCTTACCCAGGTGTCGGAAAATTATTTATCGATAGTATTGTACAGCGGGATTATGCCGTGATCACTTCGTTGACTTTGATATTAGGTCTGGCGACATTGATCGGTACATTGCTATCAGACATCATTATGAGTATTGTTGATCCAAGAATCAGAATCCAGTAGGAGGGGATAAACGTGTCTGAAAAGAAAGAAAAAGTGTTAAAACAAGAAAGTATCCCACCTATGGGATTACAAATGATTTTTCGTGAATTTTTAAAAGACAAGATCGCTATTTTTTCGTTGGTCTTGTTGGTAGCAGTACTGCTTTTCGTATTCATCGGCTCGGCAGTCATTGATCAAAGCCAAGTCATGCATGTAAGTATTCTAGATAAATATGCTGCACCAGGAGCAGTCTCACCAAATGGCGGCACCTACCTATTAGGGGCGGATGAAGGTGGCCGTGATGTTTGGGGACAATTGATCATTGGAGCGCGTAATTCGATTTTGATTGGGTTTTCCATCACGATCATTACATCGATCGTCGGAGTTGGCTTGGGGATCATTTCAGGTTACTATGGCGGGTTGATTGATAATATCTTGATGCGTATCGTCGATTTTGTCATGATCTTACCGATCATGTTGATCATTATCGTTATTGTTTCGATCATACCTCGCTACAATGTTTGGACGTTTATCTGGGTCATGAGTGCCTTTTATTGGGTCGGAAAAGCGAGACTCTTCCGCAGTAAGACCCTTTCTGAAGGGCGCCGAGATTATGTGAGTGCGTCAAAAACATTAGGGACCAATGATTTTGTGATCATGTTTCGCGAAATCATGCCGAACTTAAGCTCATTGATCATCACCAACTTGACGATGAACTTTGCAGCAAATATCGGTATCGAAACAACTCTAACGTTCTTGGGCTTTGGTCTGCCAACGAATGTTCCAAGTTTGGGAACATTGATTGGGTACGCCAGCAGCGGTGATGTGCTGGTCAACAGACAATGGATATGGTTACCCGCGTCAATATTGATTTTAGTATTGATGTTGAGTATAAACTACGTTGGTCAGGCATTTAAGCGTTCAGCCGATGCACGTCAACGACTAGGTTAAAACAAGGAGGATACAGGATGAAGAAAAATATTTTTGGTATGGTCACACTTTTGTCAGTCTTAGCATTGGCAGCTTGTGGCGGCAATAGTGGCGGAACAGATTCATCAGGCGGCAGCAACTCAGCAACTGAAACAGAAGATATTAGCTCTATGCCGGTTGAAGTCAAAAATGACGCAGAAGCAATCAAAGGCGGTACATTGGACGTCGCAGTAGTTATGGATACACAATTCCAAGGTTTGTTCCAAACTGAATTTTATCAAGACAATTATGATTCTCAGTTCATGCAACCAAGTAATGAAAGTTTATTCTTAACAGATGCTGATTTTCGAATTGTTGATGGTGGGGCTGCAAATCTTAAATTAGATGAAGATAATAACACAGCAACGATTACATTACGCGACAATTTGAAATGGTCAGACGGCGAAGATGTAACAGCAGATGACGTGATTTTCTCCTATGAAGTGATCGGTAACAAAGATTACACAGGAATCCGTTATGACAACAACTTTACAAATATTGTTGGGATGGAAGATTACCACGATGGCAAATCTGACACAATCTCAGGAATCACAAAAGAAAGCGACAAAGTCGTTAAAATTCAATACAAAGAAGTTCACCCTGGTATGATGCAAGCAGGCGGCGGTATCTGGTCTTCTGCTTTACCAAAACATGCGTTTGAAGGTATTGCAGTCAAAGATATGGAATCAAGTGATCCTGTTCGTAAAACACCAATCGTTTTCGGACCTTACGTAATGTCAAACATCGTAGCCGGTGAATCTGTAGAATACGTACCAAATGAGTATTACTACGGTGGCAAACCTAAAATGGATAAATTGTCATTTAAAGCAGTTCCAGCAGCTTCAATCGTAGAAGGTTTAAAAGCGAAGCAATATGATTTAGCATTGTCAATGCCAACAGATACTTACCCAACTTACAAAGATGCAGATGGCTACCAAATCTTGGGCCGTCCTGAGCAAGCTTATACGTATATTGGATTTAAGTTAGGTACTTGGGATGATAAAGAAGGAAAAGTTAACTACAATCCTGAATCAAAAATGGCGGACAAATCATTGCGTCAAGCAATGGGTTACGCACTAGATAATGATGCTGTCGGTAGCCGTTTCTATAATGGCCTACGTTCAAATGCGACAACATTGATCCCACCGGTATTTGGAACATTGCACGATACAGAAGTTAAAGGTTACACACAAGATATCGACAAAGCAAACAAATTGTTAGACGATGCTGGTTACAAAGATGTTGACGGCGACGGCATGCGTGAAGACAAAAACGGTGAAAAATTAACCATCAATTTTGCTTCAATGTCAGGTGGCGAAACAGCTCAACCATTGGCTGATTACTACATCCAACAATGGAATGAAATCGGCTTAGATGTGAAATACACAACTGGTCGTTTGATTGATTTCCAAGCATTCTATGATAAATTGAAAAATGATGATCCTGAAATCGATGTGTATCAAGGTGCATGGGGAACAGGTTCAGATCCTTCACCAACCGGACTTTATGGACCAAACTCAGCATTTAACTACACTCGTTTTGAATCTGATGAAAATACGAAGCTATTAAAAGCAATCGACTCTAAAGATTCATTTGATGAAGCAAAACGTAAAGAAGCATTTGATGCATGGCAAGAATACGCTGCGGATGAAGCATTTGTTATTCCTTCGCTTTACCGTAACCAAGTATTACCAGTATCTAATCGCGTCAAAGATTTCACATGGGCATATGATGCAGATCACAATCCATGGGCAACAGTTTCTGTAACAGCAGAATCTCGCTAATTTAGGAAAAGACGTTCTTTCGGGAACGTCTTTTTTTATTTTGTTCGCGGCAAAATCAATAAAAAACAATGAATCAGTCATGGAAACAAAGAGCAGGAGAATAAACGGTTAAAATTTTTTTATGGAGGCTTCAAGTTTTTGGACGAAACATTTCATAATTAGCCAAAAACCAGTATAATAGGGAAGTGTCGATAAACTAATGAAGGAATGTGGCAAATGAATACACAGCTAATGAACGAATTAAAAGAGGATTACGGCATTGTCTTCCATGATGTAGATTTACTCGAACAAGCGTTTACGCATTCATCTTATGTGAATGAGCATCGCAATTTGCACCTATCCGATAATGAGCGCCTAGAATTTCTAGGAGATGCTGTTTTAGAATTGATCGTCTCACGGTATTTGTACCGTGAACTGCCGGACCTTCCTGAAGGGAAGTTGACAAAGCTGCGGGCAGCAATCGTTCGCGAAGATAGCTTATCAATGTTTGCCAAAGATTGCCGTTTTGATCAATATATTCGGTTAGGCAAAGGAGAGGAAAACTCTGGCGGACGTAAGCGTCCCTCATTGTTATGCGATCTTTTTGAAGCTTTTTTAGGTGCGTTGTACTTGGATCAAGGTTTGGAGAGCGTCGACGGTTTCTTGACGGCTGTTGTTTTTCCAAAAGTAAAAGCAGGTGCTTTTTCCCATGAGATGGATCACAAGACCCGATTGCAGGAAGTCTTGCAGCGATCTGGCGATGTGTCCATCAACTATCGTTTAACGAAAGAAGAAGGTCCTGCCCACGAACGAATCTTTTGGACAGAAGTCTATTGTGACGATGTGCTGATTGGCGAGGGGCAAGGAAAATCAAAGAAATTATCAGAGCAAGCAGCGGCAGAAAATGCCTTAGCAAGTCTTGATCAATAAGAAAGGAATGGCGGAGTGTATTTAAAACGAATAGAGATTGCCGGTTTCAAATCCTTTGCAGACCGCACGATCATTGATTTTGAAAATAGTGTGACTGCGGTCGTAGGACCAAATGGCAGCGGCAAGAGCAATATTACTGAAGCGATTCGTTGGGTTTTAGGAGAACAGTCTGCCAAAAGCCTGCGTGGTGGCAAGATGCCTGATATCATTTTTGCAGGATCTGACACTCGCAAGCCATTAAATGTAGCGGAAGTAACGATTATTTTAGATAATACCGATCACTATTTACCAATGGATTACAGTGAGATCAGTGTGACTCGCCGGTTAAGGAGAACCGGTGAAAGCGACTTTTATTTGAACAAACAAAGTTGCCGCCTGCGAGATGTCCAGGAACTCTTTATGGATTCCGGGCTAGGAAAAGAATCATTTTCGATTATTTCTCAAGGGAAAGTCGAAGCGATTTTCAGCAGCAAACCAGAAGATCGTCGCGGTATTTTTGAAGAAGCTGCCGGTGTTTTGAAATACAAACAGCGTAAGAAAAAAGCAGAACAGAAATTGTTTGAAACAGAAGACAACCTTAACCGTCTACAAGATATTATTTATGAGTTAGAGGATCAATTGATTCCGTTAGCTGCTCAAAGTGAAGCGGCCAAACAATTTTTGTCATTGAAGGAAAAATTAACGGAAGTAGACGTGGCTTTTTCTGTCATGGAGATCCAGACAGCCAAACGGGCGTGGGAAACAGCTACAGAACAGCTGGAACTATTAAATCATCAGTTGGCTGAAATCACGCAGCAAATCAATACCGATGAACGCAGTGTGCAGCAATTGCGGCAGCGTCGAGCAGCCTTCGATGAATCATTGGAGCAGCTCAATCAGCAGCTGTTGCAAGTAACGGAAGGGCTGAAGCAAGCCGAAGGCCAAAAAGAAGTACTGTTGGAGCGCTCCAAGCATACGCAAAAAAGCACAGCAGAATATCAAGAGACCTTGGATGCCGTCAGTGAACGCCTCCAACAGTTGAATGACGAAAAAGCTGAATTGATTCATGAACTGTCGCAAAAGAATCGCAGTGTCCAAGAGGCAGAAGTAGCGATTGCTGATTGTCGAGCGGAACAAGAAAAGTATCAGAAATCGGCCAA
Organism: Enterococcus sp. ARL09-542; assembly: GCF_005234805.1. Taxonomy (NCBI): domain Bacteria; kingdom Bacillati; phylum Bacillota; class Bacilli; order Lactobacillales; family Enterococcaceae; genus Enterococcus; species Enterococcus sp. ARL09-542. The sequence goes on from NZ_QPQX01000011.1 coordinate 49,825, forward strand.
AGAGATCATCGAAGAATTACGCAGTCAATATGTTGAAGCAATGCAGGAGCAAGCAACGGTCGGCAATGAGCTCAAATATCTTGAGCGCCAATACCAGCAAGAATCGGCAAAAAATCAAACAGCCGTTACGAAGCAGACAGAACTGTCGACAGCGATCAAAGAAAAAGCGACAGCCGCAGAAATCGTTAATGAACGCTTGCAAGCCGTGCAGCAACAGTTGGACGAACAGCGGAAGCAATATATCCATTTACAAGAGAAAGCCAAAGAGAACAAAGAAAAATTTGATGATGCACAGAAAAAAATGTATCAGTTAATGAACCAAGTCCAACAAGTGCGGGCAAAACAACGGAGTTTACAGGATATCCAAGAAAACTATGCTGGCTTTTATCAAGGCGTCAGACTAGTTCTAAAAAATAAGCAGCAGCTAACCGGTGTCGTGGGTGCTGTTGCAGAATTGATCGAAGTACCAGAAGAATATACAGTTGCTATCGAAACAGCACTGGGCGCTTCTGCCCAGCACGTAGTAGTAGAAACCGAACGTGATGCCAGAGCAGCGATTACCTATTTGAAACAAAATCGTGGTGGTCGGGCCACATTCTTGCCGTTGACGACAATCAAGTCTCGCCAATTACCTAGTTATGCTGTTTCTCAAGCACAACAAGTACCAGGATTTATCGGCGTTGCTAGTGAGCTGGTGCGTTTCAATGAAGATGTAAAAAACATTGCCGAAAATCTATTGGGAAGTATCGTCATCGCAGAAGATCTGACAAGTGCTAATGCATTAGCTAAAGCGCTGAACTATAGCTATCGTGTCGTTTCACTGGAAGGCGACGTGATGAATGCCGGGGGTTCGATGACCGGTGGAGCGACGAAGAAAAATGCCGGCAGCCTATTTAGTCAAAGCAATGAGTTGCAGCAATTAACGGCTCAAGCCGTTCAATTGGATGAACGCCTGCAAAAAACAGAGAAACAAGTGCAGCACTTCGAAACGGTGACAAAAGATGCTCAAGCAGCCTTGGAAGAGCTGCGAACCACCGGTGAAACGGCTCGAATGACGGAACACGAACTAAAAAATCAACTGCAAAACCTCACCAACGAGTTGGAACGTTTGAGAAAAGAGCAGCAAGTCTTTGACTTTGAAAATCGCGAGATTCAGGCCTTTTTTGAAGAGTATAACGAGAAGAAGACTCGGTTGGAATCGGAACAGCAAACCATTGCGCAGCAGCTGAAAAAAATCGATCACGACATTCAAAGCATGAATGCAGAAGAAGATTTAATCGAAGCAAAAAGAAGCCAGTTAGCAGCGACAGCCGCCCAATTACAAGCTGATTTTGCTGTTCAAAAAGAACAAGTGGAACATTTAAGACAAAAAATTGCTGCGAATGCGGAAGCGTTAGCGGAGAATGAAGCACGCCAACAGTCGCTAGAACGGCAGTTAGCAGCAATCAATTCGAATGTGAGTGACCATGAAATTTCGGAAGAAAGCCTGGATCAGCAAATCAGTGATTTTACTCAACGAAAAATAACACTGACACAAGAATTGGCGGACATTCGGCAACAAAGACAAATCGTCCAACAGGAAATTGGACAGTTGGATGAAGCTCTCAGTTTGGCAAACTTGCAACAAAAAGAAAAACTATCCGAAAAGACCAATGTAGAAATTGAGAAAAACCGCGCGGATTTGGTGATGGATAATCGGTTGGCTTACTTGCAGGAAGAATATGCATTGAGCTTTGAAAAAGCGGCCAATGACTATCCAGCAATCGATGACCCGGAAGCTGCAAAACGAGAAATCCAAGATCTAAAAGGAAAAATCGATGCGATTGGACCAGTCAATTTGAATGCTATCGAGCAATATGATCAAGTGGAACAGCGTCACAGCTTCTTGACCAGTCAAAGAGATGATCTGCTTTCTGCAAAAGCACAATTATTCGATACAATGTCCGAGATGGATGAAGAAGTCAAAACACGTTTCGGTGAGATTTTTGATGCGATTCGTCTGCAGTTCAAGCAAGTTTTCCCCAATATGTTCGGCGGGGGACATGCGGAATTGATTTTGACAGATCCAAAGGACTTACTAAATACTGGTATTGAGATCGAAGCCCAACCACCAGGTAAAAAGCTGCAAAACTTGAGTCTACTTTCTGGAGGCGAACGAGCGCTGACAGCCATCGCACTGCTGTTTTCGATCATTCAAGTCCGTCCCGTCCCGTTTTGTGTGCTGGATGAAGTTGAAGCTGCTTTAGACGAAGCCAATGTATCACGCTTTGGCCATTATTTAAGCGACTTCCAAAATGATACACAGTTCATCGTTGTCACACATCGCAAAGGGACCATGGAAGCGGCAGATGTGTTGTATGGCGTGACGATGCAGGAATCCGGTGTATCTAAGACTGTTTCTGTGCGTTTGGAAGATGTCAAAGAAGGCGGAAATTTTGTCGCAGATCAAGAAGGAGTAGCAAAATGATCAAATTAGTCGCAATTGATTTAGACGGTACCTTGCTGGATGGAAAGAAACAAGTATCGCAAAAAAATAAAGAAGTTCTTGCCCAAGCAAAAGCACAAGGAGTAAAAATCGTCCTTTGCACAGGTCGTCCTTTACGGGCAATTCGTCCTTATTTAGAAGAGTTGTCATTGAATGAATCAGGGGACTATAGCATTACTTTTAATGGTGGTCTGGTGCAAAAAAACGATACGGGAGAAATCATGGAAAAAGCCGCTTTGCAATTGGCTGATATTCATGAATTGGTTGCTGTCGCAGCAGAACTGGATTTGCCGCTGGATGTCGTATCCGAAGAAATCGTTTTGTGCTTGCCGACTTCAGCAACGAATCAGTCGATCTATGGTTCGCTGAATCCATTGCTGGATTGCCGCCCGTATGCGATAGAAGCTCTGGATGAGTCGAAACTCTATAATAAAGCTGTGATTGCTTATCATCAAGAAGTACTGGATCCGAAGATTTTGGCAATTCCTTCAGCAATCAGAGAGAAATATGAAGTAATCAAAACTCGGAATAATTTGCTGGAATTTATGCCTAAAGGAATTACGAAAGCCTATGGGATTGAATTGCTGGCTCGGGATTTAGGTATCACTATCGATGAAGTCATGGCGATCGGAGATGAAGAAAATGATCTGCCGATGATTCGCTATGCAGGACTCGGTGTAGCGATGGCTAATGCCGTGCCTTTAATCAAGGAAGCCGCAGATGTGGTAACAGATTCGAATGAAGCAGACGGTGTAGCAACTGTCATCGAAAAATATGTTTTGAAAGGAGGCGTTTGAAATGGGATTTTTTGACAAAATTAAAAAAGCTTTGATTGGTGAATCAAAAGAGCAAGACAAAGTGCAAGGCGAAGTAGAGGAACTAGTTGAATCTCCAGAGTCATCTGTCGATGAGTCATCCGTCGCAGATGACCATTCCGCACAAGAACAAACAGTAGAATCGACGGAACCAACACTGGATTCTCGTCCAGAAACTACTACCGATTCCGCGTTGCAGCCAACAGAAACAGAGGAGTCCGCGGCTGATACTTCATCATCAGAAGGAGCACAAGATCTGAAATCAGCTGAACCATTCGACGTCGTGACACCTAGTGAAACGGTAAAAAAACCTGAAGTACAACCTCAGCCAACAGCGGTTCACAAAGAGGGTGTACAAGATAAGTACACGAAGGGACTATCGAAATCTCGCAAAACTTTCGGGCAACGACTCAATGAGCTGTTCGCGAATTTTCGCTCTGTAGACGAAGATTTTTTTGAAGAAGTCGAAGAGACATTGATTGGAGCCGATGTAGGCTTTGATGCAGCGATCAAGATCACGGATGCACTGCGTCAAGAGGTCAAGTTGCGAAATGTCAAGAAGCCGGCAGAGGTTCAAAATGTTATTATTGAAAAACTAGTCGATCTTTACGGTGAAGCGGGTGTCGACGAAGTCAACGAACTAAATATGCAACCTGGATTGACCGTCATTTTATTTGTCGGTGTGAATGGCGTCGGTAAAACCACCAGCATTGGAAAACTGGCGCATCAATTCAAATCAGAAGGCAAGAAAGTGTTGTTGGCAGCTGCGGATACCTTTCGAGCTGGAGCAATCGATCAGCTCGTCGTTTGGGGGGATCGAGCAGGTGTGGAAGTCGTTCGAGGGAAAGCTGGTGGTGATCCGGCAGCCGTCGTATTTGATGCGATGGAACGAGCGAAAGCAGAGCAAGCAGATGTTCTATTAGTTGATACCGCTGGTCGTTTGCAAAATAAAGTCAATTTGATGAATGAGTTAGAGAAAATCAAACGGATCATTCAACGAGTAGAGCCGAATGCGCCTCATGAAGTGTTGCTCGTGTTAGATGCGACGACTGGTCAGAATGCGATGAACCAAGCCAAACAATTCAAAGAAACCACGGATGTTACAGGATTGGTCTTGACGAAATTAGATGGAACTGCCAAAGGTGGGATCGTTTTAGCGATTCGCAATGAATTGCGTTTACCGGTTAAATTGGTCGGATTAGGGGAAGGAATCAACGACCTTGAGCCGTTTGATCCAAATGAGTTTGTTGTTGGGCTATTTAAAGGTCTCATCAACGAAGGTTGATGCTGTTCATCGCTTGAAATAAGACAAAAATATCCGAACTATGTTTGATTATTCCTCTTCATCATCTCGCGATGGCGTTAACGGTAGGAGTAATCAGTAGTAGTTCGGATATTTTTTGTTAAGGAACTTGCATAAAGCTCATCGGTTATGGAAATAAACTTTATAGGCATACGTTTGTTTGACAGCTGCGATGTACATGAAGTACCACAGCAGAATACGTAACAGATGACGTGTGACTTCTGGTTCACAAAACCTCCCCATCAGCAGCTAAAAGGATGTAGCTGCTGTTCCTGAAATTGAAATCATTCCAAGAAAGATTCCTTGTCTTGTCAGAAATGTTCAGCGTGGACATTTCTCTGTGAACAAGAACAACTTGTTTCAGAAATCAGTTTTTTAGCTGTGCTTGCCGCTCTTTGATGATTTTTTCCAAATCATTCAATGTCTCGGCATCCTCACTGTTTTCAATGAAATTCGAGACTAGATTCAGCAACGATTGTTCAGAGAGTTCGGCAGCTAGAAAATCTTCTTGAGAAACATTTGGAGAATACAAGCGGGTCAAGACAGTACCGCTGTAGCCGATGTCAGCTACTTTCAATAAATCATGGTTCTTTAATTTTCTGACAACGGCTTGGATCGTGTTTTTACTTAAGTCCTGTTGTTGAACCGCAATGTCATTTGCAGACAAAGGTTTTTCAGCATTCCAGAAGATATTCATGATCTGACGTTCGCGTTTGGTAAGATTGAGTGGTTTCATTCACTATTCTTCCTTTCAAAAAAGTTGTAATATTGACATAATAATTTACTATTATATAGTAAGTATACTTTATTTAGAGGTCAAATATCAAATTTATTCAAGTAATTTGTAAAAACTTGGTAATTTTTAAAAAACTAGCAAAGAGAATCGCACAATTTCATTTTTTTCTGCTGGATTATTGACTATAATAAGGAAGAATCTAAGACAAAGAGGGCAATGATATGACACTAAAATCACTTTTTATACAAGAAGAACTGCGTCCCTACTTATTTGATGGGCGTTATGGGATCGAACGTGAGGCGCAGCGTGCACGTTTAGACGGAAGTTTTGCTGGGACAGATCATCCTGAAGCATTAGGCAATCGTAGTTTTCATCCGTACATACAAACCGATTTTGCTGAAAATCAGTTGGAATTGATCACGCCAGTCGCGGAAAGCTCAGAGGAACTATTTCGTTATCTGGCTGCGATCCATGATGTTGCTTATCGTTCGATGGCACCTGAGGAGATGCTTTGGCCATTAAGTATGCCGCCTGCGTTGCCGGAAAAAGAAGAGGATATCGTGATCGCAAAGCTGGATCGTTTTGAAGATGTTCTTTATCGTCGGTTTTTGGCAAGGACGTATGGGCGTCGTAAGCAAATGGTCAGCGGCATCCACTTCAATTTTGAATTTGGGGATGATTTTTTAAGAAAGTTATTTACCAAGTCGTCAGAAACAGATTATCGTAGGTTTAAAACAGAACTTTACTTGAAAGTTACCCGAAATTACTTGCATTACCGCTGGTTTTTGACTTATTTCTTTGGAGCAACGCCGCAAACGGAAGCCAATTATTTTATGGCGGGTTCTGGACCGCAAGAACCTGTCCGCAGCATTCGTAACAGCCGCTATGGCTACACGAATCATACCGATGTCAACGTGTCTTATGCCTCTCTTGAGACCTATCTGGCGGATATCGCTGAGCTGGTAGAAACTGGCAAACTATCTGAGGAAAAAGAGTTTTATGCACCAGTTCGCCTGCGAGGGGGGCAAAAGGTTGCCGACTTAGCAACAGCGGGAATTCGTTACATTGAATTACGCAATATTGATATCAATCCCTTTGAAATGTATGGTATTTCGCAAGATCAAGTGAAATTTCTGCACCTTTTCTTGTTATACTTAGCAACGAAAGAGGAGGGCGCTGATGCCGATGCTTGGGTCGAAGAAGGAAATCGCAAAAACAATCAAGTGGCATTGGAACACCCATTGAATCAAACGATCTATCTTGAAGAAGCTAAAGTAGTTGCGGAAGAATTGATCGCTTTTGCAAAGGAAATCAGTCTGCCGACAATGCCTTTACTGGATCAACTGCTGCCAATGTTGGAAGATCCCGGCAAAACTTTTGCCGGTCGTTTATATCAAGCCAGCCAAAGGTCAAGTCAGGCTCAAGTGGCAACTGAACTAGGAGTATCCTATCATCAAGTTGCCTGGGAAAAACCTTATCAGTTAGCAGGCTTCACCAACATGGAACTGTCAACACAAATTTTGATGTTCGATGCGATTCAAAAGGGAATCAAGGTGGAAGTGTTGGATGAATCTGATCAGTTCTTGAAATTATCGATCGATGAACATGTTGAATATGTCAAAAACGCTAATATGACAAGTAAGGATCGTTATATCGTTCCTTTGATCATGGCCAATAAAACGGTCACAAAAAAGATTTTAGCTGAGAATGGTTTTCGGGTTCCTGCAGGAGCAGAATTCGCCACTGTAGAAAAGGCGCTTGCTGCTTACCCGCAATTTGCTGACAGAGGTTTTGTCGTCAAACCCAAAACAACCAACTATGGCGTGGGAATCTCGATCTTTAAGGATGGCGCTTCGTTGGAGGACTATCAAGCTGCTGTCCGTTTAGCTTTTGCTGAAGACCAGTCGATTTTAGTTGAAGCATTCCTTGCTGGAACAGAGTATCGTTTCTTTGTGATCGATGGTCAAGTTGAAGCAATTTTGCTACGAATACCGGCAAATGTAATAGGAGATGGTCGGCGCACGATCAAGGAATTAGTTGCAGAGAAAAATACCGATCCATTACGGGGGACCCACCATCGGACACCGTTGGAGAAGATCCAATTAGGTGAATTGGAACAGTTGATGTTGAAAGAGCAAGGCTATCACATAGATTCTGTCCCAGAAAAAGGACAAATCGTTTACTTGCGGGAAAATTCCAATATCAGCACGGGCGGCGATTCGATCGATGTCACCGATCAATTTAATGATGACTACAAAAAAATCGCTGCAGATGCCGTGACCGCATTACAGGCACGAATCAGTGGGATTGATTTGATTATTCCTGACAAGGAAAAGCCCGCGGAGGATCCGGGAGCATACGGCATTATTGAAGCGAACTTCAATCCCGCTATGCATATGCATATTTACCCGTACCAAGGACAAAGCCGCCGCTTAACCATGTCTGTCCTCAAGCTGCTTTTTCCGGAACGATTTTAACAGCCGCTTAACAGTCAGAAGTTGAAAAAGGAACAGTGACAAGGCTTTTGTCACTGTTCCTTTTTTTAGAATAAATGGTTAGAAGTAGCTTCTTCGGAAATAAGCCGAAATATCTTAAAGCTGACCATTTCTAATACAACTTCTTTTGCTGTTCGTACTAGTGAAGGATCACTAGTAATTGATCCGTTGGTTTGTTTAGCGGAAGAATCGTTCCCAGAATGGTTTTTTTTCTTTGATGGGATCTTCTTCGGAAGATGATTTTGTCTTTTGAGGATACTTTTCTTCGATATCGATTACCTCTTCATTCACTGCCTCATTGGCAACGATCAGTAAACCGATACTGTCAGGATCAGCAGTCTGGGCGTCAGTCACCACTCGAAAATCGAGCTGTTGTTTCGTAATCAATGAAATAAAGGTCGTCTGAAGCGTTTCGGGCAATTTTCCGTTGATCAAGATCAGTGCCCCTTGATAGTTAGGGAGAACCGACTGTAACGTTTCTTGGTTGTCCTTTTTCTTCATTTCTGCTACCGTCATACTTAGATAACAACGTTCACGAAACGTTCCCAAGTATTTTCTTTGTTCATCTGGATTAACACGAGGTGTCCCGTACATTCCTGTATCTAGGCGTTTCTCCAATTCATCGGACATTGAAAATCCTCCTAAGCGTTTTCTTGCTTTATATTATAGCACAAAAAAGGGAGCGTCGATTATTAGAAACATTTAGCTATTTCAGTGAGGTCATAAAAAAGACTAAAAAAGATCAGAAAGAAAGCTGGTGAAACATGGAAATCCAAAAGAACCACTTATTGATTTTAGCAGAAAATCAACGAATCGAGACACCACGATTATGGTTGCGTCCTGTGACGATGGCAGATGCCAATGATTTATTCGAATACGCAAGTGATGAAGAAACGACGGAGTTTGTTTTTCCGAGGCATCAATCACTTGTGGATACAAAAATCGCCATTGCAATGTATTTTTTAGCGGCGCCATTAGGTAAATTTGCTATTGAAGAGAAAATGAGTGGCAATATGATCGGAACGATCGACTTGCGGGTGGACCCGCTAAAGGAAGTGGCAGAACTAGGCTATACCTTGAATAAAGCTTTCTGGGGGCAAGGGATCGTACCGGAAGCTGCTCGGATGCTTTTGTCTTTGGGTTTTGAAAAATTAGCGCTTGTTCGTATTTATGCACTGCACGATCAGCGAAATCATCGATCTGGTCGCGTGATGGAAAAAATTGGCATGAAAGTGGAAGCACAGATTCCGGCTGCGCGAAGATTTCGTGGGCAAGTAGTGGACGAAGTGATGCGGGGAATTACCCGAGACGAGTGGCAAAAACGAATCATGTAAAGGAGAATCGCTATGGAAATAACGATTGATATGGATGCAGCAGCAGTAGCAAAAATCTCAGAAGTCAAACAGGAGGGAGATCGAATTTATCTAGATTTTGAAGATGGTGTGGGACCTTTTCCGGCTACGGCGATCTCTTGCCGGTTAGATATTAGTTTTCGCTTGATCCTCGTACCAGCAGATTATCCAGAAGAAGGATTGTCTATCTATGATACGAAGCTGGATACAGCAATTGGAACAGTTTGGTTAAAACAAGGCGCAGCAATGTATTTAGAAGAGCGGACACGCTTGGTGGTCGATCCTGACTATCAGCGCTTGCAGTTGACTAGTGACAGCGGTCTGCTGGCATCTAACGTTCAACTGTTGCGCATGGACAAAAAGGTGGCAGGAAACTGATATGGGGAAATTAGCCGTTATCAGCGATTTGCATGTCGATATCAATCATTTCAGTGCAACAGACTTGCAGCTGATAGCCGAATTGCTAGACGCCAATCAAGCGACGCACTTGCATCTAGCTGGAGATATTGCAAACAAAGAGACAGCAGCGATGACCGTCATTGATTTCTTTCAAAGACAGCTGCCTACTACCTTTCATTGGGGCAATCATGAAATGGCTGATTTATCAGAATCATTGATCGAAACCTATCCTGATCCAGCTTTCTTGAACTTTCAAACAGTCGCTTTATCGGAAAAAACACTCTTGTTAGGTGTCAATGGCTGGTATGACTACGGCTATTCTGACTTGCAAAGCACAGAAGAGATCCTTCGTCTCAAGCACCTCTTTTGGTATGATCGTATGATTCAGCGGACAGGAACCGATCCGGAAATCAGTCATCAGATCAATGAAAGACTGCGTCAAACATTGCGAGGGCTCCCTCAAGATAAAGAAGTCATCGTAACGACTCATTTTGTTCCGAAAGCAACCTTTATCGTCAAACAAACGGGGAAGTATGTTCGTTGGAATCATTTGAACGCGTTTCTAGGTTCACCAGAATTTGGGGCAGTTATTGATGAGGCGGACAATGTGCGTCAAGTAGTCTTTGGTCATACCCATCGTCGGTTTGAAGATCAAGTGATTGGACAGACGATTTATAGCTGTCGTCCTTTGGGCTATTACTATGAATGGCAATTGACCCGACGATTTGTTCTGGAAAATCAGTTGACAGAAAATTTTCAGCCAACAAAGCTACGGGGACTTTTGCGAACTAATCAAGCAGCGTTCAATCAATACAAAGCAGCCCATTTAAGAGCAGAGCTCCAGCAAGCAATCACATGGATCAACTATTGATTCGCTACGAGATAAAAGCGTGCGGGACTGTGTCATAAGTCTCCTACAAGTAAAACTATCCGAACATTAATGATTATTGCTCCTGCGGTGCAGGGACTCCTCGTCGCAAAAGTCAGAGGAATCTATCCTAGCAACAGACTATTATTCGGTTTAACTTGTTGGATGATGACTTATGGCACAGTCCCTCTTTTTTTCGAATAAACGACTAACAGTAGCTTCTTCGGAAATAAGCAGAAATTTCAAAAAAATAAAGCAGCAATTTTCGGCAATTCCTTTTTATTGCTTGAAGCAGTCCACGTTTGCTACTTTCTCTTTTTTTACCGCTGCAATCTTTTCCGCAAGAAAATCCCTAAATAAGCCGCAGCAATGGCTTTGATCACACCGGGCAGAAGGAAGAGAACAAAACCGCCATTGATGGCAGCAGTCCAAGACATAGCGGTGCTCCATTTTAACCATAAGGTACCAAAAAACAATGTTGCTAATGCACCAGCGATATTCGCTAACATCCCTCTCACATATCCGGCGCGGCCTGTTTCCAAAAGTTTCCCCGTCAAGAGTCCATTAAAGATAAAACCAATCAGATAGCCGCCTGTAGGTCCGAATAAGACGCCGATGCCACTTGCTCCGCCGGCAAAAACTGGTAATCCGATCAACCCCAGCAATAAGTAAATAAGGATCGACATGGTCCCTGTGCGCATTCCTAGAAAGGTTACCGCCAAGCCGACAGCAAAGGTTTGGCCTGTCAGAGGAATCAATCCTAATGGGATGGTTAGTTGAGACAGCCCAGCAATAATGATGGCAAAAAAAGCAGCATAGATTTGTTCTCGCAATGGTAGTTTCATAGTATCCTTCTTTCGTTAACATATAATCCAATAGTTGGTTAACGAAATTATAAATCTTGGTTAACGAAAAGTAAAGAGTAAATCAACGTTTTTTTCGCAACGCTTGCAACAAAGTTTCTGTAGCCAAAAAAGGGGTAAACAGTTCAAAAACCTCAGAGGGTACAGGAAAGTATCCGACAAGCGTTACTAACGTAGATTCATCGAGAAAAGGTAGCAGGTCTTCAAGCTCTGACAACCGTTGCTCCGGATTCTCTGACGCTGCCAGGATCTTTTGAAGAATGCGTCCTAGATCTTGCTTTTCGAGAAAAGGGGCAATATCTTCCAACTCGTACAAAGACAGCGAGTTTGAGACAGACTGCTCAACTTTTTGGGCTAAGAAAGTGGCAGATAAGTAGGGCGCTGCTTCTTCCAGAAAAGCGAAAGTATAGTCCTCTTTCATCAATTGTTCCAAATGATCTGTCTCTAAAAAAGGTAAAAATTCTTCTAGTGCTTCTTCGGTCAGCGGTTCTGTTATAGGTTTCAATAAAGCAAATAATTCTTCACTGCTCAAAAAAGGTGCCAATTGCTCCACTAACTCAAGTTCAAAAGGCTGGGCTTGAGTCGCAGCTGCCAATTCTTTAGGTTTAATGATCGGCGCCAACGTGGTGATTTCCTGAGAATCGGCGACTCCCTCGTGGTAATGCATTACTGCAACTCCGCTATTTCCTAATAGTTCGTCAATGGATAACTGCAAAATTGTTGCTAGCTGGGACAATTTTTCGATGTCAGGCAATGTATTGCCTCGCTCCCAATTGCTGATAGCTTGATAACTGACCAATAATTGATCTGCTAAGTTGCTTTGAGTCATATTTAGTTCTCGACGTTTGCTGGCAATCCGTTGGCCGATTTGCCGTATGTTGAATTCATTCATGTGAACTCCTCCTTTCGTGTCTCCAGTATAGGGGAACTAGCAACTGAAATACAATCAAGCCTTCGTTGAGTTGTCTCAAAAAAATTCAAGCCCTCGTTGAGTTGTCTAAAATGACAAGTCAACGAGAGCGGTGAATGATTATGGAGTGATCAATGTGACCAGATAGTCACCGAACGCTTTGGTAGACAAACAATGCGCGTCAGTCATAGCTGCCGCAAAGTCAGTTGTGACTTTCTTTTCCTTGATTGCTGTCTCGATGGCTGTGGTAATAAGAACTGCTGCTTCATCCCACTGGATATATTCCAAGAGCATACAAGCAGAGAGCAACAACGAGCAGGGATTGGCTTTTCCTGTGTCAACGATATCGGGGGCAGTACCGTGGGTTGCTTCAAAGATTGCGGCACCACTTACATAATTGATATTTGCACCTGGAGCGATCCCAATTCCGCCGACTTGAGCGGCTAATGCGTCGGAAAGATAGTCGCCATTGAGATTGCAAGTTGCGATCACTGAAAATTTTTCTGGGTACAAAAGAATCTGTTGCAGGAAATTATCTGCGATCACATCATTGATAATGACTTTTCCGGCTTGTTGTGCAGCAGCAAGTGCTGCTTGAGCCGCTTCAATATTCTGCTCAGATTTAATTGTTGCCCATTGGTTCATCGTGAAGCACTGATCGGCATAATTCGTTTCCGCTAATTGATAGCCCCAATTTTTGAAGCCGCCTTCGGTGAATTTCATGATGTTCCCTTTATGAACAAGGGTGACAGACGGCAAGTGGTGTGCGATAGCATACTCGATCGCTCCGCTGATCAACCGCTGACTGCCCTCTTTTGAGATCGGTTTGATCCCGATGGCGCTGCTTTCTGGAAAGCGAATGTTTTTGACACTGAATTGTGTTTGCAGCACCTCAATTAATTGTTTCGTGAGGGGATCATTTTTTGCAAATTCGATTCCTGCGTAAACATCTTCTGTATTTTCACGGAAAATCACCATATTCGTCTTTTCCGGATGCTTCAAAGGAGAAGGTACCCCGGCAAAGTATCGAACGGGCCGAACACAAGCATAGAGGTCTAATGTTTGGCGCAATGTGACATTGAGGGATCGGAATCCTTTGCCAACTGGTGTGGTCAATGGTCCCTTCAATGCGATTTTAGCCTCTTGGATAGTGGTAAGAGTCGACTGCGGCAACCATTCGCCGGTTTGTCTAAATGCTTTTTCACCAGCTAAAACTTCTTGCCAGTGGATCCTTCTTTTGGGACCATACGCTTGTTTTACGGCCGCATCAATCACAGGTTGCGCTGCTTGCCAAATTTCTGGACCAATGCCGTCACCACTGATATAAGGAATTGTGAGAACAGTGTTAGATAAGGACGCTTCAGAATGCATTGCTAGTTCCTCCTGCTTCTATTTTTTTGCGAATGACCATTGGTAAGATTCCTTGATGTTTCCAGTAACGGATATCTGCTGGTGCATCGAAACGCAGCCGAGTCGGAAAGGTGATCATTGTTTCATCTGTACGTTTGGCTGTCACATCAATCTGCTGATTGACCTGCGGTTCTTCGGGCAGTTGGATAAAGAAGGATTCAGAGCCATCCAATCCCAAGGAAGCGGCAGTTTGCCCAGCAAGATATTCTAGAGGAATCACACCCATCATGACCAAATTGCTGCGATGAATCCGTTCGAAACTTTCTGCCAAGACTACTTTGACGCCTAAAAGTTGGGTCCCTTTAGCTGCCCAATCTCGGGAAGAACCCATCCCATAATCTTTACCAGCTAAAATAATGCAAGACTGTTCGTTTTTCTGATAATTCATGGCAGCGTCATAGATTGACATCGTTTCCCCTGTAGGAAAATAATGGGTGATCCCGCCAGTACTTCCAGGAACCAGCTGATTCTGTAAACGAATGTTGCCGAAAGTTCCCCGCATCATGATGTGATGATTGCCTCGCCGTGAACCAAAAGAGTTGAACTCACGGTAAGGAACAGCTTTGGTTTGCAAAAACCTGCCGGCGGGAGAATCTAATCCAATGCTACCAGCGGGAGAAATATGGTCTGTCGTAACAGAATCCCCCAATTTGGCTAACACTTTCAAATCAGACAAACTTGTTTGGATAGGTAATTCTTTGGTCAAGGAATCAAAATAGGGTGGGTGGGCAATATATGTTGATGTGTCCTCCCAAGCATAACAATCACTGGCAGTTGTATCGATACGGTTCCAACGCTCATTGGCGTCGAATAGATGCGCATAAGCTGCACGAAACGCTTCTGGTCCAACAAAAGCTTGAATATATTCATTGACTTCTTCGTTACTTGGCCAGATATCCGTCAGATAAATTTCTTGTCCTGCTACGATGCCTAGAGGCTCCTTCGTCAAATCTTTCCGGATGGTTCCAGCAATGGCATAGGCGACGACTAACGGAGGAGAAGCTAAATAATTGGCTTTGATCTGTGGATGGATCCGACCTTCAAAGTTGCGGTTTCCAGATAAAACAGAAGCGACCAGTAAATTTTCGTTTTCGATTGCTTCTGCTACGGGTGCTTCTAATGGACCGGAGTTGCCGATACAAGTCGTACAGCCGTATCCAACTAAATAAAAGCCTAATTGTTCAAGATAAGGCAATAATCCACTGGCAGTCAAATAGGTGGTTACGATCTGGGAACCAGGGGCCAAGGAAGTCTTGACCGATTTTGGCACGGTCAATCCTTTTTCTACCGCCTTTTTTGCTAACAATCCCGCAGAGAGCATGACGAAGGGATTGCTCGTATTCGTACAGCTAGTGATAGCTGCAAGTACGATATCTCCTGTCTGCAATGTTTCGGAAGGCTCGTTTGGCCAGTTAACTTGGCTGCTTTTTTGCCATTCCTTCTCCGAAAGACCGAAGCCTTTTGGTCCGATGTCAGCCGTGAGGGAACGATCGAAATCAGTGCCAACTTCCGGTAATAAGATACGGTCCTGTGGTCGTTTTGGTCCTGCCAATGCGGGCTGGATCTTGGCTAGATCGATGGTGACCGTTTTGGTGTAGTCTGGTATCTCCGTCGCATCATAAAAGAGATGATTGGCTTTTGTGTAGGCAGCAACCTTATGGATCAATTCGGGTGTTCGTCCCGTAGTAGCTAAATAGTTGAGGGTCTCTTCATCAATTGGACAAAAACCGCAAGTGGCGCCATATTCTGGTGCCATATTGGCAAGGGTCGCACGGTCAGCTAAACTTAACCGTTGGTAACCGGTTCCGAAATATTCAACAAATTTTCCTACCACTTGCTCCTTTCGCAAGACTTCAGTAACAGTCAACGCCAAATCAGTTGCGGTCGTACCGGCAGGCATTTCGTTCACAAAACAGACACCGATAACTTCTGGAGTCGGGAAAAATGACGGCTCGCCCAAAATCGCTGCTTCTGCCTCGATACCGCCAACGCCCCAGCCCAATACACCGAGACCATTGATCATCGTTGTATGGGAATCTGTTCCTTGCAATGTATCCGGAAAAAGAAACGGCTCGCCAGCAATTTTTTTTTCCAAAATCACATCAGAAAGTGATTCAATATTTACTTGATGGATGATACCGGTCTCTGGAGGGACGACTTCAAAATTGTCAAATGAACCCTGAGCCCACTTCAAGAATTGGTAGCGCTCTTGGTTTCGTTCAAATTCACGCGCCGTATTGAAAGCCACTGCTTCCGGAGTCCCTGCACAATCGACTTGGACGGAATGATCGACAACCAAAGTCACGGGAATCTCAGGATTGATCGTATCTGCATTCCCACCTAAGGCAACGATGGCGTCTCGCATCGCAGCAAGGTCTACGACCGCTGGAACACCAGTGAAGTCTTGCAAAACGACACGTTCGGGTTTGAAAGGTACGACGCCTGTGGGCTGTTCAGCGTTCCAATTGACCAAATAATCCAAGTAAACAGCAGTAATCTCTTCATCTTGGTGACGGGCGACACTTTCTAGTAACACGCGAATCGAGTAAGGCAATCTTTTTAATTCAGCGTTAAAGTCAGCCGCGACCTTTGCTAAATCAATAAACGTATAGCGCTGATCATTCACGATCAGGTTTGTGTGCCAATTCATAAGCATCCTCCTTAAATATCAATCTATTAGGAATAATTATACGTTTATAAAAAGAAAAATCAATTAAAATTATGAAAAATATTTCATTTTATAAACATCGTGCTATAATGTTTAAAAGTTTTTATTTTTTGAATCAAATGAAGTTAGTAGCATGGTTACGTAAGGATGTTAGGAGGTAACATGGCTGTGGAAAAATTAGAAAAAGAAAAGAATATCGTATATCTTTCATCATTGTGTCAGAAACACAATCAAATCGATATGAATCTTTATTCAGAATATGACGTAAAACGTGGACTGAGAGATTTAGATGGAAAAGGCGTCTTAGCCGGCTTAACAACCATTTCTACCATTTATCCAGAAAAAATCGTGGCGGGGAAACCCCTCGAGGCTTGTGGGGAATTACGTTATCGCGGAATCGATATCAATGAACTGGTTGCAGGATTCGTTGAAGAAAATCGGTTTGGTTTTGAAGAGATTGCATATTTATTACTTTTTGGCGAGCTGCCAAAGTTATCTGAATTGCAGGGATTTCGTCAGTTATTGGCGGATAAACGTACGCTTCCAACCAATTTTGTTCGTGACGTGATCATGAAAGCACCTTCTGCGGATATCATGAATAGTTTATCTCGCAGTATTTTGACATTAGCCAGTTATGATCCGCAAGCCGATGATGTCAGTATTGAGAATGTATTAGAGCAAAGTTTGATGCTGATCAGTGTCTTTCCACTGCTGGCGATCTACGCTTACCACGCCTATAATCACTACAATCAAGAGGGAAGTATGTATATTCATCGCCCTTCGGAGGAATTAAGCACGGCAGAAACGATTTTGACCATGCTGCGTCCTAATAAAGCCTATAGTTTTCAAGAAGCTCAAACCTTGGATATGGCGCTGGTGCTTCATATGGAACATGGGGGCGGAAACAACTCGACCTTTACTACTCGGGTAGTTACTTCTAGCGGTACCGATACTTATTCAACGATCGCAGCCGCATTAGGGTCGCTAAAAGGGCCTAAACACGGTGGAGCCAATATCAAAGTGACGGAGATGATGAGTGATCTGAAACGCCAGATTGCTGATACAACAGATGAAGCTGCAGTTCGTCGTTATTTAGAAGCAGTTTTGGATAAAGAAGCTTTTGATCGCAAGGGCTTGATCTATGGTATGGGACATGCTGTCTACAGTGACAATGATCCTCGAGCGGCAATTTTTAAAAATTATGTAGCCAAACTCGCACAAGAGAAAGGCATCGGCGCTTGGCAAGAATATCAACTTTACACAACTGTTGAACGAATCGCTCCGGAAGTGATTGCTCAAAAACGAAAAATGTATAAAGGCGTCAGTGCGAACATTGATTTTTTCAGCGGCTTTGTTTATAAAATGTTAGACTTGCCAGAAGAACTTTACACACCGATGTTTGCGATTGCGCGAATCGTCGGCTGGTCTGCTCATCGAATCGAAGAATTAGTCAATGCCCAAAAAATCATGCGACCAGCTTATAAGGAAGTGTCTTCTGACCGGAGCTATACAAGGTTGAATGAGCGGTAGGATTGAGGAAGAATCTTTTTAGATAAATCAGATAAAATATAAGAAGCGATCGAGGGAAATATTTTCTGGAATCGCTTTTTTATATTAAAAAAACGTACCTTATTTCGGTAATTTGCAAAAAAAGTATCCGGTAACAAGTGTTTTTCTTTGTAAAAAAAACAAAAAACTTCTATGCTAATAGAGGAGGGTATTTTTACCCATGGTGGCAGATAACCGCAAAAGGTTGTTGGTTTTGGTGGATCTGTTACTAAAAAAAACGTTCTTTTTTCAGAAATGCAAACAAGGAGTGTGAAAAATGGAAAATGAACAAGCGGCAAGTGTAGAGACTGCTTCGCTTACCTTTGAGGAGAAAGTCTTGCAGACGATCGTAGGTGTAGCCTTGGCGTCAATTGATGGCTTAATCAGTGCAGATGGAAAATTTTTTTCAAGTATGACGGAAGATTTGGCCGACCAGAGCAATGTGACATCGGGGATCGAAGTGGAAGTTGGCAAAGAACAAGTAGCAATTGATTTGGAAGTTATTGTTGCCTACGGGAAGGATATTCCCCGGTTGTTTGCTCAGATCCAAGAAATTGTTTTGCAAGAAGTTAGTCGGTTGACTGCTTTAGAAGTCAAAGAAATCAACATTCGCATCGTGGATGTCGTCAAACAAGAAACGATCGAAAAAATCACAGATAATCAATAAGAATCCGCAGAAAAATCAGAAAGGAAGAATGATCAATGATTTCACTATACACAACGCCTAGCTGTACATCATGTCGCAAAGCGCGGGCTTGGTTGACCGAAAATGAACTACCCTTCAAAGAAAGAAACATTTTTAGCGATCCATTAAATAGTGATGAACTACTGGAAATTCTTTCTTTGACAAAAAACGGGACAGAAGATATTATCTCAACACGTTCAAAAGTGTATCAAAAATTAGCCATTGATTTGGATGACTTGAAATTAGAAGAATTATTAGCATTGATTGAGCAATACCCGAATTTATTGAAACGTCCCATCATTGTTGATGGCGACAAACTGCAAGTAGGATATAATGAAGATGATATCCGCAAATTTGTGCCACGCAATATTCGGAAAGTAATCTTTAAAAAGCGTCAGAAAGATTTGCTGTTGTTCAACTATCATCAAAAAAAATCATCCGGAGAGTCCGTCGTCAATATTATTTGAAGTCGACCTGCCGATTAATCGCGAACTGTGTGGTATTTCTTCGGGAAACCAGCACAGTTTTTTTGATTTCTCAAAAAAGAGGTCATGTCAGAAGTAGTCTGCTTCAAGAGAGATGAAAAGGAGAGTTCGAAAATTGCTTGTCGGATTTCTGTGAAATTTTGACTTCTTTCCGAAGAAGTTATTTCTAACAATTTATAAAAAAAGAAGCTGTGACAAGATTTCTGTCGCAGCTTCTGGTGAAAATTCTTATAGTTTTTGGTTGTAGAATTCAACGACTAGTGCTTCGTCAACTTCTGCAGTCAATTCATCGCGTTCTGGTAAACGAGTCAATGAACCTTCTAATTTTTCATCATCAAAGCTTACAAATGCTGTACGACCAGTAGTTGCTTCGATTGCTTCTTTGATTGTTGAGATGTTTTGTGATTTTTCACGAACGCTGATCACTTGACCAACTTCAACATGGTAAGAAGGGATATCTACACGTTTGCCATCTACTAAAATGTGGCCATGGTTTACTAATTGACGTGCTTGACGACGAGTAGTTGCAAGACCTAAACGGTAAACGACGTTATCCAAACGTTGTTCTAACAAGATCATGAAGTTAACACCGTGTTTACCTTCTTTGATTTTGCTTGCTTTGATAAACAATGTACGGAATTGACGTTCGTTCATGCCATACATATGACGAAGTTTTTGTTTTTCAGTCAATTGCATACCGTATTCTGATTTTTTGCCACGGCTGTTTGGTCCGTGTTGTCCTGGAGCGTAAGGACGACGTGCCAATTCTTTACCAGTTTCTGAAAGAGAAATTCCTAAACGACGAGAAATTTTCCATGATGGTCCTGTATAACGAGACATAATTTAGTTCCTCCAATAAATATAGTTTGGAGTAAAATAATCCGTTGAAAAATTCACATCCGTGCAGTTCGTTCTTCAATCTTCACCTTTGCAGCCGCGGTTACGCAATTGAACCTTTTAGGCAACGAACTGGTGACGAGCTGTTATTTCCCTGCTGCATTATTTTACACAAGGAACAGTATACGATAAAATAAGAGGAAAAGTCAAGGTATGATTGAATTCAATTGCAATGAAAATGTGATGAAAATTTCATATAAAAAGTAACGTTTTTCAGAAAACACTTTACAAATAGGCGTTTGGTTATTAAAATGTGAAGGTATTGTGTACTTTATAACGAACTCAATTATCATACCCATAAAAAGGAGCAGAAAAATGAATCCAGTATCCCCATTATTTGAAAAAATTGATTCTTCCATTGAAAAGAAGGTCGATTTGATCAAAAGCAGTTATTTACGCTATGCTGTACGGGCCATGATGGCATGTCTTTTCTTGACGCTAGGAACAGCGATTGCCTTTGCGATTGCTATGAAAGGTGAGGACATTGCACATGGACTAGGAAAAATGTTGTATGCATTTATGTTTAGTTGGTCCCTTGTCATGATCTTATATATGAACGCAGAATTAGGCACATCAAATATGTTGTATATGACCGTCGGTGTTTATCGCAAACGATTGAGTGTTCCTTTGGCATTGAAGATTTTGTTCACTTGTGTGCTCTTCAATTTAGTCGGTGGTTTGATTTTTGGATCAATTATTTCTTTGACTGGACCTTTTCAAGGGTTGCCTGCGGATAATTTCTTATTGACTTCCATTACCGCAAAACTTGATAAGCCGACACTCCAAATCGTCGTCGAAGCAATGTTCGCAAACATTGTCGTTAATACAGCTGTTTTAGTAAGTATGCGGATGAAAGATGATGCAGGGAAAGTAGCTGCGATTATTTTCATTATCTTTATCTTTGCCTTCTTAGGCTATGAACACGTCATCGCTAACTTCCCAGCGTTTACGTTAGCTTTCTGGGCATCTGGCGGCCACTTAGCTGGTATGACTGTCGGCAGCGTGATTCACAATCTTGTCTTTGCCTTTATCGGGAACTATATCGGTGGCGGCTTGATCATGGGTCTGGGCTATGCATGGCTCAATCAATCAAAATCAACTTATGTGGATTAAACGAAGAAAGAAGCAGCAATGCTTCTTTTTTTTAAAATCAATATTGACACACTAAAATCATTCTGCTATCCTTGTTAAAAATCAATAAGTAAACACGTAGAAAAAGAAAGTAAGATTCTGTGGAATTTCTAACAGAGAGCCCCGACAGCTGAAAAAGGGTGAAAGAAAACGAATCTGAAAATGGCTTTTGAGTGGGTGTTTCGAGAACGCAAGTTTTAGAAGCGCACGGATGTCCCCGTTACTGAGACCCCAATATCACGCAACAGCGTCGCATTGGAGTAGAGGCATTCTTCGTAAGTCGGATGCAAACTAAGGTGGTACCATGTAAATTTATTACATCCTTAAGAGATAACTCTTAAGGATTTTTTTTTACCCAAAAAAGGAGGAGAAACTATGTGCCAAGTGATCAATCATTATGAAATTGTAGGAAGTTTTTTGCGTCCGGAGAAGTTGAAGCAAGCAAGGGAAGCGTTCGCTGAAGGAAAAATCACTCGATCCGAGTTAAAAGAAGTTGAGGATCAGGCGATCAGTGAGTTAGTCGCAAAACAAAAAGAAGTTGGCTTGAAATATGTCAGCGATGGCGAATTTCGCCGTAGTTATTGGCACTTGGATTTTTTCTGGGGATTTCAAGGAATAGAGCATATTTTAATGGATCAAGGCTACTTGTTCCATGGGGAAGAAACCCGTGCTGATTCTGCACGATTAGCTGGGAAAGTCGCATTCAATCCAGAACATCCCGTGTTTGAGGAATATCGCTTTGTCGCGGCTCAGGCAGATGGGGTGCCTGTTCGCCAGAGTATCCCAGCGCCTGCTCAATTGTTTGTCGAACTTGTTCGAGGCAGCAACGAAGAAAAAGTGAACGCTATCTATCCGGATCGGGAAGTATTGCTTGCTGATATTGCGCAAGCCTATCGTGAAACCATTTTAGCCTTGTATGATCTTGGCTGTCGTCATCTAAAATTGGATGACTGTACGTGGGGGATGCTGGTGGACAAAAATTACTGGCAGTCAAGGACCAACGATGAGTATGATACACAAAAATTACAAAAATTGTATCTGCGGTTGAATAACAGTGCATTGGTGGATCTGCCTAACGACCTGCACGTGACTACCCATGTTTGCCGTGGCAATTACCATTCGACATGGGCGGCATCGGGAGGCTATGAGCCAGTTGCGGATTCGCTGTTGGGACATGAAGCGGTCGAAGCCTTTTTCTTGGAGTTTGATGATGATCGCTCTGGGGACTTCCAGCCATTGCGGTTTGTCCCGGAAACAAAGAAAGTCGTTCTCGGTCTAGTCACAAGTAAAAATGGGGCTCTGGAAGAGAAAGAAAGCTTGATTGCCCGGATCAAAGAAGCCAGCCAATACGTGCCCTTAGAGCGTTTGAGCTTGAGTCCGCAGTGTGGCTTTGCTTCAACAGAGGAGGGCAACATTCTGTCAGAAGAAGATCAATGGAAGAAATTGCAGCTGATCATTGAAGTGGCAGATGAAGTCTGGGGCACTCAACCAGTCACTGCCAAATAGACAAAGACGATTGAGGCAAACACTTCATGTGGTTGAAAATATTTCAGTTTCCCAAAAAAATGAGCCCACCTTCATTGGTGAGCAAGAGTCATTCACCAAGATCCGCCACTTATTGAAATAGACAGCTTTTTATGTTAAGAATAGGGTATGCTTTTTGGAGAGAACATGATCCAAAAGTAAAAATTCTTGTTATTTCTTACAGAAAGAGAGTCTTAGTTTTTTATGGATATGAATCGGAAATTCTTTGCTTTTGATATTGATGGCACGTTACTGGATTCGAACAAGCAACCGTTGGAAAGTACGATTGAAGCATTGGAGTTGCTGCGAAATGCAGGGCATTTCGTGACAGTTGCTACAGGCCGCAGTCGTTTCCATGCGAAAGACATCATCCGCTCCCTTGCTTTTGATAATTATATTTTATGCAATGGCGCTGCTGCATTTTTGGCACACCAACAAGTGTACAAAAATTTATTAGATGAAGAACAGCTAAAAGCATTTGTTGCTGAAGCAAACGAGTTAGGGATCGATACCGCATTTGTGGGAATGGATACGGCTAAACGAGCTTCTTCTTTAAATATTGGCATCATGGATGAAGCAATGCGCTCTTTTGGCGCACAATTGCCTGAATTAGACATGCACTTTCCGGAAGAAAAAGAAGTCTATCAAGCGTTGGCTTTTTATGGGAAAGAGTATGAAGACTATTTTGACGATCGCTACAGTAAATTACGTTTTGTTCGCTGGCATGAAAACAGTGTCGATGTCGTGCCAAAACATGGTTCAAAAGCAGCCACGATTCTTTCGGTGGCACACCAACTAGGAATCTCACAAAAAGATGTGATTTGTTTTGGCGATGGCCAAAATGATCGCGAAATGCTGCAAGCTGCCGGCGTCGGCGTGGCCATGGGTAACGCGGCTCCCGAGATTCAAGCGATCGCTGATAAAGTCACCGCCAGCAATGATGAGGATGGCATCTGGCAAGCATTGAAAGAACTAGACTTGATTTAAACAAACTGTGTCCTAAGAAACAGACAAACCTGAAATTTTTTGCAACAGCCAAATCAGAGAAATCAGCCCCGCAAATTGCCAGAAGGATTTCCTTCGGTGCCCCTTCTTAAGGTGGCAGCCTACCTATTTTACTAAGGGATCCGGTTGATTCTATGATGGAAGCTCTGTGTAAGATTAGGCAATGTCTTATTCTTGGGAGCACAGTTTCTTTTTTTCAGCAAGTATTGGTACAATGGAAAAAAGAGGAGGAGTGAAGATGAAAATAGCATTGATAGCCCATGACCGCAAAAAAGAATTGATGGTGAAGATGGTCACCGCTTATCGCGAAATCTTGGCACAGCATCAATTATATGCCACAGGAACAACAGGAAAACGAATCCAAGAAGCTACGGGACTATCCGTTCATCGCTATAAGTCTGGTCCTTTAGGAGGCGATCAACAAATTGGGGCGATGATTTCGGAGGATGCGTTGGATATGGTGATTTTTTTGCGCGATCCATTGGCAGCGCAACCACATGAGCCGGATGTGACCGCATTGATCCGTCTGTCAGATGTTTATGAAATCCCGTTGGCTACGAATATCGGTACAGCAGAAATGCTGCTCCGAGGATTAGATGCAGGATTTGCAGATTTCCGACAGATCATCCATGAAACGGACCATCGACCATTATCTTTTTGAAGGAAGTGACGAAAGTGAAGGACAAACCAATGATCGCCGATTTTTTGCGTTATGCCAAAATCAATACCCGTTCCGATGCAAGCAGCCAAACAATTCCTACTACCCCTGGACAAGTTGAGCTGGCACTTTTATTACGGGATCAATTGCAGTCTATGGGGCTTAACGATGTGTTGTACCATGAAAAGAATAGCTTTGTGATCGGACGTCTTGCAGGAAATCCGGACAAAACGGCTGTCGGATTTATCGCACATGTAGACACCGCTGATTTTGCAGCCGAAAACATCCAACCCCAGATCCATGAAAATTATGATGGCAAAGACGTTTGCCTCAATGAGCCGTTGGGGATCATGATGACAGTCGCTGAGTTTCCTAACCTCAAAGACTACATAGGTGAGACGTTGATCACTACAGATGGAACGACGCTCCTAGGTGCAGACGATAAAGCCGGGATTGCTGAGATCATCGATGCATTGCGGATTTTACAAACGATTGATCCACAAGAACGGGGAGATGTCTGGATCGCTTTTGGTCCGGATGAAGAAATTGGGAAAGGGGCGGATCTGTTTGACCCAGCCGATTTCCCAGTGGCTTTTGCTTATACAATGGACAGTGGTCGTGTGGGACATATGGAGTATGAAACCTTTAATGCTGCGCGGATCGATATCCAAATCAACGGAACAAGCGTCCATCCTGGGACGGCTTATGGTCGTCTCGTCAATGCATTAAAGATCGCCAACCAGATCGATGCGGCACTGCCGCAAGCAGAAGTCCCGGAAAAAACAAAAGACTATCAAGGCTTTTACTTACTTCACAATCTTTCTGGACATATCGGGCAAGCAGAACTCTCCTACATCATTCGTGATCACGATCAAACGCTTTTCCAAAAGCGCAAGGAGAAGATGGTGCAGATCATTGAAAAGTTGAATGAGTACTATGGTGAGCGGATCACCTATCAGCTGTATGATCAATACTACAATATGGGCGACCGAATCAAAGAAAATCCTCAAAGTGTTATCATTGCTCGTCAAGCAATGAAAGACTTAGGGATCACACCGATCGAAGCCCCTTTTCGCGGCGGCACAGATGGGTCCAAAATCACTTACAAAGGGATCCCAACCCCTAATCTATTTACCGGCGGCGAGAATTTCCACGGTCAATATGAATTTATCACTGTTGAAGCGATGGCAAAGGCGCGGGACTTAATCGTTGCGATCGTGAAACGTGTTGCTGAATAATGATGACTCTCCAAACGACCAACGTTGTTTGGAGAGTGTTTTATTTTCTAAAGGGTCCTAGAAGAGCAACAAGAGCAGTCGGTAGGAAGGAATTCCTGTAGTTTAAGGTTGTTTGCTGTTATGGAATAGCTCTTTTTTTTCTCAAGAAAAACACTTATAATAAAGAAAGATGTTAAAAGAGAAGAGGAAAAAGTGTGCGGGTATTATTTATTGGAGATGTGGTTGGATCGTTAGGGAGAAATACCTTGACAGAGTATTTACCAAAATTGAAGAAAGCCTATCGGCCGCAAGTGACGATCGCAAATGGCGAGAATGCAGCTGCGGGTCGGGGGATCACGGGGAAAATTTATAAGAAATTTCTTCAAGATGGCGTCGATGTGATCACACTAGGAAATCATACATGGGATAATCGAGATATTTTTGAATTTATTGGTGATGCAAAAAAAATGATTCGTCCGGCAAATTTTCCAGAAGGGACTCCTGGTACAGGAATGGTCTTTGTGAAAGTCAATGCGATCGAATTAGCAGTCATCAATATGCAAGCACGCTCTTTCATGGTCGACATTGATGACCCTTTTCGTAAAATGGATGAGTTGGTGACTATCGCCCGCAAGCGTACACCATTTATCTTTGTTGATTTTCATGGTGAGACAACGAGTGAGAAACAAGCCATGGGCTGGTATCTAGACGGACGAGTTTCTGCAGTCGTCGGCACACACACCCACGTACAAACCAATGATGCCCGAATTTTGCCACAAGGAACGGCTTATTTGTCAGATGTAGGAATGACTGGTCCTTATGATGGGATTTTAGGGATGAAACGAGAACCTATCATCGAAAAATTCTTGACGGCATTGCCGCAACGCTTTGAAGTGATCGAGAACGGACGCAGTATTTTGTCCGCTTGTCTGATCGAGATCGATGAACAAACTGGAAAAGCCAAATCGATTCGTCCAATCCAAATCAGCGAAGACCGGCCTTTTACAGAATAGGAGAATCATGGACCCATTAGAAAAAGAAACAGCAGTAGCACAAGAATTGGCTGCGTTGCGGCAATTATTGGCACAACACCCGGTAGTACAAGAGTTTCAAAGGATTCAACAACGGGCGCAAAAGAATCAAAAGCTGCTGGAGTTAGAAGAAGCAATCAAGCAAACCCAAAAAGAAATCGTTCAGTATGAACATTATGATAAACCGGAAGCAAAAAAGGATGCTTTGCGACGAGTGGCTGAGTTGACCCAACAATATGACCAGCATCCACTCGTGATCGCCTATCGTGCGGCACTTCAGGCAGCAGATGAATTGCTGCACTACGTCACAACAGAAATCCAAAAGCAAGTGAATAAAGCCATCGAGGAGGAAGATGCTCATGCCTCAAAAAACTAAAAACACTCCTATGATGGAACAATATTTAAGCATCAAGGCACAATACCAAGATGCTTTTTTGTTCTATCGTCTGGGAGATTTCTATGAACTGTTCAATGAAGATGCGATCAAAGCTGCACAAATCTTGGAGCTGACATTGACAAGCCGCAACAAAAATGCGGAAGAACCGATCCCAATGTGCGGAGTCCCTTATCATGCCGCCAGTAATTACATTGATACGTTGATCGAACAAGGCTATAAAGTCGCCATCTGTGAACAAGTCGAAAATCCCAAAACCACCAAAGGAATGGTCAAACGGGAAGTCGTTCAATTGATCACTCCAGGGACAGTGATGGATAGCAAAGGGCTGTCCGCCAAAGATAATAACTTCTTGACGGCTGTGATGAAAACGACGCAAGGTTACAGTTTTGCTTATGCAGACTTGAGTACCGGCGAGTTAAAGACCGCGCTTTTAGAAGACGAGGACGCGGTATTGAATGAGGCCGCTGCCTTACAAACCAAGGAAGTCGTTTTGTGCAGCGAAGTTCCTGACTCCCTTAAAGAACTGTTGACCACTCGCTTGAGTGTTGTTTTTTCAAAACAAGAGACATATGAAGAAAATGCTGAATTCCGTTTTTTGACTAGCGGATTGCCTGAAGATGAAAAGACGGTCACTGGCAAATTATTGAGTTATCTCGCAATCACCCAAAAACGCAGCTTGGCTCATATCCAGCAAGCAGTAGAATATCAACCAGATCATTCTTTGAAAATGGACTATTACTCAAAGTTCAATCTCGAATTGAGTCGATCCATTCGAACTGGCAAAAAGCATGGAACACTCTTATGGTTATTAGATGAAACCAAAACAGCAATGGGTGCCCGTTTATTGAAGCAGTGGTTGGATCGTCCTTTGATCCAACCAAAGAAGATCTTTGCACGTCAAGAAATGGTTCAATCATTGTTGGACAGCTTTTTTGAACGAGCAGACTTACAAGACGCACTGACAAAAGTATATGACATGGAGCGCTTAGTTGGGCGAGTTGCCTTTGGCAATGTCAATGGACGGGATCTTCTGCAGCTGAAATCTTCTTTGCAGCAAGTTCCTCTGATCGCCCAGTTGATCAAAGGCATCAATCGTGGAGAGTGGAATGACCTGTTGATCGAATTGGAGCCACTGGATGAGTTAGTGGCATTGATCGATAGCGCCATCGATGAAGACGCACCGCTGCAGATCACTGAAGGAAATGTCATCAAAGATGGCTTTCACGAACAACTAGACAAGTATCGGGAAGCGATGCGCAACGGCAAGCAGTGGCTAGCTGAGTTAGAAGCCAAAGAACGCCAAGAAACAGGCATCAAGAATTTAAAAGTGGGCTTCAACCGTGTTTTTGGTTATTACATCGAAATCACCAAAGCCAATCTGGCTGGTCTCGAAGAAGGCCGTTATGAACGAAAACAGACCCTTGCTAATGCGGAGCGTTTTATTTCACCTGAATTAAAGAAGCTGGAAACAGTGATTTTAGAAGCGGAAGAAAAATCGGTGGATCTGGAATACCAATTGTTCTTGGAAGTACGAGAAGAAGTGAAAAAAAGTATCCTTCGCTTGCAGAAATTAGCCAAAGCCATTAGTGCAGTCGATGTGTTACAAAGTTTTGCGACAATTGCTGAACGCTATCAATATGTACGGCCAGTTTTGAAAAAAGAGCGCTCCTTGAATATCATCGATGGGCGTCATCCCGTTGTGGAAAAAGTGCTGGGGCACCAAGAATATATTCCTAATAGCATCGTGATGCATGAAGACACCGATATTTTACTGATCACTGGACCGAATATGTCTGGTAAGAGTACGTATATGCGGCAATTGGCACTGTTAGTGATTATGGCTCAAATCGGTTGTTTTGTTCCTGCGCAATCAGCAGAAATGCCGATTTTTGACCGCATCTTTACCCGAATCGGTGCCAGCGATGACTTGATTGCTGGACAAAGTACATTCATGGTCGAGATGATGGAAGCCAATCAGGCGTTGCGTCATGCCACACCAAACAGTTTGATCCTATTCGATGAATTAGGGCGTGGAACAGCCACCTATGATGGGATGGCACTTGCTCAAGCCATCATTGAATATATCCATAAAGAAGTCAAAGCGAAGACCCTTTTTTCGACCCATTATCACGAACTGACCATATTGGACGAAGAATTACTGCGTTTGCGGAACATTCATGTAGGAGCGGTAGAAAAAGACGGTGAAGTTGTCTTCCTGCATAAAATGATGGAAGGTCCGGCAGACAAGAGCTACGGAATCCATGTGGCGAAAATTGCAGGACTGCCTAGCGGATTACTACAACGGGCGGCAACGATCTTGAAAGCTCTGGAAGAACATGAACCAACGATCGAAAAGCCTGTGATAGAAGAAACACAACAGCTTTCATTGTTTAGCGAGGTGTCCACAGAAGAAGTTGGCGTCATCGATCAGTTGAAAAAACTGAATCTCTTAGAAATGACCCCAATGGATGCGTTAAATAAGCTTTATGAATTGCAAAAACGAATCTAGAAAGAAGGAAAACAGATGGGCAAGATCCAAGAATTATCTGAACGTCTAGCGAATCAAATCGCTGCCGGTGAAGTCGTGGAACGGCCAGCCTCTGTTGTCAAAGAACTTGTGGAAAATGCAGTGGATGCCGGCAGCACACAGATCGATATCTTCATTGAAGAAGCCGGTCTACGCAAAATCCAGGTGATCGATAATGGCGAGGGGATTGCCGAAGAAGATGTCGTTACGGCCTTCAAGCGCCATGCCACCAGTAAGATCCATAACCGCGATGACTTGTTTCGGATACGGACACTTGGCTTTCGCGGTGAGGCATTGCCAAGTATTGCCTCAGTCTCGATTTTAACAATCGAAACAGCTGTCAAAGATGCTTCCCAAGGCTCATTCCTTCGGTTGAAGGGAGGCACTGTGGAAGAACATATACCAGCGAACTTGCGGCAAGGAACGAAGATCACTGTAGAAAACCTTTTTTATAATACGCCAGCGCGCTTGAAATATGTCAAAACATTGCAGACAGAATTGGCCAATATCGGCGATATCGTGAACCGTATTGCATTGAGTCACCCGGAAGTTGCTTTTCGCTTGGTCCATGAAGGCAATAAAATGCTGACTACTACTGGTAGCGGGGATTTGAAACAAACCATCGCCGGGATCTATGGTGTTGAGACTGCTAAAAAAATGTTAGCTATCAACAGTGAAGATCTTGATTTTAAGCTGACTGGTTATGTCTCGTTGCCTGAAGTGACCCGGGCTAGCCGTAATTATCTATCCACGATCATCAATGGACGATGCATTCGGAATTTTGCCTTGAATAAAGCAATCGTTGCTGGATATGGCTCAAAATTGATGGTGGGACGATTCCCGATTGCGGTCCTGGAGATCACGATGGATCCATTATTAGTCGATGTCAATGTTCACCCCACTAAACAAGAAGTACGTTTATCAAAAGAAGAAGAACTGACCAAATTGATCAGTAAATCGATCAATGACAGTTTGCGAGACGAGAATTTGATTCCGAATGCTGCCGATAATCTTCGTTTTAAGAAAAAAGTGACCACTGAACCTGTGGAACAAACGAAACTGGATCTGGGAACGAGTCCTACGACTTCTTCGGGATTAACTTTCAACCGCGAGACAGGAAAGTTTCAAGTGGCGTCATCAGGTTATCAACAGACTGTGGATAACTTTGTGGAAAACCCTGTGGAGGAAGGTGGAAAACTTCCAGAAAGCGCGGAGCAAAGGGAAAAGGCTCCGGAGTCTTCGGCATATTCTGTGGAAAATCAAGCAGTTTTCGATAGTCTGGAAGAAACACTGCCCAATAAAACGTTGCGAGATCCCTTTGCTGCGACAGTACCTGTGACAGAGATTGTCCAAGAAGTTGATCAACCAGCAGCGTCTGTTCTCGAGGATGCCAGTCAGCAGGACTTGTCGTTAATCGAAGAGCAGGCGCAAGAACGGCTGCATCCTGAACTGCATGCCGGACAGAAAAACTATACGAAATATGTGGATCGTTTGTTAGAAGAAACGCCTGCCAAGCAACGTTTCCCTCATTTAGAATATTTCGGACAGATGCATGGGACGTACCTGTTTGCTCAAAGCGACGAAGGACTTTATATCGTGGACCAGCATGCGGCCCAAGAACGGATCAAATATGAATATTTTCGGGAAAAAATCGGAGAAGTGAGCGACGATTTGCAAGAATTATTGGTACCGATCGTCTTAGATTATCCCAATAATGATGCGATTAAGTTGAAGGAACAAACTAAAAAATTACAAGAAGTTGGGATCCATTTGGAGGAGTTTGGGGCGAACAGCTTTATTGTAAGGGCGCATCCCACTTGGTACCCAGCAGGAGAAGAAGAAAGCATCATTCGAGAAATGATCGACATGCTTTTAGAGACAGGTTCAGTCAGCGTCAAGAAATTCAGGGAAGCAACAGCGATCATGATGAGCTGCAAACGTTCGATCAAAGCCAATCATTATCTAAATGAGGCGCAAGCACGAATCCTATTGGCGGATCTTGCAAAGTGTGAGAATCCCTTCAATTGTCCTCATGGACGTCCGGTATTGATTCATTTTACCAATAGTGATATGGAGCGAATGTTTAAACGGATCCAAGATCCGCATCGTGCAAGGAGTGGAATGGAATGATTGTCTTAGCTTCTCAATCGCCACGGCGAAAAGAATTATTAGCGGAATTGGTCCCATCTTTTCAGATACAGCCGGCAGATATCGATGAGTCTGTGGTATTTGGAGAGGCACCAGAGGAGTATGTGCAGCGAATGGCGCGGGAAAAGGCAGCAACTGTCACAGCCTGCTTTCCCACAGATCTTGTGATCGCCAGTGACACTACCGTAGTGGTGGGCCAGGAGATTTTCGGCAAACCTGCTGATGAAGCAGATGCCAGACGGATGTTGCAGAAGATGAGTGGAAAGACTCATTGGGTCCATACTGCGGTCGTTTTACAAAAACAAGAAAAACGACGAGAAAAATTGGTTTCTGCACAAGTATCCTTTAGTCTGTTGACGGAGCAAATGATTACCGAGTATCTGAAAACTGGGGAATATCAAGACAAAGCCGGGGGCTATGGGATCCAAGGAGCAGCAAAAGTGTTTGTTGAAGCGATCCAAGGGGATTTTTATACGATCGTTGGCTTCCCTGTTAATACGGTTGCCAAGTTATTAAAAGAATTTCCGGAGGAGCTGGAAAAATGAATCTATCCGGCAGGTGTCTTTGTGGTCAAGTTACGATTGAGCTAACGGAGGTTCATCCCCAAGTGACTGCTTGTCATTGCTCAATGTGTCAGAAATTTCATGGTGGTCCTTTTTTAGCGCTGGCCGCTTGTTCCCGTGATCAAATCACATTTACTGGCGAATCCTTGATTCAACGGTATAACTCTTCTAATTGGGCGCAAAGATGATTTTGCCGCCAGTGTGGCTCTAGCTTATTTTATTATGCACAGGAGACGGCAGAATTCTTCTTTGCCACTGGTTTGTTTCAAGAATTGACAGAAGCAGTTTTCACAGAAGAAATCTATACGAAAGACCAGCCGCCGTTTTATCATTTTGCTGAAAGAACCAGAAGGTGGCCAGAACTGCCCTCTTCTTAAGTAAAGAAGCAAGTTCGTTTACAAACGATTGGAAAAAAGGCAAGATAAGAGAAGAAAGTAGGTGAGAAAAATGTCAGAATCAAAAGAAGATTTGATAGCGAAATTGTCACCGATCGAATATGCGGTCACACAAGAAAATGCGACCGAACGTCCTTTTACAGGGACTTATGATGATTTTTATGAAAAAGGGATCTATGTGGATATCGTCAGCGGCGAACCGCTATTCGCTTCGACAGATAAGTATGATGCTGGTTGTGGATGGCCTTCTTTTTCGAAGCCCATCAACCGCAAAGAAATCAAAGAGAAAGCAGATTTCTCTCATGGCATGCACCGTGTCGAAGTCCGCAGTAAAGAAGCAGATTCCCATTTAGGACATGTTTTTTCAGACGGCCCGCAAGACAAAGGCGGGTTGCGCTACTGCATCAATTCCGCAGCCTTGCGATTCGTCTCATTGGAAGAAATGGCTGAGCAAGGATATGGAGAATATACTTCTCTTGTTGAGTAAAGGAGCAAGCTTCGCTTGCTTCTTTTTTTGTCTTTCAGTCTATGCTACAATAAAGGGAACGTATGTACAGCTAGATGTATAGAAAGGAACGGTTATGTACGAATATATTATTGGAAAAGTCACGGATATCTTTCCGGCGTATATCGTTGTTGAAACGCACGGTATCGGTTATCAAGTGGCATTCGGCAATCCGTATGCGTTCAGCGGCAAGCTGAATCAAGAAGTGAAGATTTATCTGCATCAAGTAATTAGAGAAGATGCCCATAGTTTATACGGGTTTTCTACATTAGAAGGAAAGCAATTATTTTTAAAACTGATCAGCGTCTCTGGGATCGGTCCTAAAAGTGCATTGGCAATTATGGCGAATGAAGACCATGCGGGATTGATCACGGCTGTCGAAAACGGAGATGTCACTTATTTAACCAAATTCCCAGGTGTTGGCAAAAAAACAGCACAGCAAATGATATTGGACTTAAAAGGAAAAGTCGCAGAATTAGTCGGTGAAGAGCCAACGGCACCAGTCACTGTGGCGAATACCGCGTTGGACGAAGCGATGGCAGCTTTGAAAGCATTAGGCTATAGTGAAAAAGAAATCAAGAAAGCTGAGAAATATTTAGCGCCTAATACGACTAAATCAACAGATGAATACTTACGAGAAGCATTAAAATTGATGATGAAAAAATAAGGAGCGAGTTAGGTGACGGATGAACGGATTGTTTCACCGGAAACGAATGAAACAGAAGAATTGATCGAAAAATCATTGCGTCCGCAGTTTCTCGCGCAATATATCGGTCAAAATAAAGTAAAAGAAGAGTTGTCGATCTACATTCAAGCAGCCAAAAATCGGGAAGAAGCATTGGATCATGTGCTGCTTTACGGACCACCTGGATTAGGAAAGACGACAATGGCGATGGTCATCGCCAATGAAATGGCGGTCAACATCAAGACGACTAGTGGACCTGCTATCGAAAAGCCGGGAGACTTGATTGCGATTTTGAATGAATTGCAGCCGGGGGATGTCTTGTTTATTGATGAGATCCATCGTTTGCCGCGAGTTGCCGAAGAAATGCTCTATTCTGCAATGGAAGATTTCTTCGTGGACATCATGGTTGGCCAAGGAACAACTGCGCATCCGGTCCATTTCCCGTTGCCGCCATTCACCCTAGTAGGAGCTACGACTAGGGCAGGGATGCTTTCTGCACCATTACGGGATCGATTTGGGATCATTTCTCATATGGAATATTATGAAGACCAAGACTTAAAAGAAATCGTCTTACGTTCAGCGGATATTTTTCAGACGGAGATCGTGGAAGAAGGGGCATTTGAGATTGCTCGACGATCTCGAGGAACGCCAAGGATCGCTAACCGCTTGCTGAAACGTGTTCGAGACTTCGCGCAAGTGCAAGCGAATGGAATCATTGACCGCCAAATCGCAGATAAAGCTTTGCTGCTTTTGCAAGTCGATCATGCTGGTTTAGATTATGTGGATCAGAAGCTGATTCGAACGATGATCGAGTTGTATGGTGGAGGGCCTGTGGGCCTCAGCACATTATCTGTAAACATCGGTGAAGAAACAGAGACCGTGGAAGATATGTATGAGCCTTACTTGATTCAGAGAGGGTTTTTGAAACGAACACCACGTGGACGGATCGCTACCACACTTGCTTATACCCATTTTGGCTATGAAAATCATTTTGAAGAGCTGTAAAGCTCTTTTTTTTATGGTTTAGTGAAACGTTTTTCTATTGTTCATGTTCTAAAATTAGTTGCTTCGAGAAAAGAAACAACGCAATAAACAGTTGCAAGAGCTGTAGAAAAACAAAAATAAGTGATCTGGTGTAGCG
Source organism: Enterococcus sp. ARL09-542 (assembly GCF_005234805.1). Taxonomy (NCBI): domain Bacteria; kingdom Bacillati; phylum Bacillota; class Bacilli; order Lactobacillales; family Enterococcaceae; genus Enterococcus; species Enterococcus sp. ARL09-542. The sequence continues at coordinate 84,671 of NZ_QPQX01000011.1, forward strand.
GATAACCTTGTTATTAAAGGTTTTTGTTTGTGAAAAATATCTTTAAAGGATATGTAAGTCATTAAAAATGAGATAATGAAAAATGATAAAACTTTAATGATGTAAAGGCTTGCATTTCTTTCTAGCGCGATTTATAATCAACTCGTAGAAACGTTTCACTAAAAAGAAAAAGATAGGATGAGCGTTGAGACGATAACAGAAAGGGTTTTTGCGTATGAGTAAGCTGAAAGAGATATACCGGCAGCGGCAACTGCATTGGATGGTACTACCAGGCGTGGCATTCATGATCGTATTTAATTATATTCCAATTTATGGAATCATTATTGCTTTTAAGAATTATACGGTCATTGATACGATTTCCTCTGCACCATGGGTAGGGTTAGAGAATTTCCGAATTATTTTACACGACAGTTTTTTCTGGGAAGCAGTTGGGAATACGTTAGCAATCAGTATGATGAAGTTAGGCTTAGGCTTTGCGATTCCAATTATTCTCGCCATTATGATTTTTGAGATGCGGGACGGAAAATTGAAGAAATTTATTCAAACCGTTTCGTATATCCCTCACTTTTTTTCTTGGATTGTCCTAGGCGGTATGATGATTTCATGGTTGTCGACCAATGGGTTTATCAACCAAGTCCTGATGTCTTTAGGAATGATGGATAAAGGTGTCAATCATTTGTTGGATCCTGATAAATATTGGTGGATCGCTGTTTTATCTGACCTTTGGAAAGAAGTAGGATGGGGAACGATTTTATATCTTGCAGGAATGTCTCGTATCGATCCAACTTTTTATGAAGCGGCCAGAATCGATGGCGCCACCAAGTTGACGCAGATTCGGACAATCACATTACCACTTTTGACGCCGATCATTTCATTGAATCTGATCCTAAATGTGAGCGGCATCTTAGGATCTAATTTAGACCAGACATTGGTTTTGATGAATTCACAAAACCAAAACAAATCGGAAGTCATCAACTCATTCGTTTATAAAATGGGTCTGACACAAGGCGATTTCTCATATGCAACAGCGGTTGGCTTGGGAATAGCAATCATTTCTGTCATTCTTCTAGTCATCACCGATCGTGTGACACGCAAATTGAACAATGGCAATTCAGTTATCTTATAGGAGGGGTGACCAAGTGATAAAAAGAAGAACACAAGAGAACAAATGGTTTTATTTCTTTAACACAGTGATCCTCGTTCTGTTTTCGCTGCTGATCATTATTCCAATCTGGAATATCTTAGTCTCATCGGTATCTTCTAGTTCAGGGTTGGCTGAAAACGGTCTCGTTTTATGGCCGCGGGGATTTACTTGGGAGAATTACCGGAAAGTATTTTCCGATGACAGTATCCCACGGGCATTTTTGATCTCTGTACTGAAAACATTGATCGGGGCAGTGACACATACACTGTTTTGTGCCGTTGTGGCATACGGACTCAGTAAATCACGGCTGATCGGCCGGAATATCTACACCACGCTAGGAGTCATTACGATGTACTTCGGCGGGGGGATGATCCCAACCTATTTGCTGATCAAATCGTTAGGGTTATTAGATTCATTTTGGGTCTATATCATTCCAGCGTTATTCAGCTATTATGACGTCGTTATCTTGATGAACTTTTTCCGTGAGATTCCTCCTTCTTTGGAAGAATCGGCGAAAATCGATGGGGCCAGCGAATTTCAAATTTTTTACAAGATTTTCCTACCATTAACGAAACCAGCATTAGCTACCATCATATTGTTCAATGGTGTCGGACAATGGAACGACTTTATGACCACAAAATTGTACATCACCAAAGAATATCTCTATCCGCTGCAAATGAAGATCTATGAAATCATTGTGCAGTCCAACTTAAGCACGATGACCGAAAGCGGTAGTACCGACTTTGTCGTGCAGGCAACGACCCGCGGGGTGCAATTGGCTACTATCGTTATCACGACTGTACCAATTTTGATTATCTATCCATTACTTCAAAAACACTTCATCGGCGGTATGATGGCCGGTGCGGTAAAAGAATAGAAAGAGGGATCAGTATGAAAAAAGTATTAGGCAGTTTATTGGCAGCAACAGCATTACTTAGCTTAGCAGCATGTGGCGGCAGCTCGGATGACGCTAGCAGCTCAGATTTTTCGATCAAAGATCGTTATGAGCTTGATGAGAAAACACCAGCATGGAAACTTGATACCAAAAAAGAACCAACTAAAATCACTTGGTACATCAACTCAGACTGGACGGCATTACCTTTTGGGGAAGATGTTACCACCGCACAGATCAAGAAAGATTTAAATATCGATATCGAATTTATTTCCGGAGACGACTCGAAGTTGAATGCACTTATTTCAAGTGGCGATATGCCAGACATCGTGACATTGATGGACAAAACCAGTCAAGCAGCCACTAAAGCAGATAGCTGGGCTTACTCATTGAATGATCTAGCGAAAAAATATGATCCTTACCTATTGAATGTCGTAACAGAAGATACCTTCAATTGGTTTGCATTAGACGATGGCAAAACATATGGCTATCCAAACTATTCGAATACAGCAGCCGATTATGAAAGCGGCAATATTCCGGTAAATGATAACTTCGTCATTCGTGAAGATGTCTATGAAGCACTTGGCAAACCAGACATTTCTAAACCAGAAAATTTTGTCAAAGTAATGGATCAAATCAAAGAGAAATATCCTGATCTAACCCCACTGGGCTTCACGACTGTCGGTGACACAGCAGGTCCTTTCTTAGATAAATTACAAGACTTCTTAGGTGTTCCATTAGAAGATGAATCTGGTAATTACTATGACCGCAACTTAGATGAAGAATATATCAATTGGTTGAAAACATTCAACAAAGTATACCGTGAAGGCAACATCAGTGATGACAGCTTTACAGATGACGGTCCGACCTATGATGAAAAAGTAAAACAAGGGAAATATGCAACGATGCTTGTTGCAGGAACTAGTGGTCAAGGCGGCAACTTTACTGAATTTATGAAGAATTCTGATACTCGCTATATTGCTATTGATGGACCAGCCAGCACATCAGGCCGGAAACCAACATTGAATCAAACCGGTATCTCAGGCTGGTTGATCAACTACATCACAAAAGATGCAGTCGATCCAGCAAAAGTCACTCAACTATTCACTTACTTGATCGATGAACCAGGACAAATCTTGACGAAATTCGGTGTTGAAGGCGTCACTTATGAATACAATGACGAAGGCAAAATCGATTACTTACCTGAAGTAAAAGAAATGGAGAAAACAGATAACGAAGGGTACAACAAGAAATATGGTATCAGTCGCTTCAACTACTTCAACAATGACCGTGTCAATGCATTGAAAGTAGAAACAGAGAGCGCATTAACCCAAATGCAAGAATGGGGTGAAGGAAAACTTTATCCGCACTTTGTTATTGAGAACACAGATCCAGATGCTGGGACTGCAGAAGCTCGTTCCAATAATTCGATCAAAACAAAACTAAATAGCACAGTCATCTCCTTGATTCGTTCAAAAGATGAAAAAACGTTTGATTCAACACTGTCTGATTTTGAAAGTTTCTTAGATTCCAACAATTGGGATGCAATCAAAGAAGTCAAATCTGAAAAAATGGCAGAAAACCGCGAAAAACTTAAATAATCAGTTATAGAAAGGATGAAAAGAGGAAAGCGAGACCCAACGACCTTTCCTCTTTTTGCTTTGAAACACTGCGATTGGCTTACAAAGCAAGACATGCAAGTTCTTCTTGGCGCCAGCCTAGAAGCAACTGTAGGCGAAGCGCAGTGTAGACGAGCAGATGTAGAAATGTACCAACAAAAGTATATGTAAAAGGATCTTTTTACTACTTTAGCAAAAGGATAATAAACAAGAGATGAGTAAGAAAACAACAAGAAATCAGTAGGATTGAAACTAGAAAGGGAGCAGGTGAGTGGAGATGAAACAAATTTTCTCTTATGAAGGATGGTACTATCGTGTCTTTTCCTTTGCCGCGGATATGATCCTATTAAGTTTTTTGTTCCTTGTTCCTGCGGTCACGATTGTACTGACAGGACCAGCCTTGATCGCCTTGTATCAAACCATCGATCAGCTTTACCAAGAAAAAGATGTTCCAGTTTGGCAACGGTATAGTCGAGCTTTTCTAGCAAATATCAAACGTGGAATCGTACTTGAAGGGATCATCGTGGGGTATGTTGCTGTCACCGCGGCGATCATTTATGGATTGATGGGAATCACCACTTATCTTGGGGTGTTGGCAGTGATACTCAGCAGTTTAGCTGGTTTATTCTTGACGGTGTTTGTCCTACTGTTTTGTTTGTTTTCTTCCACAGTCAAACAAACCGCACACGAAACTGCCTATGCGGTGTTGAGTAGTACCGCAAATGCGATCATCTTGCTAGTGATTCCAGTATTCGTATTTCTATTGCTGAATAAGATCAATTCTTTCTTATTCGTATGTTTAGGTATTTCAGGATTCGCTTATCTGCAAGTACTGTTCTTTCATAAGGTGTGGGCAAAAGAGGGTGACGTCAATGAAATCAATTAGAAATGAACCATCTCAGGAGGAAATCGACCGTTTTTGGCGACAAGTCAAACAAGAAATCAAACAGATTCCATTAGCGTTTGAACGAAAGCAACAACCAGCATTGCTGACAGGAATCGATGTCTATCAGGTCAATTTCCAAAGTTTATACAATGAAACGATTTACGGCTATCTTTTAGTTCCGAAAAATAAGAGCCAACTTCCAATCGTCATCGATTATTTAGGTTATATGAATCACCTACAGGAACCCTTTCAGTTTGCCCACTGGGCATTGATTGATTGTGCCTGCTTGGTGATCGATAATCGCGGGCAAGGCGGCCGTACGAAAGATACACATCCTTATGAAACGACGCAACATGAGGCACCGTTTGGTCGAGGAATTTTAAAAAAAGAAGATTTTTATATGAAACGCATGATTGCAGATAGTCTTCGCCTGCTAGAGGTCGCAGCAGAGCTGCCGGAGATTGATTCTGAACGAGTGATTTTAAGAGGCGGGTCACAAGGCGGCGGGATTGCATTAATTGTCAATGCGCTGGCTGAAACGCCAATCTTTGCGACTTTTGCAGATGTTCCTAGTCACTCGAATATTTCTCACCGCATCGAAAGCAGAACTGGGAGCTATCATGTGATGCAAGAATATATTGATACCTTTCCAGATAGCAAGGAGACCATCTATTACCAAATGGCCTACTATGATTTGAAAAATCTGGCAGCAAAAATCACTGGCCCTGTCTTTGCTTCAGTAGGGAGCCAGGATCCTATCTGCCCAATGACCGATTTTTTTGTCAGTTACCATCGAATCTCAACCCCAAAACAATTAACTGTGTATTTAAACAAAGGGCATGGCGGCGGTGAAGCCAAACAGATTCGAAAAGAAATGCAACAGATCCAAAAATTGTTAAAAAGGATATGAAGAAATGAAAGTGGCAACTTACAATTTACGTGTGGATACGGATTACGATAAAGAGTGGCAATGGTCTTATCGTGCGGACAAAGTATTGGCATTGATCGATTATCATGATTGGGATATTTTGTGCGTACAAGAAGTCCGGCCGACGCAAGTCGCTGATTTAGCAAGATTGACTGATTACGAGTCGGTAACTGCTGAACGAGACGGCGATGGAACAGGAGAAGGTATCGGGATCTATTATAAGAAGACGATGTTTTCTAAAGTAGATTCAGGCTCATTTTGGTTATCTCTGACACCTGATGTGCCAAGTATTCATCCAGAAGCGGAATACTTGCGTCTGTGTTTGTGGACGGTACTAAGAGATAGAAAAGGACATGACTTTTTAGTCATCGATACGCATCTGGACAATATTTCAGAAATCGCCCGTTTTGAAGGGATGAAAGTCATCTTGGAACGGTTAGCGGATAAAATCGCCGCTTTACCCGTTTTACTAATGGGGGATCTCAATGCAGAAGCAGTTGAACGCGTCCATGAATCCCTGCAAACGATTTTTGTTAACGCAAAAGAACAAAATGAAAAAGGACATTACGGTCCCAGAGGTTCCTATCAAAATTTTGACTATCAACTCCCATGGAACCAGTTAGAAGAAATTGATTATATTTATACTAAAGGATTTCGAATCATTAAAACCGGGTGTTTGACGGATTCTTGTGACGGACGGTTTCCTTCCGATCATTTCCCGTTGGAAGCAGATCTCCGATTCGATGAACGATAAAGGTGGAACAAAAATGGAAAAGACAAAATTGACGCACTTACTTGAACAAATGACTATCGATGAAAAAATCGATCAATTATTGCAACTGGCTGCTGCGTTTTATTCAGACAAAGCGGAAGAAAAAACCGGACCGATGAGTGATCTGGGACTGACCCAAGAAACCATCAACAACGCTGGAACAACGCTAGGCGTTTCCGGTGCCAAAGAAGCGATCCGAGTACAACAAGAATACATCAAAAACAATCGCCTGCAGATCCCGACGATTCTAATGGCAGATATTATCCATGGGTTTCGAACAATCTTCCCGATTCCATTGGCTCTAGGTAGTTCGTGGGATCTGAATGCTGCGGAACAAATGGCCGAAATTTCAGCTAGAGAAGCCGCTGTGTCTGGGCTCCATGTGACGTTCTCGCCAATGGTGGACTTAGTCCGAGACCCTCGTTGGGGACGAGTGATGGAATCTACCGGAGAAGATCCCTACTTGAACAGTCGCCTTGCGGAGGCTTTCGTGAAAGGCTACCAAGGAGAAGACTTGACCAATGATTTTGAACGGGTCGCCGCTTGTGTGAAGCATTTTGCGGCGTATGGCGCAGCAATTGGCGGTCGTGATTACAACACAGTCAATATGTCTGAGCGTCAATTGCGGGAAAGTTACTTACCAGGCTACCAAGCCGCACTAGCAGCTGGGGCAAAATTGGTGATGACTTCCTTTAATACGGTAGATGGGATTCCGGCTACAGCGAATCGCTGGTTGTTCCGTGATGTGTTGCGAAAAGAATTTGGTTTTGATGGCGTAGTGATCTCTGACTGGGGTGCGGTCAAAGAAATCATTGCCCATGGCGCAGCAGAGGATGAGAAACAGGCGGCAGAATTAGCGATCAAAGCAGGCGTCGATATTGAAATGATGACGACTTGCTACAACGATTATTTGAAAGAATTGATCGAAGAAGGCGCTGTTGCGGAAGAGTTATTGGATGAAGCAGTATTGCGGATCTTGACCCTTAAAAATGATCTTGGTCTTTTTGAAAATCCTCATCGTGGGGCAGATGAAGCTGCTGAAGCTAGGGTCGTACTTTCGCAAGAACATCGAACAGCCGCGAGAGAAATCGCTCAAAAATCAATGGTTTTATTGAAGAATGAGAACATCTTACCATTTAAATCAACGGAGACGGTCGCGATCATTGGACCAGCGGCTCACTCTAAAGATATTTTAGGTGCATGGTCATGGCAAGGGAAACAAGAAGAAGCCGTTTCATTGATCGAAGGGAGCAAAGCAGTTTCAGAGAATATTCTTTATGGAAAAGAACCATTCGATTATTTTGCGCCAACAGAAGCAGCGATCAATGAAGCTGTTACATTAGCTAAACAAGCAGATAAAGTGGTTCTCGCACTAGGTGAACAAGACTGGATGAGCGGAGAAGCAGCGAGCCGCAGCGATATTCGCTTGCCTGAAGCGCAGTTAGCATTATTCAAACAATTGCAGGCAGTCAATGAGCAACTCGTTGTGACCTTGTATAATGGTCGTCCATTAGATCTTCAAGGCATTGATGAAGCAAAAGCCATCGTTGAAGCATGGTTCCCTGGAACAGAAGGTGGTCACGCATTAGCAAATCTTTTATGGGGACAATACAATCCAAGCGGCCGTTTGAGTATGTCTTTCCCAGAAACAGTCGGTCAAGTACCTGTTTATTACAATACTGAAACTACCGGTCGTCCTTATGAAAGTGCACCTGATGAAAAATATGTCTCGAAATATTTGGATGTCTCCAACTATGCAAAATATCCTTTTGGTTTCGGTTTGAGCTATCACGAGGCTCAGTATAGTGAGTTAAGTTTAGATAAATCACAACTGTCTGCTGAAGAGACACTGACAGTATCCCTTCAGATCAAGAATAATAGCGACTTTGCTGGTGAAGAAACCGTCCAGTTATATCTGCGAGACCTCGTTGGTGAAGTTGTCCGACCAATCAAAGAATTAAAAGGATTCCAAAAAGTATGGTTAGAACCAGGGGAAACCAAAGAAGTAACTTTTTCAATTACGGAAGATATGTTGCGTTACGTCCACAGCAATCAGGAAACATCCAGTGATGCTGGCACATTCCAAGCCATGGTCGGCAGCAACAGTCGCGATCTGCAGACGGCTACATTCAAATTCGTAAGATAAGGATAGGAAGGTTTATATGACACAATATATTACTCTTGAAAAGAATCAGACACGCCTGAGGTTTTTGAAAACCGGGGATCTGTATGAAATAGATAGCAATGGCATGATGATCAATCAACTAAATGGCAATCCGGTAGACGGCAGTTTGAATCAATTGTATCTGCGAGTCTATACATCAGAAGGGATTCGTTGGACACCGATGGTCGGTTCTAATTCAGCCAGTAAGTTTGGGTATTCCCAACAGCAGTTGTCTTGGTCAGGAGAGTTTTTGGACGTTCATTATCAAGTGGACTTGCAACTGGCAGAAGATTGCTGGTTTTGGCGAATCCAGTTAACGGGTTCTGGAAAAGCAGATATCATTTATGGTCAAGATATAGGCAATGCACTAAAAGGAGCAGTTCAGTCCAATGAAGCGTATGTTTCTCAATATCTGGATCACCACGTGACTCAGGATAACGGAACGATCGTCGTCTCTTCTCGTCAAAATCAACCGCAATCCGGCAAATTTCCATTAGTCGAACAAGGAAGTTTCCAACCCTTGCGGAGTTATTCAACAGATGGGTATCAATTTTTTGGCAGAACATACAAGGTGACTAATTTGCCGCAAGCCTTAGCGCACGAAACATTAGCGAATGAAGTGTATCAATATGAATTTGCCTACATTGCTTTGCAGTCCGAGTCTTATCAGCTATCTGACGAAACAACAGAAGTCATTTTTTATAGTGCTGTCAAGGCAGATCAGCCACAAGCAGTATCCGGTCCGCAATTCGACCGCCCTTCTCTGAAGGAACAGTTTCAAAAATTGACTTTTGAGTCATTGACGACACAGCTACTTCCGGCAAAACAACTCGGAGCAGCATTGACTGGAGATACCTTGTCAGAAGCAGATATTTCCGCGCTATTTCCAAAACAGGAAGCAATGGAACGAATCGATGGCCAAATGTATTCATTTTTTACCGAAAACTACCGTCACGTTGTGTTGAAGGAAAAAGAAAGTGCCATGGAACGGGCTCATGGGCATATATTGCTGAGTGGCAGTGATCTAGTGGTAGATCAGCCGTTGCTTAGTACGACGGTTTATATGTATGGTATTTTCAATTCGCAGATCGTTCTAGGGAATACGTCAATGAATAAATTATTGAGTAACAGCCGTAATGCGTTGAATGTCATGAAACGATCAGGACAGCGGATCTACTTGAAAGAACAGGATACGTGGCGCTTATTGACGATGCCATCTGCGTTCGAGATGGGGCTGAACTCTGCAACGTGGTATTACAAAACAGCAGATGATTTGATCACGGTCACGACGTATACACTGCTTGACAGCCGTGAGATCCGAACGATGATCCATAGCAAAAAGGCTTATTCATGGGCCATCAGCAACCAGTTTTTGATGGGACCAGATGAAGAAGCACCGACAGCGGTTGTGAAAAAAGAGCAGCAAGTAGTGATCACAAGCGGGACTACGTCACCAGTAAAAGAAGCGTATCCAGAATTAACTTATTATCTGCAGGCGGATCAGCCTTTTGATGTGACAGATGATTCCTTGTTCTTACAAGAAAACAGTGATGGCGCACTAACTGTTCTGACATTTGCGGATCAGTCAGAAGTTACCCTTAAGATTCAGGGAACGTTGACCGGAGATCCTTACCGAGAACAAGCGTCTTCTAAGCAGCAAGAAGAAGCAAAATATGTGACGTTCATTGATTCACTGCTGAATCAATTTGAATTGACCCATGACCAAGCAGAAGTCCAAACTCTTAATTTGCTCTCTCGGTGGTACACGCACAACATGCTGGTCCATTATTTGTCTCCTCATGGTTTGGAACAGTATGGCGGTGCTGCTTGGGGGACCAGAGATGTCTCACAAGGACCAACAGAATTTTTCTTAGCAGTCAATCGTCCAGAGATCGTTGCGTCGATCATCAAACACCTCTTTGCCAATCAATTTGCCGACGATGGCAATTGGCCGCAATGGTTTATGTTTGACCGCTACGAAAAACAAAAAGCCGACGAAAGTCATGGAGATGTGATTGTGTGGCCAATGAAAGTCGTCAGCGATTACTTGGAAAAAACGAAGGACTTCGCGATTTTAGAAACGCAAATACCTTATACAGATCGCGAAACGTTCTTAAAGACAAGTCAAACTGCTTCTCTTTATGATCATTTACAGAAAGAGATTGCATATATCGAAGCGAATTTCTTGGAAGGTACGTATCTTTCATGTTATGGGGATGGGGACTGGGATGATACCCTGCAGCCAAACAATAGCAAATTGAAAAAGCAGATGGCCAGCAGTTGGACAGTTGCATTAACTTATGAAGTGATGAAGAAACTAGCGGCACAGCTGAAAGACTATGATCCAAATTATGCTGATCATTTACAAACCATCGTCAGCGGCATTCGTACAGATTTTGATAAATACATTTTGTCCTCAGGAACCATCCCAGGATTTGTTTATATGGAAGACCCTGAACATGTGGAATTGATGATCCATCCAGAAGACAAAAAGACAGGGATTCAGTACCGATTGTTGCCGATGCAGCAAAGCATGATCGGTGAATTACTTTCTCCGGACGAAGCCGAGCACCATTTAGGCATCATCAAAGAACACTTGCAACATCCAGATGGCGTTCGCTTGATGAATCGTCCAGCGGCTTATCATGGTGGGGTCAGTACGAATTTCAAACGTGCAGAGCAAGCAGCGAACTTTGGTCGGGAAATCGGGTTGCAATATGTTCATGCCCACATCCGTTTTACTGAAGCAATGGCCAAATTGGGACAAAAAGAAGAAACTTGGCATGCTTTAGGGGTCATCAATCCTATTCAGTTGCAAGAACGCGTGCCAAATGCAGAACTGCGACAAGCCAATGTCTATTTCAGCAGCTCTGACGGCGATTTCAAAACAAGGCTTGAAGCCCAAGAGAATTTTGGTAAACTTAGAGATGGAAGCGTCGGTGTAAAAGGCGGTTGGCGCGTGTACTCCAGCGGACCAGGTATCTATTTGAATCAATTGATCAGCAATGTCTTGGGCATTCGCGAAATGGCAGATGATTTGTTCCTTGATCCTGTCTTGCCAACTGAGTTATCTGACTTAACGATGACCTACCGGGTCTTTGATCAACCGGTTAAGATCCATTTTCACGAAGCGTCAAAAGAACAGGTATTGATCAATGGCCAACCGGTAGACTATACACTAGCAGAAAACAGCTATCGAAAAGGGGCCTTTTGTTTAGACAAATCAGCAGTGCTGCCGTTGTTCAATAAGGAAATAAATCATATCGATATTTATCGATAGAAAGGAGGAGCCATGGTAGGGATCAAAGATATTGCTAAAAAAGCCGGTGTGTCTATTTCCACTGTATCCTATGCTTTGAACGGCAGCCCTAAAGTGACGGAGGAGACGCGCGCCCGTATCCAAGCGATTGCTCGTGACTTGAATTATGTTCCGAACATGGCTGCTCGTACACTGAAGCGCAGACAAACGAACATCATTGGCGTGTACCTCGCAGACTACGCGGGGAGTTTCTATGGAGAGTTGCTAGACGGGATTAAAAAAAGTCTCGAGACTTTTGGTTACGAAATGATTGTTTGCAGCGGCAAAAAATCCCATTTGTTTATACCAGAGCGTATGATCGATGGAGCCATCGTTTTAGATTGGACTTTTCCTTCAGAGGAAATTGAGCGGTATGCTCAGCGGGGACATCAAATCGTTGTACTAGATCGGATCCTCGATCATGAAAATATCCATCAAGTCCTTTTGGATAATAAAGGTGGTGCGGCACTGGCTATTGATAAATTGATTTCAGGTGGCAGCCAACATGTCTTTTTACTTGCTGGTCCTGAAAAAAGTTATGATAGTCAAGAACGGTTAGAAGCCAGTATCAAAGAGCTTACCCGATTTGGCATTTCCTATGATGTAATAGCTGGTGATTTTACTGAACCCTCAGGGTATCGGGGAGCAGAAGAAATTTTAGCAAAAAATCCGCTAAGACCAATCGATATCTTTGCCTTAAACGATGAAATGGCCATCGGGGTTTATAAGTATGTACGTAAAACAGACTTAAAAATCGGAGAAGATATCCGCATCATTGGTTTTGACAATACAGAATTAGGGGCGTTTATACAGCCGCGGTTGTCGACAATTTCTTACTCGAAGCATCGTTGGGGAATGATTGCTTCAGAGAAAATCGTCAAATCGATTCAAGGAGAGCAAGTAGAGGACGAGCATATCTATACAACATTTATTGATGGACGTTCTTTTCCAAATAATTGAAAATGAAGCACCAAACAGAGGACTGTTTGGTGCTTTTTTTGCGCACGGAAATAAAAATACATGCTGTTAAATTAGATTAATAGTTATTTTATTTTTTATGATTGTATTATTTTTCTAATGTTGTTTAGAAAAAATTATAAAATTTTTTTCGGTTATTATACTTTGAGTTATTTTATTTTAGAAAATACAGTGAATTATTATTCGTTATAACATTATTAATTCTATGAAATATAAATGATGTTAGCGATTTCTATATAGGGGCATCAAGTACAAATAATTCGGATAATAGATTAATTTTTCAGTGGTAAAGATTGCTTTATTATGTGATTTTTATAATCTTATTCTAATTATATCTCTTGAACTCTTACGTTTTTTTAGTATGCTAGGTGAAATTAACTCTAAATTTATCCTTTCCAAGCATTTCAAGTAAATGTCAAACAAACTGCCTGACAAGGCCAAAAATGAGAAGAAACAAGCGGTTAGGATGTCAATTTATAATCATAATTTTGGAATGGATGAAAAAAATTATAATCCTTTTTTTATTTGGATATAGACTATGGATAGCATAATGCGTGTATTGCGCAATATTTTACTCATTTTCACTCAGTCAGGAGGGATAAAGTGAATCGTTTTTTAACCAATTTTCTTGTTTTTCTATTAGTATCTTCTCCTTGTTTTTCATATACAGAGGTAGTTGCACATGCAGAAAGTATCGCGCAAAAAAGTGAAACAACGGATACTTTAAACGAGTTAGAAAAGCTTAGCGATATAGATAATAAGGAAAGTATCACGAGTAACAGAGAAAGTAGCAGTGAAAGCAGTGAAGGTACCGCAAGTCAGGATAACGAAACAAACGAAACATCTGAAGCGACTGAAACAGCAGAATCGGATGAATCGCCAGCACATTCAGCATCTGAATCTCATTCCCAAGAATCTGTTACTAGTTCTTCACAAGAGTCAGAAGAACTGACGATAACCTTCAAAAGTGCTGAAGGGCGTTTGTTGGAAACAGGAGAAACAAGCCTTCAAATCAGCAAGAAAAAAGGGGAACGTCTTACAGCAACGGACATTCCTTCCTTTAAAAATCCGGCATCCTTTGAAGGCTGGCAGCTAGAAGGAAAAATTTATAGTAATGAAGCATTGCAAAACGTGGACCTAGATCATGATCAGATCCTGCTAGCAGTTTTTAAACAGGGCGTGAGTGTCCGGTCTAGCGGTTCCTTAGTAGACCTGTCCATCAAAGATATTATTGCAAGTGCAGATCCTTCACGACTTGTTGCCGTTCCAAGTCCTGCAGGCGATGGGGAAACTTACGCTGAGTATGCAAATAGTGTCGATGGCTTTCGGCAAGCCTTGTTTGATATGTATCAAAATGGCAATGGCGGTGAGTTTGCTTTGTATGTCGGATCAGGGGGTACCTTGACTTTACCGGCTGATCTGACAGCCAAAACAATACCAAGCACAGTAGACAGTAGCAATATCACGTTTTATGCATTACAAGGGAAAGTTAGTCGCTTGATATTAACTGGTCATGCTAACGATCCCATCACAGATGCGACAACATTGGCTTCAGGCAGTCGACGGGTTGATTTCTCAACGAATAATTATTTTGGCTCGGATATCGTGTTTCGCAATATCGACTATAGGGGATCGACGATTTACATGAACGGGCACAGTCTTTTCCTCAATGGGGGTGCCGTTGGAAATGGCTTTACGATATATGGTGGCACAAACAGTGGGGATCTGGAAGGCAATCCGACGATCCATGTGAATAACACGGGTTCAGGTACTTGGAATATTTATGGGGGCAACCAAAGCGGCGGAACGTTGAAGGGGAATGTAACGATCAACGTAAACAATACCGTCTCTGGGATAAGTACCATTGCAGGGGGAGCCAATGTTGGAACGATCGATGGCAATACAAAAGTAGCGATCAAGCAATTGAATGGCACATTGACAAACTATTATGGCGGTGGTGTTGGATCAAGTGCTACAAATGCAGCCAATGTGACTGGGAATGTTGAAACGACGATTGCTACGAAAAATGCCAATTTTCGGTTGGGAACGTTTGTCGGAGGGGTTCAGTATGGAACGATCGACGGTAGAATCAACAGCACTGTTTCCGGTAGTGGAGGCTGGACTGGGACAGCCAATCGTTTTATCGGCGGTTCCTATTATGGAAATATTGGCTCGGAACCTGCTAAAGATGCCATCGTAACGAATCTTGATTCGAGTCTCTATTCTACAGGCCGGGCAACTTTTGAAGGTGGTAATCGATACTCTGGCACAATCAATGGAAACATCGTAAATACGGTCAAAGCGGGTCCTAGCGCTAGTGTCGGTGGGATCGGTGATTTCAATGGCGGCGGCGGGAACAATGTCAGCACGCTCTCACAAAGTTCGATGGGAGCTTCGAATACAACGACTTACGACAATTATACTCCCGCACAACGGGCTCAATTAGCAGAAGCGGGAGCAAGTTTCAAAGTATACGGCAATATTACCTCCCATCTGGTCAGCGGTTCTTTTTCAAATGGTGCAACATATACTACAGCTGCAGGTCGCGGCGGTTATATTGATGGGAATACCACGATTGAAGTGGGGTCGATTACAGCAGATGGCAGTCCAGGTGGAGACGGTATTGCTTATAAAGGATCAAAACCGACCAACCTTGCTTATTCCACAACAACCAAAAATCGAGGGGAACTATCTGGCTGGGATATTGTCGGCGGTGGGGGAGATCCGGGAACTACCTGGAATATCTACATCAAAGGGAATACTAAAACAATTCTAAATAATACGGTTGCTCGCTGGACCTATGGCGGCTCTTTCTCTGGAGTTATTGAAGGAAATGCATCGAATACATTGAACTCAGGGATCGTAGACACCCTTGAAGGTACTGGCTATACCGGTAGAAGAGTCTATGGTAATGGTGAAACGACAGTCAATAACGGACAAGTGGATTGGTTCTTGTCTGGCGGCGGCTGGAACGATCTCTTGATTGGTGGGAACGTGGCAGTAACGGTTTATGATGGGGTGATCAATGCCTCTCTAGGGGCTTCATACGGAGATTCCAGTTCTCATACGATCAACGGAAATTCGAATAATCGGATTTTCGGCGGGAACTTTTCCGGTACCCCACGAACTGGCTCTAATGGTTTTTCTGGCGGTGTGACTAATAATGGCAGACTATTGGGAAATGCAAGTTTAACATTGGATTTAAGAAATTATGACGGTGAGTTTAAGCTGCCTAGCGGGACCAATATTTCTGGCGGAAATCCATTCAACAGTACAAATATTGTCGGAACAGATACATCCAATACGATTACGCTGAACATCTATACAAAACCAGGATCGGATGTCTTGAACGGTGCCACGATTTATGGGGATGGCGGCCGAACTGCTAGCAATACGAGAAGCGGCAAGATCATGATGAACATTCAAGCGGAAGATTCCAGTATTGGTAATTTATATACCACCTATTACTCGAATATTTCCTCTAATCAGATTTTGCGCGATGTAGAGATGCGTATTCAAGGGGCGAAAAGTATCAATGGGATCTCTGGCGGAAATGCAACGGACAATTTCACCAATGCAATCGTTGCTAACAGCACCAATCAAGTCAAAATGAATTTTGGCGAGAATGTAGATGGAACCAATGCTTACCAAGATGAGCCCATATCTATGACAGGATTAGGTCTCGTGAATTTTACCGAATTAACTGTGACTAACGGATTGACATTGATGGCTACCGGTGGGGATATAAAAAATGGGCGCTCAGCTACAGCGGCCAACCATAGTACGACTTATCACCAGTTTGGGACGATCCAGCTGTCGAAAAATGCCGGTATTGGAATTTCTTCAGCAAACAACATGATTTCAGGCAGTAAGTTAACCATCGAAGATGAGGCAACCATTGAATCTCCTCCGGGTACTGGTCGGATCAACCTTTCCTATTTTGAAGTGCCAGATTCAAAAAAAGATCATTTGACTTGGATCAAAAATACGGAGAATGATGCTGCAGCACGAGCAAAAAGTCAGGGCACTTGGTTTGGAGAAGTCACAAGCTACCAAGTATTGACTATCAATCCAGTTGCAAACAATGCGACGCCGATCACGCCGATCACTTTTAGCGGCATCGAAAAAGCGACTGGTAAAACATTCATTGGGGACAATGATGTGACGGGAGTCAATGGCTACGGAATTGCGA
Source organism: Enterococcus sp. ARL09-542 (assembly GCF_005234805.1). Classification (NCBI taxonomy): domain Bacteria; kingdom Bacillati; phylum Bacillota; class Bacilli; order Lactobacillales; family Enterococcaceae; genus Enterococcus; species Enterococcus sp. ARL09-542. The sequence continues at coordinate 101,544 of NZ_QPQX01000011.1, forward strand.
TTCCTGGTTCAGTGATCGACTATGAAGTCGAAATGCCCGGTATCGCTGATGGGCAAGGTTCAATCACTCATGACGTGACAGGCGTTAAAGAAAATAATGCGCCACTTGTGATTCAAGCATGGGGAACAGATATTGCTGGCATCCAGGTTCAAAAAGGGCGGCTGCTTATTCCGTATACTGGGTCAAATTTACCGATACTGACCTTTACACCAGAAACCCAGAATAAAGGTTCTTGGTTTTATGCTGGACAGATCCAGTCAAGCAAAGTTGCTAGTGCGACAGAAACAATCCCAGAACAATCGTCTTCAGATCCAGTCGATTGGCAGATTCCCGATGGTGAATACAGCTATCAAGTGAAGGTTTCTTACTCGAATCAAGCTGAACTTCGTGCTCAGAACGCAATCATTACAGAACAAGAAGCTGAGAACCTCACTAAAGAAGATGCACTGGACTATTTGCAGGCACAAGGACGCCCATTCTTTACAGATAGTCTGACGGAAGAAGCAATAGCAGAGATTCAAAAACCATTGGGGTCAGCAACTTCTCGCAAGCATCTTGTTTCATTCAAAGCAGGAGCAGCAAATCAATCATCTGTAGAACAAGCAGTCAATCTGGTAGTCGTGAAAAATGAGAGTGCCTTGGCAAGCAATCGGCAATTCGCTGTCTTTGCCAAAGATAGCCGCTTGACTTTAGGGGAAGCAACGGCTATCACGAATCAAGCTGATTTAGCAGCATATACGGAAGCCGCAACGATTTTTGCTGATGGTCGAGACGAGCAGTTGCCGCAAGTTGCACCAGAAGCACTCGAATCGATCCAGCAAACAAGCGAAGAAGAGCTGCTAAAAAATGTCACAACTACGTATCATTTCACCGAAAATGGGCAAACTGCTGAAAAAACAGTGAATGTGGCGATCGCTGGTGAGTTGACCTTGAGCAGTGTACCGACAACTATCGATTTTGGGGCACAAAAAATCACTACCACCACTCAAACGTATTGGCCTGACATTCAAGGAGATTTGATTGTCAAAGATACACGAGGATCTGAACGAAGTCCTTGGCGGCTCACTGTGAAAGAACAGCAGAGCTTGAGTAATGGGACAGATCATTTAGAAAATACGTTGTTCTTTGTAAAAAATGGGGAAGAGCAATTACTAACAAATGGGGAAATTATCGTTGAAGAGACGGAATTGACCGAAAACGGCGACTATCATGTGAATCAAGAATGGGGAGAAACAGCGAATAAAGGTCTTAAATTAGTTGTTCCGGTAGAAAAGCAAAAAATAGGCGAATATAGCGGAACGTTATCCTGGCAACTAGTATCTGCTCCAGGCAATCCATAAAAGGCAGAAGAGTAAAGATAAAAACAGTCATTAATGCAAGTTTGCTCGGCTGATTATTCTTGTTTTTGGCAACTACCTTAGCTGCTGAAATAGGCGCGGATGACAGCAATGGCGGAACGTCATTTTATGGCGTTTAGGAATATCCAGCAAAAAATCCAAGACCATAGGCGAAAGTACTGAGAAATCAGCCATTCGACCAACAAGGACATAAAATCTTACCCACAACGGGTTCTGACTCTTCCAGTTAACTCGCGATGGGGGTTGCTTGTTGGCAGCACTAGGTATTTTATCAAAAAGGAGCAAATGAAATGAAAAAGAGTTTAATAACGATGGGTATCGTCATCCTTAGTTCAATAATCTTGCCGATCACCGCAGTTGCAGCAGAGTATACATCAAATGGGGCAATTATTTTTGAAACGGATAATGATCTCACTAAACCAGTCGACCCTACCGATCCGGAAAAACCAGTCGACCCGGTCGATCCCACGGATCCAATGGGACCAAATCCAGGAACTGCTGGGCCGTTGTCAATTGATTTTGCCTCCAGTTTCCAATTTGGCAATCAAAAGATCACATCAGAAACAATGGATTACTATGCAAAACTGCAAGAGTTCATTTCAAGTTTAGCAGGTCCGAATTATGTGCAAGTCACAGATAAACGGGGGACTCAAGAAGGCTGGTCTCTTAGCGTCATACAGAACGGTCAATTTAAGACAGCACAGAGTGAAGTGCTAGCAGGGGCTTCATTATCAATTTCTTCCGGAACAGCAATTTCTGTGACAGATAAGCAGTATGCACCAACAGTAGTAGAGAATCACACATTTGTTCCCAATAGTGAAATGAACTTGGTGAATGTCCCGGCAGGCAAAGGGATGGGGACTTGGATCTATCGCTTTGGTGCTGATGCATCAGAAGGAGCGGCAGCTGTAAAATTAAACATTCCTGGTCGTTCGGTTAAATTAGCCAAAGAATATCGAACAACCTTGACTTGGTACCTCAAAAATGTACCAGAGACTGAATAAGAAGGGGCAGAAAAGTGAAAAAAATAGTAACCGCAGCAGTATTCGTAGGATTGGGAATGACGAGCACGGTCACTGCTCAAGCAGCAGAAGTGGCAGCTTATCATTCAAATGGTCAAATTGTCTTTGAACCAAACACGGAGCCAACGGATCCAATCAGTCCAATAGACCCAGATCCAGACAATCCAATCAAACCAGTCGATCCCACCACGCCAGATGGCAAACCTGAACCAGGAACCAACGGACCGTTATCGATCGACTTTGCCTCCAGTTTGTATTTTGGCATGCAAAAAATCACTTCAAAAACGGAAGTCTACCATGCCTCATTGCAAAAATATGAGGATGCAGCAGGTGCAGAACAAGAAGGACCAAATTTTGTACAAGTCACAGATAACCGAGGAATGGAAAGCGGCTGGACGTTGCATGTCAAACAAAATGGCCAATTTAAAACAGGGAAAGACCAAGAATTAAAAGCAGCTCAAATTCGCTTGACTAACGGGACGATCGTTACACCATCCGAATCCCCAAAACCTTCTAATTTTAAAAGCACGATTACCCTGGATCCCAATGGGGCTGAATCATTAGTCATGAGTGCCCAAAAAGGGGAAGGAGCCGGTACTTATCTTATGAGCTGGGGTGACAGTTTATTCGCAGCAGTAGATAGTATTGAATTAGAAGTGCCTGGTTCAACAACGAAATATGCCGTGAAGTACAGTACCACATTTACCTGGCTGCTAACTGATACCCCGACAAATCCATAGCAACCAGTCCCTTTAAGTGTAAGGTTTTGATACGTAAGGGTGGTACATAGATAGAGAGGGAAAATCCATCATGAAAAAAAGTAAACAGCTCATTATACTGGTTTTGGCAAGTCTTTTCTTTTTTATTTCGGTAAGAGGCATGGCCTCTGAATTCAATTTTGCAGTAAATCCAGTCATACCAGAGAACCAAATAGACAAATCTAAGACTTATTTTGATTTGAAGATGTCACCAGGTGCTGTTCAAACGGTGGAGGTTCTATTAAGAAATGATACGGATAAGGACGTAGTGATTGAGCCGAAGATCGCTTCGGCAACCACCAATCTAAACGGCGTTGTTGAGTATGGTCAAAATGATATCGAACCTGATGAAACCTTAACGCACAATTTGAAGGATTTGGTAGACATCGCAGAGACCATCACGATTCCCAAACAGTCTCAAGTGACTTTGCCTTTAAAAGTAAGCATGCCTTCAGAATCATTTAAAGGCGTGATTTCCGGTGGACTGACATTAAAAGAAAAGCAGGAAGAAGCCTCTGATCAGTCCGAGGATCAAGGATTAGCGATCAAAAATGAATATGCCTATGTCGTCGCAATTTTGTTGAGACAAACAACGGATGAAATCGTTCCAGATTTGAAGTTGTTAGCCGTCGAACCTGATCAAGTGAATGCCCGCAATGTAATCAATGTGACTTTTCAAAATCCGACCGCTGCCTATTTGAATTCATTTTGTTTGATCAACGATGTCACTAAAAAAGGGCAAAACGACAGCCGCTATTCTTCTGATACTTCTGGTATGCAGATGGCACCAAATTCCCATTTTTCTTATCCCATCTCATTAGAAGGACAAAAGCTTGAAGCAGGTACTTACCTGCTGAAATCTGTTGCCTACAGCGGAAAAAGCGATGAAGGACAGTATAAAGTCAAGAATGGTGATGAGGAAGAAAGATATTTATACAGATGGGAATTTAAAAAAGAGTTTACAGTGGCTGGCGATGTTGCGCGAGACCTCAATCGGAAAGATGTCACTATCGAAGAAGATCATACGTGGCAATATTTATTGATTGGACTCCTCTTGGTGATCATTGCATTTCTGATTGTTTGGCATCGTCAGAAAAAGAATGAAGGAGAGTAACTAGTTTTGAAAAGTGATGAGCGATAGCCGATTCATTGCGGAATCATTTTCTTTCCTGTTTCTCAAAGTAAGTCTTATGGAGAAAGATCTCCAGTTAGGACAACAAGTTAGCAGCAAGTAAGAACAGCTGGCTTTTTCAGCTACACCTAATGGTGTGGGGCTGTCTTTGATAGATTCATCGATTATTGATGGTACGTGAGGAGAGGCCCAAGTGAGATGCCAGATAGAACTATGTTAAGGCGGTGAAATAATCAATGAAACGCAAATTTGGCTTTGTTTTAGGAGCCTGTATTATTATCGGAATGATCGACCTTGTTACCGAACAGGTCGTATTCGCTACCATCTATAATCCGCTGAATCCTTCAGAAGAAATCGTTCCGAAAGACCCTCCAGAAATCAACGAGGCGCCTGTTGATGAGAAGACACCAAAAGCAGCAGAACCAGCATCGCCTAAGGAAGAACCCAAATCAAAAGAAAACAGTCAAAAGGAACAGCCGTTACTGAATCTAACAAAACCGTTTTTGGCTGATGGCAAGCAGCTGGCAAAACGCGTGACGGTGGAAGATATCTTCCTTGCAAATAGTCTGTCGGTCGACTTAGCAATGCCAGACGATGATTCAGGTGGTGATGGCAATGATCAGCCGTCTTATCTTACAAGCTTGTGCTATTTATTTACCGGAAGTGTCCTTTATGGGCAAAAGAATGATGGAGGCCTGAAAACGCATGTTTTTGACATTTTTGAATAAAGCGGATAAGCGAAAATTGGTGCTGCTTCAATACTTGGAAAATGCGGTTTCTTTATCCGAGACAAAAGAGGCATTGATGGATAATCTGACAATGTCCGAATTTTTGATCAACAAGACCGTTCAAGAATTAAACACGGACTTTTATGAATTTGGATTGGATGAAGAGTTTGGTATTGTGACTGATGAGACCGTGATCAAATTAAATGCTTCTGGTTTGGCAACCTCTGATAACGTCTTGACCTATTATTTGGACCAGTCACTGAAATTTTCCATGCTGAAAGAATGTTTTTTTGAACAACTGTCTTCACTTTATGAATTCGCTACGAACCATTTTTTAAGCCATACGCCTGTGTATAAAGAATTTAAACAATTCAAGCAGATCCTTAATGATTATGACATTGAGGTGACGAAGGAATTTCGATTGATCGGTGAAGAAAATGAAATAAGGGAATTCATATTATTGTTTTTTATGAAAGAATACTATTTGAATCAGTCGGTTTTTCCGAAAGAAATCGAAACAAAAAGAAAGACTTTCGATGCGCTTAATAGTCAAGGCTGGTTGAACCCTCAGCAATCTGCCCGAATGCAGATCCGCAAAGAACAATACTTAGGAATCATTATTACCCGAATGTGCAATGGTCATTTTCTGCAAAATACAGTTGAGGATGGTTTGATCAATGCTGAACACTTACGAATCATTGAAGAGCTGAAAGACTGGCTGGCGAAGATCTTGCCTACGGTGAGCCTGACTACCTTAGAGCGGGAAGCAAAGGAGATATTGCGGTTTCTGATCGTAGAAGGCTGGTTAGTAGAAAATGACCGCTACATTGATCAAAATCATTATATCACCCAATTAAATGAACATTTCTATACAGAACTTAGTGGTCGTTTTGCTCTTTCCCAAGAGCTTCTAGCACTGCTTACAACTGAATTGACGAACATTCATTACCAACTGCTTTCATTTTCTTTCAGTTCGCGATGCGAGTATCAACATTTGGACGTCACTTATTTTCTGCAAACATACCCTGAATATGTGGCTTTTTGTCGGAATTACCTTGAAGCTAACCGGAACCGACCCATTTTGTGGAACAACAAGGAATTTCTATTCTTTCGCTATCTGATTTTATTGATCTCAACGATCCCATTAAAAGAAATATCTGTTCCTCTCTATGTATGTGTCGATTTTTCTTATGGTCGTTCGTATAATCAAATGATTCGCAACAATATTGAAAAGATTCTCGATTTGAATATTCAGTTTCAAAGTTTTCCGGATGAAAAGACTCATCTGACTCTTTCAAACATGCCTTTTTATGGGGCAATGGGGATCAATCATATTTTGTGGCTGGCGCCGCCGCGTCCAGTGGATTGGGTCAACTTTACCGAGAAAGTCGTGGGCATCCGCAGAGAATTTTTGAAAAAAAAATTTGAGAAATAAGTTCACCCAACCGATTGGGACGTGAAGGATTGCATTATTAAAAAAAGAGCTGAAATTGTTTTCAGCTCTTTTTTTGATCCCAGCTAGTGAAATAGCTGGGATTTTTTCTGCAAGAATACTTTTTTAGTTGGAAATTTGGTATGATAAGGAGAGAATTTGAAAAAGAGGTGTACCATGGCAGAAGGGAATCAAACCAAAGCAGTCATTGGTCAAACATTCGTTGAACTTTGTGAGACAAAAGAATTAAACAAAATCAGCATTCAAGAGCTGGCTGAGAAGGCGCAGATCAATCGACAAACCTTTTATTATCATTTCCCGGATAAAAAAGCATTGATTCGTTGGATCTACAAAACAGATGCGCTGATTTATCTAACATCTGAAAACATTTCGCTAGACAATTGGGAAGAAGCAGCTTTGAAAATGTTGAAGGCGATGCGGCAAAACGGAACCTTCTATCGGAAATCTGTTACTTATGACCGGGATATTCTGATGAGTGAGTTTTATCAAATTACGGAGCCTTTATTTCAGCGCTTGTTTGATGAAGTCGATGAAGAGCAACAATTGTCGCAACAAGACATTGCTTTTTACAGCCGTTTCTTTTCTTATGGCTGTAGTGGAATCTTAGAAACTTGGATTCGTGATGATTTTCCGGAAATGCCATTAGAAATCGCGACCCAACTCTTTCGCTTGGCAAAAGATGTGGAATTTTTTTCTTATCAAATTTATCAAAAAGAGGAGCAATAATCATGACGAAAGTTTTATTTGTCTGTTTAGGAAATATTTGTCGTTCACCGATGGCAGAAGGGCTTTTCAAGCAAGCAATAGCAGAACGTCAATTGCCTTGGCAGATCGATTCAGCAGCCACTAGTTCATGGGAAGCGGGTAATCCGCCTCATCAAGGAACTCGTCAACTATTAGCAGATGCGGGGATTTCTTGGCAGAACATGGTTTCCCGCAAGATCACTTCTGAGGATTTTGAAACCTATGACTGGATTATTGGCATGGATCGTAACAATTATGAGGACCTTTCAGCAATGGCTCCAGCAGGTATGCAGCATAAGCTTTACACGTACTTAAGTGTCGTTCCTGGAGAGGGAGAAGATATTCCAGATCCTTATTACACAGGAGATTTCAACCAAACATACCGCTTGATTCAAGCAGGACTGCCCCTTTGGATAGAAAAAATAAAAAATGCTGCCCAATAAAGGGAATGTTCGCTTGTTTTTTCCTCAAAATTTGTTAAAATAAAAGCAATAAACGAGAACGTATGTGCGGTTTTAGAGAAACCCGCTGCTGTTAGCAGAAAGGAAAGACCAATGGAAAAGAAATCATCTCCCATCAGACAGCTGGGCAAGTTGATTGTCATGACTTCGACAACCTTGTTGGATACTTTCTTCAGTGACAATGCCGATAAAAAAAATCAAACTGAAAAGATCAATGAGATTCGGCAAATTTTGCAAAAAGCGGCCAGTGACAAACATCTGGTCGTCTTACAAGTGAAAACCGAGAAGGTTGGCAGTTTTGAAACCGTTACCGGTTGGATCGTTGGAAAAACGGTTGCGAAAGAACAAGTCGTTTTGAAACTGCAAAGTGATCGGCAACAAATTCGTATGATCCCTTTAGCCAGCGTTTTAAAGGTCAGCACATTAAAGGTCAAAGCAACGCGGCCCGAAAAGTAAAAAAAGTCTGTGACGTAAGTAAAACAAGAGACCAAAACAGCAGATAGCAGCCATGTAGGCGGAAGAAGCAATCAAGCTGATCTTAGGACGTTGTTTTATTGGCTCTTCGTCAAATCGTGTTGGTGAAGACAAATTTGAATAAAACTTAGTCCGATATGCGGCGCGTTCTGTGCGCCG
>NZ_QPQX01000012.1:0-91203 GCF_005234805.1 Enterococcus sp. ARL09-542
TTCCGTGCTGTACTGTTGCTATTTTGCATGATATAAAAGCCGTTGTATTTTACTTCACCTTTATCAGCAATAGTGTTTGTATCACTTAGATCAGCACCCAAGATATTATGAGCACCGTTCGTTTCATTTAATCGAGCGGTCCATTGCTTGTAATACTTATCTTTCTTTCGAAATTCCGGATCTAAAACTTGATTCTCTGCACTATCAATCGAGATATTAGAAAATATCCGAGGATTAACATCATAAGAAACGCCATCTGGTACAATCCAATTAATCTCTCCGGATCCCAGAAAATTATTCTCTGCAACACTAATATCTCCTGTAGATATTGCATACCAACATTTATCTGGCTCATCGCTAAAAATCAATGGCTTTGGATCTTTTTGAGCTAGTATCTCGGCAAGCGCTCTCCGCTTTTTTATAAGGTCATAACGTAACTTGAATCCCATTGGTATCGTTTTACGACCAATTGAGCGATCTACGTATTTCTCACCATCTGACCGCCCAACTTTTTTTGTGTTGTATTCGATTCCTGGTAGCAATCCCCGATCAAGAGAGGTTACTATCATATACTTTGTAATATCATATCCTGCATAAGTTACTGTAATCAAGTTATCCCCTCCTGACTTCGTTTCTGCCTACGCTGTATTCGCAAAATTTCTTGGTTTACTGGTTGAGCAATGGCTTTTACTATTTCTCTTTCACTTATTTTAAAGCTTGCTTCAACAGGCCTGTTAGCAAGTTTATCAATTGCATCGGTCAAGCTAGTTAGAAAGCTAGTGCTATCAGCGAAATTACGAGCAACTTTCGCTTGATTAACTGGTTTATTTAGATTTGCTATTATAGCTGAATTTTGCTCCGGCTTTAAACTACCACTCATTAACGCCTTCATCGCTGGTATCTCTGTTGGAATATTGCCAATTAAATCATTGAAATAATTAGAATCAAATTCAGATTCAATACCTCTTTGAAGTTCAGTTGCCCATGTAGAAACATCCGACTTAACATCAGAGAACCCGTCTGTAAGTCCTGTTTTCAAGCCAGCTACTAATGCCAGTCCGTTTTCAATCAAAACTTTCTTGTCATAAGGGATTGGCCCTTTCAAACTTGCGATAGTATCAGCCCAGCCAGAAACAGTTCTCTTAACCGATTCAAATCCTGATGTCAATCCACTCAGCAAACCGTTTACCAAAGCAATACCGTTATTAATCAATGCACCACCTGGCAGAGCACCAACTAACGCACTTAACAGATTTGCTCCAGCCTCTTTCATAGCTGCCTGATTATTACGAATATTATTCGCAAGTCCATTAACAAGAGTTATCCCTGCTTTGAAAAGACGATCTTGCGCTCTCAAAACACCTCTTACTGCAGCATCAACAATATCCATGCCTGCTTCAACAATGCGATTTATATTATTCGCAATTCCACGTAAGATTTGAACAATTAAATTAACACCAGCTGTCACCACTGCACTAGCTTTTGACGCCATTCCATTAATAAACTGAACAACAAGATTTAAAGCTGCCGAAACTAAAGCAGGCATTTTTGAAGCTAGTCCATTCAGTAGTTTGACAATAAGGTTTGCTCCTGCAACAACAACTTTAGGTAGTTGCGAGGAGAGCGCATTTAAAAATGTCACTATCAAAGTTCCTACAGCCGTTACTAAATCTGGAAGCTTTCGAGTTATTCCGTTAATAACAGCAATTAGTAATGACATACCTGCAACAATGATATCTGGTATATACGCTGTTAATGCAGTAATCCATGTCAGAATTAATGAAGCAGCAGATTCTATCAAAGCTGGAATCTGTTGTGTGATTCCGTCTAATAAAGCCAAAATCAATGCTCCGCCTGCAACAATAATCTGAGGTAATCCAGCGGTTAGTGATGCAAGTAACGCAACAATAATCGCTGTTGCTGATAAAGCTATTTGCGGAATCAAAAGCATCATTGAGCCAGTAAATGCAAGAATTAGTTGACTAGCTGATAAAGCGATTGAAGGTAGACCTTGAGCAATTCCAGAGACTATTGCAGCTACTATTCTTAAACCGCCTGCAATAATGCCTGGAAGTGCACTCGCTATTGCTGTTAGAATCCCCTCAATCGCTTTCCCGGCTGAACTTCCAATTCTCGGCGCATTATCTGCTAGTCCAGTAGCTAGAGAGTCAAAGCCACTAATTATTTGATCTATTCCTTTTGAAACATCCCCACCGCCAAGAGCTTTTGCTATCAATTCAAATGCCTTTATAAATAGTCCAATAGGACCTAACAATCCAAGAAATACTGCTTTCAAGACTTTAAGAGCAATTCCAAAAGGATCGATTGATTTTTTGCCACTCTTAAACCCGGTTATTAATGAACGGATTCCTGAAGCTATTTTGGTCATTCCGTTCCATAAACTTTCAGGAAATACTTCTAAAAAATCCGCTTTTAAATCTGCTATGCTTACGGATAAGTCATTAAAAGCTATTGCTTTAAAAGCTTTTGCCAAAGTTAAAATCCCTTGTACTATTCCTTTAGTGCTTTGAGCAAAAGTCGTCATTCCTTTCCATAATGATTCCGGAAAAAGTTTGACAAATTGATCATGAAGATCAGATACACTAACACTGAAGTCGTTGAATACGATCGCTTTAAATGCTTGAGCAAGTAATTTAATACCTTTAACGACATCTCCAATAGGTGCCATAAAGGTTTTTAAAGTCTTTACAACACCGTCTACTTTAGATCTAAACGTATCGCTCGTTTTATAAAAGTACACAAAGGCAGTAACTAAAGCTCCAATTGCCAACACTACTAACGATACTGGACTTGTTAAAGCTAAGAATCCAGCTTTTACACCTGACATAATCGCCTTCAATTTTGCAAAATTATTAGCGGCTAGGTAGGCGGCACCTAAAGCGGCTGCTAAAGTTGTTACTGCACCAACCACTACATAAACAAGTGCCGGATTCTCTCGGAATACTTGAGCAAGCTTAGACATAGCTCCACTAATTTTTTGAACAATATTCAAAAACGGTTGAAGCAGAGGAGCACCAAAAGCAGCGCCCAAATCTGTAATGGCTTGCTTCATGTTCCCCATAACATTTTCGAGTCCGCCACCTTCACGTGCTGCTTGACCTAATGCTCCGGACAACTTATTTCCATCTTCGACCATCTGCAAAAGCGTTAACTGCTTCTGGGCTTCGGATAAATCATTAAATGACTTGCCATAAAGCTTGTTGGCAGCTGCATTTCGTGTTGTTTCCGTTGAAGAAATACCTAGTGCCGCATCATTTTCATAATTACCTTTTAAGTATGACTGCAAGCTTTCGGAGACTTCATCGATTGATTTATCGTAAAAAGCTGCACTATCAGCCGCTGCTTTTGTTGCTCGACTCGTTAAATCCAATGCATCGGCTGTGTCCATTCCTGTTGTTTTGGCAAATGCAGCCATCGAAGTAAATGCCGGTTTTAAACGATTAGGAAGTATATTCGTCTCTTTTGAAATTGAATCAATACTACCTTGAGCATTTTTTTCTAAATTTCCAAAAACTTGAGAAAACTGTGCATCCATCGCTTGCATATCGGCCGCTGACTTAATTGAAAAACCAGCAACTGCAGATCCAACGGCAAGAATGCTTAAACTAGCCTTTTTTGCAAATTCTACTGATTGTTCAGAAAGTGAGTTGAAGGCTTTGGATTTCCCGATTGTATTATCTAATTGCTGAGCCGCTTCATTCCCAAATTCCTGATACTGTTTTCGAGCTTTGGCAGTATTAAATTCGACATCAATAATTACCGAGCCATCATTCATCCTCCACCTCACCTCTCTTTTCTTGTTGGTTCAACATATATTCACGTTTTTGTTTGAGATCCATCATTTCAAATTCAATGTTTGAACGATCTTCCTTTAAAGCCACAGCAAGCTTCGCTTTTCTAATTTCTTCAATCTCACTTGGTGTAGCTTTTTCCGGATAGTCCATCATTCGAATCTTGATGACATTTTTAAATTTGGTGTTCTCTGATAGCCCAGCTAATAAATGGTTGAACTTATCCCAATGAAGTGATCCCTTTTCTCTTTCTTCCATCAGATCCATGCCATAGTCCATCAAAAAAGAGGAATAGATGTAGCCGGAATCCTGTTCGAATTCGTACCACTTCTTTTCCTCGTCTTCTAAAATGTTTCCTTTTAAATCACGTTTTACTGTTGTACTTTCCACTTGCTCGCCTGCAATCCGTTTAATAATTGCATTAGATAACGGTACTAAGTCATCTTGTGGAATTATTGATACCAGATTTTCAATGCTTGTTGGTGGATCATCTGACCATGGAATTGATACAATTAAAATAATAGAATAAAGAACTTTGTCCATCTCGGATAAATCCGGATCTTTCCACATCTCATACCATCGAAGAACACGAGAAAACTCGAGATTTAGTTCATATTTGTTGTTATTGATGATAATCGAATCATCAATTCCCCAAGCAAGAGATAATGCCATAAAGCATCACCTCTATTTCTTTTTACCGTCGATATAGGATTGTGCTTTTTGTTTTGTTTGAAGCTTTTTATACCGTTCAGCAACTTCAAGGAATGCCCCAACTACCAAATCTATATCTTCATCGGCAGCATACATCAACTTTTCAAATGCCCCTTCTCCTAAAACTAGATCAATAACATTTTTTACAACTAGCTCAACCTTCTTGTTTGCTTCAACAATAGCTCCATAGTCACCAGACTTGGATGCTTCATTAATTGCCTTCTCTTGTTCTTGAATACCTTCAAGCATCTTAGGTAAAGCTGCTAAATACTGATCACGATACTTCTTGCCTGTCTTGATTTCAAAATCTAATCCAGCAATTCGTACCGGTTGGACTTGTTTTTTAAAACCAACTTCAATTAATTTATTTGTCATGAATGATTCCTCCTAAAATTTTTATGTAGAAAAAGGCTAGCAAACGCTAGCCCTCAGGGACCGTTCCTGGTTTTGTATCTTTTGGCAATCCGTTAAATGTCACTGTACATTCAAAATTTCCACGAGTATTTGCATCTCCACCCGTATGAACAATACCAGATAAAGTTGCCTCGCCTTCGCGAATACGTCCGTCCGGTTCAGTGTGTCGGAAATAAACAACACGATCAACACCAGTTTTAGTTAAACGATCACGTACAAATTCCTGAGCTGGATCATTAGCGTATTTTCGATGTCCAGTAAATGCGTAAGCACTAGATAATCCAGTAACTTCGGTTTGCTTACCACCTTTGTCGCCATAATAAGAATATTCTTCCGTATCCTCATCGTTACTAGGATCTACTGTCTGGATTCCATCCGCTAACTCAAACAAGGTTGGTTCTGCGTCCCCAACAGGAACTGCCCCAATTTCGTATTTGTTCATCCAGTTCGACAGAAAACCAGTCTTATCGGCAAAAAATTGTAAATTCATTTTCATGAGTTTTCCTCCTACTTAGTAATATTTACTCGAACAGTAAGCACATAGATATACGCATCATGTTCTTGTATTCCTAGATTTCTAGGTTGTGTATAGACTTCGCTCGACTCAAATAAAAATGAGCCATCACTCGAGCGGAGTGTGACCCATTCCTCATTTTCTTTTCTTGGCAATTTATCAAAGCTATCTGCAATCTTCCATGCATCATTAAATGCTTGAGTTTGATCAGTGTTCTTGATAGTAATTTGAACCATAAAAGGGATCTGTCTATTTCTAGCTAGGTCTTTCTGACCTTGGCCAGTAGCAATCCCTTGAATAGCCAAATCTCGTTCATTATCTTGCGGAGGTTTATCTTCCTGAATGATCTGCTTGCCATCACCTGTTAATCTTGGCGTACTTAATCCCAAGGATCTCAAATGATCAGCAATTTTCGTAAACAAATCCATCACAACGCCTCCTTGATTGATTTCTCAGCCACAGCTAATACCTCATCCATATCCTGAGCTTTAGCAACCTCAGCCCATCGTATGGATGCTTGAGGATTGTGGTTTTTAGATGGAGTTCCCCTATAATATGCGTACCCAGCATACTCTGTACCCCATACCAGTTTTCCTTTTGGGAAATCACTATCAACCCAAACACTAGCTTCGGTTGCCCCAGTGTCTTTCTTAACATACTGATTAGCCGCTTTAGCAAATGCGATTGCGGTCGGATTCAGAGCGGATTCGATAGCTCTCTCAATACGATCGAAATTACCTTCAAATCTTCCGCTCATTGCAACATCACCTCAATATGATGTGGATTTAATTGGTCAGTGAACACCTCGTAGCATTCAACGATTTTTAGTTTGCGGTTTTGAAATGTGATTGTTCCGTCTTCGCTTGGATTAACAAAAGGTTTTGAATTAACAGCATCTATATATAAAACACCGTTAGTCAAAACCTCTGTATTATCCATTTTTACAATTCTTTTTCGCTTAGGAGTAAACCTTACATGTTCAATCTTTTGTGGTTTAGGCAGTTCACCACTTCCCATTGAGCCATCATCATCAGGCTTTGGAGCTTGATAGATAACCTCATGGATCAACAAGTGTTTAGGTATTGGCTTAAATGACACCGATCCTCACACTCCTTTTTCTCAAAAGACCGGTTCCCTCTAAATATGAAAGACAACTCGGAGCGACCCGATTGGCTTGCTTACTCGTTGACGTTGTTGCGCCGGAATAGCTAAACCCACCGATAGAAGCGCTTTGACCGCTCAAAGTATTTCCTGTAACATCAAGATCTATACCTTCAACTTGATAGTATTCTATTTGAGCACAACAAGCTTTTTTAATCAGCAGCTGTACATGTTCGGAAAATTTATCCAAACCGATTTTAGGCACTTGATAATCTGTCAAAGAGTCAATAATGTCCGAAGCCCTTTTGGATAGACGAGAAAAGTCCTTATCATCAACAGGAGTTCCCTCGTAATCATTCTTGTAAAAGGTTTCATCAACATAAGGTTCAGACATGATCTTCACCTACTTTTCTTTTTTGTCTTCCTTCTGATCGCCTTTGCCGGCTTTCTTGTCATCTTTCTTTTCTTCAACACGTTCTAAGAAAGAATCATCTAGATTTACAGCAACTTCTTCAGCACGTTTAACGGTCATATCAATGACCGTCCCTGCTTCATAAACTTCTTTAGTTTCTTTATCACGGAATTTTTTTAAAACGTTGTATTTTGCCATGTTTTTCACCGTTCCCTTTATTATCCTTCTGGAGTAGCATCAATACCGAAGTAAGCTAGTGCTTTAGGTTCACGAATGATGAAGTCAATATCATCAAGCATGAAGTGATATGTTGCCTGTTTTGCAACGGCACGGCTGTCTTGAGCAGCGGTTGTCAATGTAACAGTCAAACCAGAAACGACAGCAAGGTTTTCATAAGGAGTGAACAGAATTACATTGTTTTCCATAGACTCAACAACTTCGACTCCAAATCCACCGATATTGCGTAGAGCACCATCCACGAGTACTGCATCACCCAAAGCGGTATTCCGATTTTGTAATTCAACAACATAGTTTGTTGCTGTTGCTTGAGACATAAAGAACTTAAATGTTCCTTGACGCAAATATTTCGGTTCAATTCTAGCAGTTGCAGCAGTTAGTTCTTGAATAGTCGGCAATTTTGCACCTTCTACTTTTACTTCAGCAGATGCTTTAGCCATTTTGATATAACCGTCATTTAATTTCACGAATGGATCAGTAGAAGATTCATCCCCATTGAAAGCTAGATCTTGTAAATCTGCTGCATATTGTGCTTGCATCAGCGAAAGCAACGCTTGACGGACATCTTGCCCACGTGTACGAGCAGTATAAAATGTATTGCTGTTCTCGATCCATGTATCTAAATAAACCGGAACAAGAGAAAATGGTACTGTATCTTCTTCTTTGATATCCGTACCAGTATCTTCAGTGTTAATACCTAGATGCTTTTTCAATGTACGTTTTTTAACGCCTAACTTATCCAAAGATCCTGTGCCAGATTTGGCAAAATGGACAAATAATTTCCCGATAGTTCCAGCAGTTGCAACAGCATCTAAAAAGAATGCTCGAGCATTGTCTTCACGTAAGGTAACATTGTTGCCAGCTTTCAGGATTGCATTCATTTGTTTTAATAGTGTTTCGTTTGATAAAACGTTTGTCATTTGTGTTTCCCCCTTATTCAGAAATTGGGAAAGCAGCGTCCACATAAGATGGTACAACCGATTTCTCAACTGTTTCTGTGTAATTTTGTTCTGCATTGTTGCTGATTCGAGATTTTTCTAGATTCTCGATCTTCGCATTCAAAGGTGCTACAGCTTCTGAAACAGCCTTAGCAATAGCATCAGTATCTAATTCAACGCTAGCTTCTGAATTCGCTGTTTCTGGTTTTTCATCTGATTTATCACCTTTTTCCAAAGCTGATAAACGATCGTTTACTGGTTTCAGCGCTTCTCCGAGCGCTTTTTTTAACTGTTCTTCTGTCATTTCCTCATCCTCCTCGGATTTTTTTGTACTAAAAAAGGACTTAACCATTTCGATTAGTCCTTTAGATTTAACAATACCGTTACCTCCTTTTAATTGAGTTATAACGTCTATAAATTCATTTGCTTCTGAGATAATACTTTCATAAGTATCCGGAAGATCCTCATTATCATCCCATATCAAACGATTTGCAGTTTGATAAAAAGCATCAATTGCCGCAATCAAATTTCTTGATGGCTCATTTCTAATGTAACGATCTTTAGTCTGCTTCTGAACTTCTTCGACCTGAGCTGTACCAGCCAATGAATATCCTGTGAACTCACCTTTCTGAATCGACTCCCACATTTCATCAGTAGCTTTAGTGACAAGCACCCACGTTCCTTTTGTAATTGTAGTATCTCCAATATTCATATCTACAGGAGCAACATAACTCTCCACTACCTTTCCGGCATTTGTGGTGAAATCGTGCTGTTTATCAATTTGTTGATAATCAGCCATGAATCCATGAGCGGCTTTCTCAATCGTCTCAGCATCCATGTAATCTCCATGAACATCTTCAACATCAGGCTCATAAACAACACCATATACTAGTTTTTGTGGATCATCCGATTTAGTAACCAACTTAACTTCGGTTTCAAAGTTTGGTTTTAGCTCTTTGGCAGACTTAGTAAGAAAGAATGATTTCTTATTAGCTGCCTTATCCACATATGAAACATGTGTTACAAGAACGTTTTCTAGTTTTCGCATTTTCTCACCACCTTTCAATGATGTATAATATTTATAATAAAAAGATTGGAGTGTTTATATTGGATTGGTCAACATTAACAAACTCAGATTGGATAGCTGTTTGGTCTACCATAGGTACGCTTTTTATTTCTTTAGTAGCTATAATTATTTCATTAGCTTCTCTTATTCAAAATAGAAATATCATTAAAGAAACAAATAATCCTCACATTGTCATTTATGCTGACACGATTTCTACTGGCTACTTTGCGAAATATTTGATAGTAAAAAACATTGGAAATTCTTCAGCTAAGATAACAAATATTTCTTTCTCAGACAGCCTTCATGATTTAGAAAAGCAATTTTTAAATGCTTTAAAAGATTCTTATATAGTTGCTGGTCAAACGATACTTAACGGACTAATTGATGAAGATATACCTTCTCACATCGAAATCGAAATTGAATATGAAAATGGGAGATTTAAAAAGAAAGAAAAATTTCATATTAATATGGATCGTTTAGATAAAACTTTTTATTTGAAACACAAAAAACAAGAATCAAATGCTCAAGACAACGTTTCGCGGGGATTCCTAGATCTGACCAACACGCTAGAAAATGGATTTCATGATGTAGAAAAGAGAAACCTATAAAACTGGCACCACAAAACAGTGACAATGAATCGACTCTTTAGCAGATAACTTAGGGTCACGAGGATAACGGCAACTTTCGCCATTGACGATGAAATACTCGCCTTTAGCAATTGTTTGACCGTCCATCGTCTCGTGGCCTTTTCTAGGTTCTTTGATACCATGTGTATGTCGCCAAGTCATGCCAATAACAGCATCATTTTGCATGAACGCTTCATACTGGCTGCCTGAGTACATTCTTAAACCCTCGGTGATTGCCGTTGTTCTAGCACGTTTCCGAGAGAACTCAGGTAAAGATGAAAGTTTTCTTTCAAGCCACCGAATTCCTTTGCCTTCATCGAAAGATTCTTGAATTAAATCAATGATGGTATTTTCTGTGGTAACATTCATAAGTTTAGGCAGATTCTTAAGCCATTTTTCAACATCCCGATAGTGTTTAGTACGATAATCAAATTCTTCTTGTCCATCGTATTTAGTGTTGAACTCATCAAATAAACCAAAGAAAGTCTTTCTTAATTCAGGAATGACTTTATTTTTCATATTTGATTTAAACGACCTTCCTCTAAGCATGACCTTGATAGATAACTTGGTGGGTTTCTTTTTCCTTTTCTCCAGGAACTTCTTTACTTTCTCCCAGACTTCTTCATAGTCAATCTGTAGCGTGTCATCCATCTTATCTTCGGTTTGCAAAATATACTTGAGCAGAATCGGAACAAATAAAAAGCCAGCCTTTTCTAAAAGCTTGGCTAATTCTTCATCTTCTTCTTTTTTTAGCTGTAAAGCGGCTTTGATTAATTCTTCATCATTCATCAGCCTTCACACTCCGGATCATACGTCGAATACTTGCAGCAACTTCACTTACCTCTCCTTCGCCATATGCTTTAGATACGTCTAAATCACCAAGACTTAAAGCTGATGAGGCTGTTTGATTCTTTAACGGATAATTGTACTCGTCACCTTCAAATGCCTCTAGCGGCTTATTTAGAGCTTTAGAAAGAATATCTCTCAGATCATTTGGAGCCACGGCATTTGCTTGGATAGCCGGTGTGAGAATTGCCTTCACATCCTCCATATTCACTAAATTGGAGGATTTAAGGAATACTTCAACGTATTTAAACTCATATTCTCTAAAAAGCGAATTGATACGCCAATCGTAAGATTCACGCATGGGTTGAAATACTTGTTCTTCCGTCAGCTCCTTTGCCGTTTCTGCAGTAGCCCTCGTGTAATCACTAGACCGAGCAACATAGATTGGCGGCAATCTGAACGCCCCAAGAACTGATTCAATGACGTTTTCATCATACTCAAGAAACAAAGCATCTTTTTGTAAAATGTCTGCTAATTTCTCGATATTGATAGATGGCTTGAATTTATCTTCTCCCGCCCCTATCATCTCTTCAGATGGACTCACCTTCTCAGCTTCCAGCAATAAAAACTTATGCTGATTCTCTTCTCCGCCAATTGCATTCGCATATGCTTGTAACGTAGCTTCTGATTCTTCGGTTAATTGGGCATTTTCCAAAGTGATAGCGAGTGGAATATGCCTTCCTTGTGTGAAGTACCTATAATTCAGTTCATCAGCCTTACGATTTCCCAGAATCTTAATTAAAGGACCAATCCAACGAGGTTTACCATACGGATCTTGAAAGTCGCCATTTTTCAGATGAATAATTTCTGTTGCAGTTCCTTCTCCCTCTGCTGCAATGCTGCCGTTTGCGTTTAAGGGTGTAGGATCGCCAAAAGTTTTAAACCACGTACCAGATTCTGTTACAGAATCATCCATAGAGTCACGGAATACAAAATAGCGGACTTTAATTTCCGATCCATCTGCATTTACTACTCTATTTAGTTTCGTAACAGTCATATACTCAGGTTTGACAGAATCAATCCCTACAACGTCACCTTTCAAATTTCGAATAACTTCAATGTAGCCATTACCGCATTCTTCAACGTGTCGGATTACCTCTTCAATTACTTCTTTTGGCGGACGTTCAAAAGATAACTCCTTAAGAAGAATATCCAATTGATTCCATTCTGCCTTCATTTCTGCTGTTTCTTCGGTATCATCTACCTTATACCGTAAACCAAACCCGAATCCAGCCACATTCGTTACATAAGCTTCAATAGATTGGTTAAGGATGTCAGAAATTTCGGTAATTGATCTAAGAGTAGCAATGTCATAAGGCGGAGATAATTGTGTTAGATCTCTTCTTTGATCAACTCCACCTTCCGATTTAAATCTTAATGATCGTTTTTTCTTGATGCTAACGTCCTTTTTGATGTACTTATCCGGAACAGATCCTTTTGTTCCACCGCTAATGATTTTTGATGTCAAGAAACCACCTCCTAAAATGCTGTTTTTCTTTTTGTTCTTCTTGTTCTCGTTGGTTTGTGATCCAAGCGGACCAAAGCTTGAGACATACTGTCAACATCGTCATCGTGATCAGCATTTGGGAAGGCAGTTAGTTCATCAAGAATCTCATCTGTATATGGTTTCCACAATGGATGAGGTAGATAAACATTCCCAGCTTCCCATAGAGGAGCAACAGCTTGCGCTCTTACTTCTTTACCACCTTGTGGATTAATCGCGACAATTCCTTTTATTTTCTTTTGGAGCATTTCAATAACAGCTGATCCATTCGCTTTATCCTCAATCAACTTAGCTACCGCATTTGGCCATTTGGATGTCATAACCTGAATAGCTTTCATAGTATCGACAATCCCCATTCTCTCGTGATGACGATCTAGCAAATAGTTATCCACACCTGACCGCCCCCAAACTTGTCCAGAAACGTAATCTGATGTGTCTTTATCTT
This sequence comes from Enterococcus sp. ARL09-542, assembly GCF_005234805.1. NCBI lineage: Bacteria > Bacillati > Bacillota > Bacilli > Lactobacillales > Enterococcaceae > Enterococcus > Enterococcus sp. ARL09-542. The sequence goes on from NZ_QPQX01000012.1 coordinate 12,627, forward strand.
TAAAAGTACAGTCCCATGATTGCAATTGAATGTCGAATGAACTAGGCAATATTGCAACGTCATCACCCAATCCAAGCTTAACTTTCATGTCTATTGTAGGTACATAAAATTTAGCCCATGACCTTTTAAAAATGTCCCCTCCCGCAGGTGTTGGTCTTTGTTGATATAGTGCAGCCCAACCACGAGAACCGGTTACAGCTTTTGTTTGCTCAGCCCACTCTTCATCTTTACCAATTTCAGGTGCCAATGCCTGTCCTGGCTTTCTTCCTAAAAGATCATTTTCTTCAGCAATAGCAGGAATTTTTATTTCAATCCAAGGAAGCTTCATTTCTTTAAGCAATCTACCCGCAAGGTCGTCTTCATGCCACCTAGTCATTATGACAATAACTGATCCATCAGCAGATAAACGAGAATAAAAAGTATCTTGCCATTCTGCATAGATTTTATCTCTAATTGTTTTTGATTCTGCTTCTGCTCTGTTTTTGATTGGGTCATCTATAATGATTAAATTTGCTCCACGACCTGTAGCGCCACCGAGAATAGATGTGCTATACAGTTGTCCTAAATGATCTTGTATTCCCCATTCTGAAACACTAGCAGTCTCTGAACTGATATTAAGATTAAATAATTCATCACTGTATAAACGGAATTTTTCACGGTTTTTTCTACCAAACTTTTTGAATAACTCTTCTGAGTAGGAGACAACCATAGCTAACTTATCAGGATTTTTCATTAAATAGTAAGCTGGAAAAGTTTCTGTGATAAATGTCGATTTGCCATGTTGAGGTGGTAATTCAACAATAATAAAAAGTCGTTCCCCATCCGCAATACGCTGCAAGAATGGTGCCACATAATTTTGATGTGGTAATGGTTTAAATGTTGATCCATGAGAATAATAAAAGAACTCACCATAATCTCTTCTGGCAAGCTCTTTCTGGGCTTCTTTTCTTACTGTTTCAGAATCAAGTGCTGTCTTGGCCATGAGCTAATCGCCTCAATTCCTCAGTGGTTAGACCTGCATAAGGATTAGAAACTTTTACCTCTCCATCATGTTGCACAACTTGCTTATCACGCCATTCATTAGGTTTTCTGTTCTTCAACCAAAAGATTTGTGCAGTTGTGTCCGGAACTACTTCCTTTGTCTTCTGCTTAACTAGCACTCTTTTTGTACGCGGAAAATTATCTCGCGCCAAATCAATGTCTTCATCAGTAGCTTCCGGATGCGATTGTTTGAAATGCAAGATATAGCTTTGAAGTGCATCAAAATATTCATTTTCTTCCATTTCAAAAACAGCATACTCATCCTCAGTGTATTCGTATCCTAGTGCTCTTTTAAGCAGAGCATTTTCAACTTGCCTATCGATTACCTCTTTGCCCTTTTTTAGGGCGTAAGAAATGTCAGAATACTTTTTTTTCCAATCATACAAAGTTTGGCGCTGTATACCGATTTTTTCCGCAATTTGTTCATCGGTAAGACCATCTCTTGCCCATCCCTCAATTTTCAGAAGGCCTTCTTTAGTCAGCCATTCCAAGTATTTTCCTTTTGCCATGATCCCACCTCGCAATCTGTGTTTGTTTTGTAATTCTATGTAAAAAAACAGCCCCGAAAGGCTGTTAAGTAGGAAGTATCAAAGATCATGTGAGTAATCCAATCGACAACTCCCAATCAGGAATGTAGGATTTGAACCTACGGCCTCTACTGCCCAAAAGTAGCGCTCTACCAAACTGAGCCAATTCCTGAAAAAAGACGGCTAGCGAATGAAGAAAAGGAGTGAATTCAACTCCATTCTATTATAAATTTTTTTGTCGCCGTCTTAGTTTAAATACAGGGCGCTGAAAATGAAATTCAGAAAGGAGAAATCTACCAACAATCATAAAGGAGTGCGCCCTGTTATTTACAATAGTTGATACTACAATAATACTACGTAAAATCATGTAAAAACCGCAGTATTTCCACATAAAAACCACATCGATTCAGCAATATTCTATTAATTTTCCTTTTCGATAGGCTTCAGCGAATTCAATCAAGGCGGTTGCTTTGTAATCTTCGATTGTCCTGACTGAGTAACCCATTTGCTGAGCAATTCCAACATTGGAGTATCGATCAACAGTGCAATACGAGTAATACAAAACTTGGCGGCTATCTATTCCCAACGCCAAAAGAGCTACTACAATAGCATCCCTTTCTGCCTCCGCATCCATCATCTGGATGATCGCATCTTCTGACTTGTTGCCGTTGCTTGGTGTTTTAGGCATATCAGTGATGATCGGTGAGCGGACATCAATCTTAGATCGACCAGCAATCCGCTCCAACCGACGATAATTTCTCAAAATGCTTTTTGCATTCTGCCTAGTCCTACGAAAATCTATCTCTCTTAATAGCATCATTGCTCAATCGCCCCTTTATTTGGTATAATGAAATTACCTTGGCGGGTACAAAATCATTATTTTGTAGGGCATTGGGCGACTGCTTAATGCTTTTTTATTTTTCTTCGAAAACAGTTTTAATTAATTCAGCATACTTCGTATCTTTCAGTAAAGCTTTTAATCTATTATTTTCGCTTTTTAATCGATTCAAGTCGTTGTTCATTCCTATACAGCCTAAGAGAAGAAATAATATCACTACTCCCACAAAAATTCTCACTATCATTTTCGATCATCTCCATTGCAATTATTTCCACTATCAAAGCCATCTTGTTCCATAAAATAGCTTCCTCCATAATCTTGCTCCTTTTTATCTATAGACTTACCGAAAACTACACAGATAGCTACTAAAAAGACAAATCCTGTGAACCCTAACACTGCAACTGTCATTTTCACCCTCCACTTTCGATCGCATTTTTTACCATTGGATCACGATATAACATTTTGTATTTGAATTGCTCGTGCTGCAGCTGTTCTTGAAGTTGTTCAATCTGCTTCTGTTTATCCACAATTGTATAGAATAGTAAACTCAGCGTTATTACTACAAGGACCGTTATGATAATTGTTTGACTACGATTCATTGGCTTGTACCAATTCATTTTCTGTTCCAGCTTGCTTTATAACAATATAGTCTCCAATAAGATTTAAATTGTGCGCAACGATAATTTCGTAGCATTTATTCATCGAAAAATACTGGGCTAATCTCGATTCAGGATGATCTTTTAATTCAGACATATGCGCGATATCGTATTCTTCGCTATACCAAACTACTTGCCAAAAAATCCCTTTGGTTAATTTTCTTCCAACAACTATGCAATACTTTTCTTCAGTATCTACGCGAAATGCTTCTGTTTCGATCGGCTTATCTGGTGTATATCCCTCAAAATAAATATTGTTGCCTGATAAAGTCATCTTCAGTGCTGTACCGTCATGTTCTCCGTTTATAAAAACATCGTATCCGATTTTCATCTTATCCCTCCTGTTTTTCATAGAAAGCATCTAAAGGTCTAAGGTAAGTAGATAACTCACTAACTTTTCTTTCAATGTCTTCTGCTTGTCCTTTTAACCATTCTTCCAAATCAACATCATCTCTAAAATTTTTCCTGTTTTGCCATGCCATTTCCATCTGTACTGCACTTTCTGCAATACTGTTAGCATAATCAGTAATGTAGTTGAATCTCATTTGACTATAACCAAAGGCCCTCTCCATGTTTATCCCTCCTGTTTGCTATCGCTGACGATTGCGGAATTAATTTTCTTCTGGCAATCCATCTGGATATACTTCTTTTTGATACCGATTCAAAACTTGATTGTAAAAGATCATCAATGTGGTGTATTCAGTGTTGTTCATAATCGGCGTGATTTCTCTTGCCATTTTGATGGCTTCTCTAACATCTGGAATTGTTACCTGATCTTCCATCACTCTTCCTCCTGTTCCTGCGCCCACTTTCCGAATTCTTCGAGAACTTGGGCTTGCTGTTTATCCGTTAAATGCATGATCGGCTTGCGTAATTCATCTAGTTTCCCCCACGCTGCATTATTCATCATCCAGAAAATAACTTGCATCGGTTTTGCAGTTGGTGCTTGTAATTTCAACCACTCCAACACAATCTGCTGATTCTTGTTGAGTTGAGGTTGGTCTACCATCCTCACAGTGTGTGTGCCGCCATATGAACGATATCCACTGATTTCGATATTTCCTTTTGATCGCTTAGCACTTTCAAATTCTCCCCAAGCTTTACCTTGGATGATTAATTTCCCAATCACATTCATTCCTCACTTTCTGCTATTTTGGTGGTTAGTGGAATCAGCTCACACTAATTTCATCAATTTCATAAATGTTGTACCAGTTAGGTAAATATTTGTGCTTTATGAACCAGTTTTGAATTAAGTCATCTAGTTCTTCCCTGTGTTCTTTTGTTACATCATCTAAATAGTCTTCGGCAAACTCTCCTCCGTCTTCATAAGCAGCTTCCTGTATACGTTCTAGTAAATCATCAACGTTGAAAGGTATCCCTGGACAGAACGCTTGTCCCACATAAAAGCTAGTTATAACTTCTTCTGGTGTACTTCCCATTTCATCATCCAAACACCCGTCTTCTGGATTCTTGTTAAATGTTTGAATTGACTCAATACCAAATCTCACGGCTTCTTCTTTAGTGTCAAAATATTCAGCGGCTTGCCAACGCTCTTCATCCACAGAACACATCCATTTTTCGTGCATTTCTTTACTCATTTTCTTCTCCTCCTAGTTGGTAATTTCTTCCGATTACAAACTCCTTATCTAGCTAAAACCATATTTTTCAGCTTAACAACAGTTTGATCACCAAGAACTTTCTGCCGCCACTCGTCTCTTTCTTTATGACAGACAATAATTCTCACATGTGCCGATTTCTCATAGATTTTCAAGCATTCCGCTCTAACCAGTCCCGAAAATCCTTCGATGGCACAGTTGTAAATTTTGCCGACTTTTACTTTTGTTTTTGCTGGTCTGACCTTCGGTTGAATCTCAAAGCGACGTCCCTCCGGATGAATGACAAAAGTGTCTTGTATTCTCATGGTTTTTCCTCCTAAAGTGGTTGAATTTCAATTTCTGTACGTGGGTTCCAACTGTATACCTTGCGGCTTACATTCACAGCAATTTGTCCATCATCCTTATACAAAATGCCGTTTACTGCATCGGTTACAGCTTTAAAGTAATTGTCAATATCTGGCTTCTTATCGCAGTACATGGTCTCATCATCAAGCAAAGTCCTGTTTTTCTTTACTTTCGAGATATACGCCGGTGGATAGATAAAAAAGCAGACATCAACCATCACAGGTCCTTTCTCAATCAGCAGCGGCTTTGTGGCCATAGCGTGATACTTAACCGCATTTTTGTATGATTTCATTGCTGTTTCCTCGTAAGGAGTCTTACGATGCTTGGTGAACCGTGGTCTCGACTGTGGTTTAGGCGCAATAGGAATAATGAGTTTCACTCAACTTGCTCCTTTCGCTGATTCTTTTTGCTTAAATAGGCAGCTAGCTTGGCATCAATTTCAGCCTGTCTCTCTGGAGAAATCTGAGGTTCTTCAACCGGATTTTCTGCCCAATCAGGAAGTTGCTCTTCGCGAATTGGCTTTTGATTATAGCTTTGCTTTTTAGCACCTCTTGTCCGTTGGTACTCCCTTGCCTGTTCAATGGTTTTTACGTTAGCGTCTGCCCATTCCTGTAGAGAAGCTGTTAAAAAACTAATGGCTCGATTCTTAGGAACGTCCTTACTACCAGCAAGTTTAATTGCAGCATTTACAAGTTCATCGCCATAAATATCCACCAGATTAAGCAGATCATCGACCTGTACAACATTCGGAAAGAGCCATAACTTTTGAAAAGTTTCAAGAGACGCACTCTCGCTCGCAGTAGCATCTTCTTTTATTTCCTTTTCTTTACTTTCCTTTTCTTTACTTTGTTGATTATTCCCCTGATTAACCGAGTTATTCCGCCCATTAATCGAGATATTCGATCGATTAACTTCATTTGTCAGCAAATACTTATATTCAAGCTCAACTTTTTTACGTTCCTTAGTGGCTAAAATGTATCTGCTTTGAATACCTTTAGAAGTTAATACGGAGTATTTATCAAAAATATCTTTATCAAAGAATTTTACTTGTACGGCTTTTTTCACCAGTTCTTCAACTGTGCCCTCCTTCGTACCAACTTCGTCAGCCACTAAGAACGCAAGGTCGTCATCCCACAAAACGTAATACCCCTCATCTCGATAAATATTAGCCAGCAGGGCGACCAGTATATGAACGGCTTCTTTACCGCATGCTTTAATAATTCTTCGAACTTTTAGATCTGATAAAAAATCGACATCTAGAGGAAAATAATCAAGACCTTTCTTAGTCGGTCTTGCCACGTTTATTCCTCCTAATCAGAGGGAGATAAACTCCCTCATTATTTGTTTAACGGTGGATTTGATGAATCAAACAGACTTTCAATGTTTTCGTTAGTTTCTGTGTCATTAATTGGTTCAGCCTCTTTTCGCTGATTGGTCTCATCGTTTTCAGATATGATAAAGCCGTCTTCTTGAACTTCATTCACCACAGTTTCATCGCTGATTGAAGCTCTCTGCATATCGATAGACAAGATTCCCCACTTACTCAACATATTCCTTAGAACAGTTTTTTTAGCCATAGCATCATAATCTTTTTTCCAGCCAAAATCTGATTTACTGAATTTCCGTTTGTGAGCTTCGATTTCTTGTTTGGTCCAATACACTGTTTTCTTGAAACCGTTTAATAACTCAAAATATCCCACATATCCGATCACTTCATCTGATTGCTTTCCGTTCTGATCAAATTCAAATTCTTCGGTTAATCGATTCCAACCTTTTAATTCACCTTCATACACTTCAATCACGTTCAGTGCTTTGTATTGACCCGATCGCTGAGCTAATTGAATATACCCCTTATAACCAAGTTGAAATTGTGCCTTCCCTTTGTAAGGTACTATCCATGCGTAACCAAGATTTTTATCAACTGGTAAATCAAGTGAAGCCGCAACCATGGCGCTTGTTACGATAGTCATAGGCTCTGTGCTACTCAAATACGAATCATTACTAACTAGATTCAGGACACTGGCCATAAATCCATCTGATTTATCTTTGAGTACATCCTCAAACTTTTTCCTCATTGTTGGTGTATTCATCAATGCTTTAAGCCCTAACTGACCAGCAGCAACTTGTTTTTGTGGTTTCTCAGCGAGCTGACTCTTTAATGCATCATTTGTGGCCATATTACTTAATCTCCTTTTCTGTGAGTCTTCGTGATTCAGTAACGTTGTAGATTTCCTCGTCTTTAGCTACTTCTGGATATTTTTCAGCAAGCTTTTTGCTGTTCATACGTTTCGTAGAAACCAATTTCCATGAAATGATGTTCCTTGGTGCAATACCAATGCATGCTTTGCGTTTTCCAAGCTCATTGATAATCTCGTTATCAATCTGACGGATAGCCGTTTCGATCTCTTTCCTTGCTTTCTTCAGCTCACGCTTTTGATCAATTAAGTCATCAAAAGAAGCAGGTAACGTTGTTTCGTCTTCCTTAGTGTTCGAATATTTTTCTTTTAAAAACTCTGATGTGGCTTCGCTGCCATCTATAACTGGCTCTTGTCCATCCAGGACATTTGTTTCCCAAAACTCAACAAGTCGTTCAGTAATCATGTCAATTAGCTCTTGATCACGATCAACTCGCTTCCAGATGAATTTCTGTCCTCCGATTAGAACAGCGATATAGCAATATTTTTTATTTAAAACGTTCATGTAGTGCTGTACTTGGCACAAATAACTTAAAGGAACCTCTTCGCCTTCCCACTCTTTACCAAGAAATGCATTAGCTGTTTTACATTCCAAAATGGCGTCTTCTCCAACTACGTCCCGATCGATGTTCGCTCGTAGAAAAGGATGTAGTGGATGTTCAAACACTTGATTCCTTCGACGAACCTTTTTACCAGTACGTTCTTGAAATTCCTTTGCTACAATTTCCTCTAGGACATTTCCCCAATAAGCTGGCTCGCTCTCAGTGTGTTCTAAATCGATTTGACCAGTTTTTTCTAGCCATAACTGATATGGAGATTTCCATTTATTTAGTCCTAAGATAGTAGCAACATCTGAACCGCCTATACCTTTTAGGCGGTCCAACAACCACTCGTCATGTGTCATTTCAAGAGTTGATTTACTTCTCATTTTCTGGCTCCTCTCTTTGAGTCGGCTGTCCCCAACCCGGTGTTGTTAGATACTGATCTAATGCGTTCTCGAAAGAATTCATTGTCATTTCCCCTTTTCTGTTTTAAAATGGAGACAAAGATATTTATCTAAATACTTGATGGACTTGCTATTGCTTTGGACGGCTAGCAAGTCTTTTTTCTTTGTCTTGATAATCTTTTGCGGCCATGTCATAGACAATATTTGCGAAAGACCATAGAAATACTAAAACTAATCCTGCTACTACATGAATTGCTGTAAAAGCTACTACAAAAAGTAATAGTGCTGTGACAATGAATGTATCTTTAATTGATCGTTTCATGTTTTATGCCTCCTTGTAATTGTATGTTCGATTACGTTCTTCCCATTCCTTCACTTTTTGAAGATCATATTGAAGCATCCCACTAAGTTTTGAAAAAGGAATTGGATCTACTTTCCGATGTGTTAGTTTCGATAATGTTGGTCTTGAGATGCCTAGGTAATCAGCGATTTCTTTGGCTTTTTTCCACTCAACTTCGGTACCTTCTTTTTTTCTCTCAAGCGGCACAACATTCTTCATTTGAGAAATTTTCACTTTAGATCATCCCCTCATATATCTTTTTTTTATCCAGTGGGGCATACGCTCCTTAATTGCCTCTTGAATAGTGATGTTCAGAATCTTTAGGATGGAGAAGACGATCGCCATTTCAACAATGATTTCATCAAGAAACTCGTCTGTGTAATTCCTAAGCTCTGTTTTTTCAACATCGGTTAGCATCCTGACTTGGGATTCAGCAACAATTCTCTGAACTACTTTTTTCCGTTCTTTCCTTTCGTTTGACTCTATTTCTTGAAAAATTTCTAGATCATTCGTTGATTTGACATCTGCTAGTTGACCATCCATTGATTTGAAAAATCCTAAGTATTGATAACTGATGTCTCCTGTTAATTCATCAGTTGCTTGATACCCATTTTCTTTCATGGCTTCTAGATACTCGATTGCCTTATCAATAGGGACATTGGCTCCGTTAAAATGATCACTGATCGTTGCGTTTGGTGTTTTGGCGTCAATGGCTAATTCTTTCTGACGTTTACTCGAAAGAAATAATGCAAGCTTTAAAGATCGCCCAATTTTTGCTGTTTTCGGCACGCTATCACTCCTTATATTCGTTATTGTTATTGGCCCAAACGGTCAATAATTGCTTAAAATGAATTTAAGCTAAAAGCTTTGGTGTTGAGGCGAACTGCCATTTTTCATCAATATATGAATAAATGTCCTGTGCTACTTCATCAGTAGCCAAGAAACGAATAATGATTTCTTCAACACCGCCAGTGTTTGTAAACAGTTCGCCTTCAATACCGATAGAAATATTAAATTTACGTTTGATTGCTGGAACAATCATTTCGATATACCGTTTAAGAAATCCCGAATCAATACTTGCTTTAATCGTTTGTGGTTTGTCTTTCATTTTCCCACCTCACGTAAAAATTCATTTTTGAATTTGTTTACAAAGTAAACTTGCCCTTTACCTGTCACAAGTGGTGTGTAGTTCGTTTCTGGAACACCATTATTATGGAAGTAAGTATTTGCTTTTAATTCGAACAAGCCTTTATCCATACTCTTTTGAGTTGGCATATTCCAAGATTTTCCTGATCGAGATGAAAGATACTTATGCTCACGCAACCATTGAAACATTCTGTTTTGCCCGATCTTTACGCCGTTTTGCTTTAATATAGTAGCTAAAACTTTTACAGCTACCGAGTTTTGTGATACCTCAACTGATTTTGCAAAAACAACTTGTGGCTCCTGAGCCTTTAGTTGCTGTTGAGCTTGTTCTTTTTGCTCACGCTCATTTTTTAGTTCTGTTAATAACCTAATTCCGAATTCTGGGGAAGTTAAAGCTTTTGCCAAGGCATCATCTGTCATGTATGCACCATGTTTTCTGATAGATGGTAAAACTTCGTTTGTAACCCATCGTTTGAACTTTCTAGCATTCGGAAGCTTGGATTTAAGTATTAAACTGTATAGCCCTGATTCGTTGATGATTGTCATTTTTTGCTTTCCACCAAGGGTGTCCCATTTTGTTACTCCCTTATCTTCTTCATCAACGTGATTAAGGATAGCTTTTTGAGTGTTGCTATATCCCAAAACATCTGCAACGTCTTTTCCAACAAAATATGGTTCATCGTTCACTATCACTGTTCTAATTTCCTTGGACTCGAAATTAAAAATTTGCAGTTGATTCATATGATCGCCCTCCACTCTAAACATTTTGTTTAACTTTTTCGCCTAAAAAATCGTAAACAGATACACCTAAAATGGTTGCCACTTGAAGTGCTACGCTTAATTTTAATTCTGTATTACCATACTCAATGTTAGCGTATGCTTGAGAAGTCTTAAAACCCAGCTGATCAGCAACATATTTCTGTGTGACTCCTTTTTTCTTACGAATATCTCGCATTCTCTTATATGCATCTTTTCCGAGGTTCATTTAATATCACCGCCTTATATTAAACTTTTTGTTTAACTCTATAACCACAGTATACATAAACGTATTGTTTAAGTCAAGAATTTTTTATACTTTTCGTTTAACTTTTTAAATAATATGTTTAAATGTTTTATAATAAAACTAAACGAGGTGAAAACATTGGATAAATCAAACCTAGCTAAAAGACTTGAACAGTTACGAGAAAATAATGGATGGACCAAAACGTTAGTAGCCAATAAATTAGGATTAAAAAATATGGCTACATATGCAAACTGGGAATACGGGACTAGAGAACCCGATAATCAATCTTTAATAGATTTAGCTTCTATTTATGGAGTAACTGTTGATTATCTTTTAAATGGAGAAGAAGGTTACCAAAAAGAATGGTCTGATTCATTTGATAAGAACAATGACTTGATAAGAACTGTCGCTGCACATATAGATGACGACGCAACAGAAGAGGATCTCGAGGATATTCTGCGTTACATTGAATATAGAAAAAATAACCCTTTGAAAAAAAAGAAGTAGGTGTTTTGTTGATGCAGTTGTGTGAAGAATTAATGTCCATCACTCCCGAATTAGATTTTATATCCGATCCCCTTATGCCAGAAAAGCAAAAGGGGTTTATTGACGGCAATGTTGTTTATTTGAATCCCAATCAATCGCATTATGAGCTTCCTGGAACGATTGGAGAAGAAATTGCTCATCATTTAACAACTGTCGGAGATATTTCAAAACAAAGTACATTATCTGATAGAAAGCAAGAACGTCTAGCTAGAGATATTGGTGCAGTTTTAGTGGTCAGTCCGTACGACATCATAAAATGTTACGAAAACGGATGTAAGACCATTGCTGAAAGTGCTAATTTCCTACAAATCACAGTAGAAACTTTGAAAACAGCCATTGAATACTACGCTAAAAGATTCAATGGCATAAAAGCAGAAAACAACTACACTCTCCTATTCCAACCGAATGGGACTGTAGCAGTTTTAAAATCATTGTGAGGTGGTATTCCAGATGGGAGCTTTCGATTTTTTAAAAGGTAATAAATATAAGCAACAAGCAAATGAACTGGCCGAAGATTTAGAGGCATTAAAGAATGCTAAGTTGAGCGTTGAACAAATGTCAGTGTTGGAGCTTCAACAAGCTATTATCGACAAAGAAAAGGAGCAAAAAGAGATTGAACAAATTATACTGGCTCTCAAGGAAAAAGAAGGACAGCTTCGAACTAAAATAAAATCTATGAGTTCTGAAATTGAAGAGTTGGAGCACCAATTAATTGTTACAAATGATGATATTCGTTTTGAAGAGTTCGGCTTGTATCGTCCTCAATACGATTTTGCTACAGCTCTTGGATATAAAGAAAAACTTGCTGATATACGAGAAGACCAGAAACATATGATCAAAAAGAAAACAGCAGTAAATTACAGTGATAACTGGACTGTTGATGGTAATAAAGCAAAAGGTCGAAAAATGACTAACGATAATATTAAACAGATTCTTCGCTCTTTTAACAATGAGTGCGAAGCTGCTATAAATAAAGTCAAGTTTAGCAATTTAGCTTCTATTGAAAAACGAATTAGAAATTCGTATGAACAGCTGAATAAATTAAACAGCACTAATTTAGTTTCTATTCGTAAAGAGTACCTCCAATCTAAATTAGATGAACTACACTGTGCATATGAATATGAGCGAAAAAAACAAGAAGAAAAAGAGGAACTTAGAGAGCAACGTGAACGAGAAAAAGAGGAAAAAGCTTTACAGAAAGAAATAGAGTCTCAGAAGAAAGTAATTGATAAAGATATAAGTCATTTCAAAAAGATGATTTCGGATCTTCAAGACAAGCTAAAAAGTTCTGAAAATGAAGAACAACGAATAGAGTTACAAAATCAGATCTTAGGCTTTGAAACAAGTATCCAAGATAAAGAAGCTGAAAAAGAAGAATTAGACTATCGAAATGCACATGCATCTGCTGGTTATGTTTATATTATTAGCAATATTGGAGCTTTTGGAGCTGATGTTGTTAAAATAGGCGTAACTAGACGATTAGACCCGTTAGAACGTATTGCTGAATTGAGCAGTGCTTCTGTACCTTTCAAATTTGATGTTCACGCCCTTATTTTTAGCTATGAGGCTTATCAATTGGAAGCAGATCTACATAAACATTTTGATAAGCAAAGAATTAATAGAGTCAACAATAGGAAAGAATTTTTCAAAATCCCTATCGAGGACATTGAAAAAAAATTAGTAGAATACAAGGACTTAACAATTGATTTTCAAAAAGAGCCTGAAGCTGAAGAATTTCGAGAATCTCTTGCTTTAGGAAGATAGCAAAATAAAATCCAATCGTACAAATTGGTTGATTATGGAGGAAAAAATGGGACTCTTTGGAAAAAAGAAAAATAAAATAACTTCAATGCAAAAAGCAACTCAATCTGTAATGTTAAGTATCCAAACAGATAGCAGAGGTAAAGTTAAACTTACTCAAAGTTCTAAGAGATTGATACAAACGAATCCTGGAGAAGTTCAATTCATTGAAGAAAAAGGCAAGATTTATACTTTAAACAAAATCGATTTGGATATTATTCCTCAATCAAAACATTCAAGTGGAATGCTTTATCTAACTGATAAAGATAACGGTCAAAAAATTGTTATTGGGTTTCAAGTTACAAAAGATGCAGGAATGTTCTTAAAAACATTCATCCCCGCATTTTGATTAGCCTTCGGGCTTTTCTTTTTAAATCGAAAAGAACATACGTTCGGATAATTAACAAAAAACTTCGAATTCTTTAATATTCAAGTGATTATTCGATTGAAATCACTCGATTATTCGAATTTATTATGCGAAATTACGAAAGGAGAATTCTAGTGGCTTCTATAAAGAAATACTATTTGAAGAAAACAAAACAATATAGATATGAAGTTTTCGTTTCTAATGGAATTAATCCCGGAACTGGTAAACAAAACAAGATACACAAGAAAGGATTTAAGTCCTATGAAGAAGCAAATAGTTATGCCAAAATTATTGAAGGAAAAATAGCATCCGAGGAATATTTCAAAGAAAATCCTCGGAACTTAACAATAGAAGAATTTCTTGAGGATTGGGTAACTAATTACAAGCAGGCTGTAAAAGAAGGAACCCGTGTGGTGCACAGAGCGAATATACGAATGTATATTAAACCGTATATAGGAAAATATTCTTTAAACAAATATACACGAGCCAACCATCAAAAGTTCATTAATATGCTGCTAAATAAGAAAGGACTAGGTCGAAGTGGCCAAGGTTTGTCCATAACTACTGCCAAAAGCGTAAATGCTACTCTTAGCAATGCTTTTAAAAAAGCAATTCAATTAGGATATATAAAAGAGAATCCTACTCAGTTTGTTGAGTTTCCAAGAATGATTGAGAAAAAGGAATCTGTCAGATACTACGATTTGCAGCAAGCAGATAGATTTCTAGAGTTTGCGAAAAAAGAATCTGAGGTTTTGTGGTACCCCTTTTTCCTATTAATCTTCGATCAAGGATTGAGGAAATCAGAAGTAATGGGATTACAGTGGCAAGATATTGACTTTGGCGGGAACATGATAAGCATTGAAAGAGAACGTTTAGGAGCAGTTGAAAAAGGTGAAAACGTCAATGCAATTATTACAGACGATCCGAAAACACCGGCAGGAGTCAGAAGCATGCCAATGACCAAAAGAAGTAAACAAGCTCTGCTTGCTTTTAGAAATCATATCTTAAACATCTTTGGTACCTTCCCTTCCACTGAAGATGGCGAACAATTTATCTTCTTGCAAACCAGCAAGAGATACAAAGGGAAAATTGTCCGTGATCGATCAGTGAATGGCGCATTTAATCGGATTGCTAAAAAAGCTGAATTGCCGAAAATTAGAGTCCACGATGGCCGCCATACTTTTGCTGTCCGATCTCGTCAAGCTGGATTGTCCTTAGAAGACATAAAAGACTTTCTTGGTCACAAGGATATTTCAACAACTCAAATCTATGCCCATATTTCACCAGAGGTTAAAAAAAGGTCTATGGAACAGTTCGAAAACTACATCGAAAATGAAAGAAAAAAGCACTCGCAATGAGTGCTTTTAATCTGTCACTATCACCAAAACTATCACCAGTTATGAATCAAAGCGAACATGTTTCGTTCACCACCAATTTATATAAGTGGTAAAAGCATTGATTTATAGACGTTCGTTCAATTCTTTTGCAAGCTCTTCGAAGCCTGGTTTGCCAAGCAATGCGAACATGTTTTTCTTATAAGCTTCCACGCCAGGTTGGTCAAATGGATTCACACCATTCAAGTAACCAGAAATACCTACAGCGATTTCGAAGAAATACATTGTATAACCTAATGTGTAGGCATCCATCGTTGGGATCTTAACCAATAAGTTTGGTACATCGCCATCTGTGTGAGCCAATAACGTTCCTTCGAAGGCTTTGGTATTTACAAAATCAACTTCTTTTCCTTGTAAGTAGCCAAGTCCATCAAGGTCAGCTTCTTGCGTAGGAATTGTGATTGATTTACGTGGTTTTTCAACTTTAACAACAGTTTCAAAGATGTTGCGGCGGCCTTCTTGGATATATTGACCCAATGAATGCAAATCAGTTGAGAAGTTAGCACTTGAAGGGTAAATTCCCTTTTGGTCTTTTCCTTCTGATTCTCCAAATAATTGTTTCCACCATTCAGAGAAGTATTGCATTCCTGGTTCATAATTAATCAGCAATTCGGTTACTTTTCCTTTGCGGTAAAGGATGTTACGCATTGCTGCATATTGATACGCTTCATTTTTTTCAAGGTCATCACTGGCATATGCTTCACTAGCGTCTGCTGCACCTTGCATCAAAGCATCGATATCCGCACCGCTAGCAGCGATTGGCAATAGACCTACAGCTGTCAAGACAGAGAAACGTCCGCCAACATCATCAGGAATTACGAATGTTTCCCAATTTTCAGCATCTGCTTCAACTTTAACGGCACCTTTTGCTTTATCTGTCGTTGCATAGATACGTTTGTTTGCTTCTTCTTTGCCATATTTTTCGATCAAGCGTTCTTTGAAGACACGGAATGCGATCGCAGGTTCTGTCGTCGTTCCTGACTTAGAAATGACATTGACAGAGAAATCACGATCACCGATGATTTCGATCAAATCAGCTAAATAAGTCGAAGAAATTGAGTTTCCGGCAAAAAAGATTTGTGGTGCTTTCCGTTCATCTGATGAAAGCAAGTTATAGAATGAATGGTTTAAGAAATCAATCGCAGCTTTTGCCCCTAAATAAGAACCACCGATACCGATAACAACTAATACTTCTGAGTCCGATTGGATTTTTTCTGCTGCTTTTTTGATTCGTGCAAATTCTTCTTTATCATAATTTTTAGGCAAGTCGATCCAGCCTAAAAAGTCGTTACCTGCACCAGTACCTTCACGTAAGAGTTTATCTGCTGCTGTAACTTGACTTTGCATGTAGCTTAATTCGTATTCATTCACGAATGGTGCTACTTTTGAATAGTCAAATTTGATGTGTGACATGATTTGTCCTCCTTGAAAAAAATTAGTTTTTCATACAAGTACTACTTTACGTTTTTTTTGAACTTTTTTCAAGTAATTCCTTATTATATCGCCTATCTGGCAGAGTTAGACAAGTCCTTGAGAAAACATTGCTTTAGCAACTTTTTCAAATCCAGCCACATTTGCTCCTAGCATGAAATTATTTTTTTGATCAAATTCTTCTGCAGTGTCACGGCAAGCATCATAAATATTCTTCATGATCTCATCCAATTTTTGATCGACTTCTGCCTGCTCCCACTGCAAACGTTGTGAGTTTTGACTCATTTCTAAAGCAGAAACCGCTACGCCACCCGCATTAGCCGCTTTCCCAGGACAATAGTAGATTCCTTGCGCAATAAAATATTCTGCCGCTTCAAGAGAGCTTGGCATATTGGCACCTTCAGAAACAATCCGGACACCATTCGCTTTTGCCCGTTTGGCTTGTTCTAGATTGATTTCATTTTGAGTCGCACAAGGGAAGGCTAATTCCGCTTGAACATCGAAGTCCCAGACAGAAGCGCCTTCATGGTACTCTGCTGAGGGGCGTGCGTTGGCATATGCTGTCAAACGTTCCCGTTTCACTTCTTTGATTTCTTTCAATAATGCCAGATCGATACCTTCTTTGTCATAAATGAAGCCAGAAGAATCAGAGCAAGTGATGGCTTTTGCGCCCAACTCATGCAATTTTTCAATCGCATAAATGGCTACATTGCCGCTTCCAGATACAATTGCCTGTTTCCCTTGGAAGTTTTCCTTTAAATCTTTCAACAGATGCTTAACAAAATAGACTGCCCCGTAACCGGTAGCTTCCGTCCGATTTTTACTTCCCCAAAAGTCCAATGGTTTTCCTGTAAGGACACCAGCATCATATTGTTTCAGACGTTTGTAAGCCCCAAAGAGATAGCCAATTTCACGGCCACCAACACCAATGTCCCCCGCAGGCACATCTAAGTCAGGGCCGATATGTTTTGCTAATTCCGTCATGAAACTTTGACAAAAACGCATGACTTCTCCATCTGATTTCCCTTTTGGATCAAAGTCACTTCCGCCTTTGCCGCCACCAATCGGTAATCCAGTCAAACTGTTCTTGAAAATCTGCTCAAAAGCCAAAAATTTCAAGATACTTAAGTTGACGCTGGGATGAAAACGCAGGCCGCCTTTGTAAGGCCCTAATGCAGAATTAAATTGGATCCGATAACCGCGGTTGACTTGCCAATTGCCTTGGTCATCTTGCCATGGCACACGAAATTGAATAAATCGCTCTGGTTCTGTTAATAAATCAACCAAATTCGATTCAATGTATTCTGGATGTTTTTCTAAGAAAGGAATGATTGTTGGTAAAAATTCATCTATCGCTTGTAAAAATTCCGTTTGGTTCTGATCTTTTTCGTGCAGTTTCTCTTGGATCGCTTTTACATACTCTGAAGCATTTGTCATCAGGCACTACCTCCTTTAGTTAAATTCTATTTTATAGAAAATTTCAGAAATTGCATCTATTTTTTACGAAATTGTCAGAATTTTTTTTCGATTCATTGAACAAACAGCTTTCTCCCCGCTTGTTCCTGCAATATGGTACAATCCACAAAGAGGTGAAGGAAGATGAAGAAATCCTATGATGTGATCGTGATTGGTGCTGGTACCAGTGGCATGATGGCCGCTATTTCAGCAGCCGAAAACGGTGCAGACGTATTACTTATAGAAAAAAATAAAAAAGTTGGCAAAAAATTGCTTATGACCGGTGGCGGTCGTTGTAACGTGACCAATCATCGCTCTGTCGATGATTTGATCGCCCATATTCCCGGCAACGGAAAATTTTTATATAGTACATTCTCGCAATTCAATAATTTCGATGTGATGACCTTTTTTGAATCCCATGGTGTCCCTCTGAAAGAAGAAGATCACGGACGGATGTTTCCTGTCACAGACAAATCGAAAACGATCGTTGAAGGCTTATTACAGGCGCTCCATGAGAAACAAGTCACTCTATTGACCAATACAGTCGTCACTAAATTACTTCATGATGAGACTCAGATCCAAGGCGTTCGAACAGAATTCGAAGAATTTACTGCGCCCTGTGTGATCCTGACGACTGGTGGTCGAACTTACCCTTCGACTGGAGCAACTGGAGACGGCTACAAAATGGCCAAAAAAGTAGGGCATACCATCACACCGCTTTATCCTACCGAGTCTCCCCTCATATCAGAGGAGCCATTTATCAAAGCACGCACACTGCAAGGCATCTCTTTACAAGATATTGCTTTATCTGTTTTAGATTCTACAGGAAAAACCGTTGTCTCTCATACCATGGATCTCTTGTTCACGCATTTCGGGCTTTCGGGTCCAGCTGCACTGCGCTGCTCTTCTTTTGTCAATCAAGAATTGAAGAGTCATACACCTGTCACAGTGATGCTGGATTGTTTTCCAGAAAAAACAGCGAATGAATTGGTGAATGAGCTAACAGTGGCAGCCCATTCGAAGAAAAAATTAGTCAATGCACTGAGCGGCATCTTGCCGGAACGTCTGCTAGAGTTCTTTATCCATCGACTGGCACTTTCTGATCTGGTGGCTGAGCAAACAACTGAAGACCAGCTACAGGCTTTAGCAGCTATCATGAAAGGCTTTTCTGTCACAATTTCTAAAACATTTCCGCTGGAAAAATCTTTTGTGACGGGTGGAGGGATTCATTTAAAAGAAGTGAATCCCAAGACAATGGAAAGTAAGTGCATCAATGGCCTTTATTTCGGCGGCGAATTACTCGATATCAACGGTTATACCGGTGGATTCAATATCACTGCTGCCTTTTGTACTGGTCATGTCGCTGGCAAGCATGCGGCAGAAATGGCGAGCTATTTCCACTATTCACAAGGATAGTCTTTATTCTCTTAACGATCTGACACAATGAAATACAAGGAATTTCGAATCTTTCGCAGACTTGCATCTGAGTAAAGTTGCTGTCACATCCCATTGCTTGCGGGGTAGTGACAAAGCTTCGTTTTTTTGTTTGCATTTCTAGAAATTGCTTATTAGTTGGCGATTTTTGTGAGAAGGCGTAGACTGAAAGAGAACTTAAAGGAGGCTGGACAAATGAAACGTATTTCAAGAGGCAAATTTGAAAAAATGCAGAAACTTTCAAATGAAGATGGGGTGATTGCGGCATTGGCCATTGATCAGCGAGGATCAATGAAAAAAATGATGAAAGCTGCCACAGGGCCCGATAATTTCAAAATGGAACAAATTTATGACTTCAAACGGTTGGTTTCACAAGAATTGACAAAGTATGTCAGCAGCATTTTATTGGATGAAGAATATGGATTTCAAGGCATCGAAGCGAAAAATCCTAATGCTGGTTTGATTCTGTCTTATGAAAAAACCGGTTATGATGTCAATACTCCAGGACGATTGCCGGAGCTGTTGCCAAATGAATCTCTGCAACGTCTAGTCCAAAAAGGAGCTGACGCAGCTAAAGTGCTGGTTTATTACAATCCTGATGAACCGCAAGAGATTCTTGATACGAAACATGCTTTTCTAGAACGTTTAGGTACGGAAGCACAAGCAGCCGATATCCCAATTTTTGTCGAACCAATCGTCTACGACGATGAAATCACCGATGATAAATCACCGGCTTTCGCTAAAATCAAACCTGGAAAAGTCATTCGAACGATTCAAGAATTGACCAAAGACAAATACCATATCGATATTTTAAAAGTTGAAGTACCCGTACAATTTGATTTGGTTGAAGGGTTTCAAAAAGAAGGCTTAGAAGCTGTGTATACCCAAGAAGAAGCTGCCAACTACTTTAGAGAAGCTAGCGATGCCGCTACTCGTCCTTTCATTTACTTAAGTGCAGGGGTTCCTGCAAACATCTTCCGAGAAGAATTACGCTTTGCCGGCGAACACGGGGCAAAGTTCTCTGGTATTCTTGGCGGACGTGCAACTTGGCGAGACAGCGTGGAAATCTATGGAAAACAAGGGGAAAAAGCACTGCTTGATTGGTTAGATACGCAAGGCCGGGAAAATGTCGAAGAGCTGAATGCTATTCTAAAAGAATATGCTACCCCATGGTATGAATTTTATGGTGGATTAGATAATATTGAAGTCTTTGATATTTCCGTTATGGAATAATTGTCCATAGAACAAACAACAGAGCCGCTGCATTGAAGTATCCTACTTCAATGCAGCGGCTCTGTTGTTTTGTCTGTTCCTGTTTAGCCAACTTCAGAAATAGCAGTCAGCGAGACAAACTGTCCGCGGACTAATTTGCTCAAATCTGTTGGAGACAGTCCTATTTGTAAACCACGCTTTCCTGCTGAGATGATGATTTCTTCCAAATGTCGCGCACTTTCATCAATATAGGTTGGAAAGAGTTTCTTCATGCCGATCGGTGAACATCCACCGCGAATATACCCTGTGGTCTCTTCTAGGTCTCTTAAGTGCAACATTTCTACTTTTTTGTTGCCGCTGGCTTTAGCAATTTTCTTCAAATCTAATTCGTGATCTCCAGGGATGACTGCGACGATGGGACCCGTTTTATTGCCAACTGCTACCAGCGTTTTATAGATGGCTTCTGGATGAGCGATTTGCTGAGCAACAGACCCTGCATCCAAATGATCTTCTGACCATTCGTACGTATATTCCTGATAGGAGAGTTTCTTTTGTTCTACCATCCGAATCGCATTTGTTTTTTTTACTTTTGCCATGACGCATTCCTCATTTATCCAAACTTCTGGTTCTTTCTTTACAACTTCAATTTTAAGAGTCTCATTTAAGACTGCTCGAAACTATAGGACTAGTCTGTCCCATTTTTTTCTGTTTATGTTCCCGATTGTTTAATTTTTCATTGTTTCGATTGAAAACTCAGCTAAATAATCTTTCATCCGCTCCACTGGAATCTGACCAGGGGCAGAAGCTTGATCCAGCGCAGCAAAAGTCATGACTGAATCGATCAGACTACCACTGACGCGGCTGATTTTGCCTAGATTTCCCATTGACATGACTGCTAAAGGTAATTGATTGAATCCCCGCGCTTTATTGATAATGCCCATCAAACGCAAAACGTCCTGCACATTGTGAGGCATCATTGCTAGTTTTCCGATATCAGCGCCAAATTGATTCATAATCCCGATTTTTAAGATCAACACAGCATCTTCTGGTGTTTTGTCGAAATCGTGACTACTTAACACCAATTTCACTTGATGTTCTTTGATTTTCTGAATAAAGTTTCTGCCTAAAAACTCAGCTTTTTCCAGTTCTATATCAATCATATCGATCAATCCAGATTCTGCAACGCCTAGACATAAATGTTTATATTGTGTCAAAGTGAAAGAGATTTGTCCCCCTTCTTCGATGGTTCGAAACGTAAACAGAAAAACTTTTGATTTTAAAGTGGTCCGAACATGAGAAAGTACATCCAGAACGTCGGATAAACTATCGACTTTTTTATAATAATCAGCCCGCCACTCAATGATCTCTGCATCCGAAGTTTCTGCGGCTAGGGCTTGCTTGATAATCTCCTCATTAGTTGTTCCGGTCAGCGGCACACAAATGCGCGGGTGCTTGCCATCCAACTCGATTGACTTTACTTGAACCATCCGTCTCACTCCTTTTTGATTTGGTAAAAGAATACTTTTAAGTAATTCCCTTCTAAAAAGTTAGGATCAACTGCAAAATCACTTGGTAGTCGATATTCTTGTATACATTGATATGTGACTTGTGCCTGATCCATTGCTTCTTCGATCATTTGTTGAAACTTCTTTTGGGAAAGGTTGGCAGCATTCGTGGAAGCAATCAACAAGCCTTCCTCGTTCATAATCGCCAAACTATCCGTAACCAGTTCACCATAATTTTTTGCGACAGAAAAGACTTTTTTCTTGTTGCGGGCAAAACTAGGCGGATCTAAAATGATCATATCAAAGGTCAGCTCTTTTTTCTTAGCATACTTAAAATAGCCAAAAACATCCATCACATGAATCTTCTGTTTTTCTGGATCAAAGCCATTGATTGCAAACTGCTCTTTGGTCTTCTCCAAACTGCGCTTGGCAAGATCAACACTCGTTGTCTTTGTCGCACCGCCCATCGCAGCTGCAACAGAAAAAGCACCGGTATAACTAAACATATTGAGCACTGTCATGCCTGCTGACAGCCCTTCGGCGAGTTGTCCGCGTACTTCCTTTTGATCAAGGAAAATCCCGGTCATCAGTCCCTCATTAAGATAGGTAGCATAGTGAACGCCATTTTCTTTCACAATCAGCGGTTCGGGCGCCTCCTCTCCATAGACGGCTGCTGATTCTGGCAGATCAGAGTCAAAGCGGATTTTTTCAACCGCTCCTTTGACTTCTGGAAAAACTTGTTGGAACGCTTGGATCAATAGAGATTTATTTTGGTACAATGTTTCGTTATACCAAGAAAATACGGCAAATTCTCGATAGAGATCAATCGTTAATCCACCTAAGTGGTCACCTTCTCCATTAACGATACGAAAAGCATCTGTTTCTTCGCTGGCATAGTAAGCACTTCTTTTGGCTTTGGCTTTTGCAAAAGCTGCTTCAAAAAAGTCCTTGTTGATCGGACGATCTTCAAAAGCCAATACCCAGCCGATGCCTTTATTCTGTTTCCCTAAATAGCCGGTTCCGACAATTTTCCCTTGCGAATCGACAAAAGAGACCCAATCCTGTGTATCTTTGACTTGCAGGAGATCATCTTCTTGGATCAATGGGTTTTTTTTATGGAATTTTTTGATTCCTTTTTTGCTTAAATTCATTTTCATCGTTTATCTGCTCCATTCATTCTATTGATAAGTATAGCAAAAACCTGTTTCTTTGTCTGTATTCTTGAAAGTAAAGAAATACTTAATTCCGCACCACGACAGGGAATTCGATTGACACTGTTTCGATGGACTAGTAGAATATAGGATGATGTAAATTCGAATCTTATTCGTTTAAGCTGGAAAGAGAGAGGAAGATTCCCTTGAAAAAAAATAGAGTATCCACTTTTGTGAATACAAGAATGGGCTTTTTTTTCATATTGGCCCTATTATTTTGGTTAAAAAATATCTTTGCTTATTTGGTGGACTTCCACCTTGGGATTGAAAGCACTGTGCAATACTTCATCTTATTTATCAATCCAATCGCAACAACTTTATTTTTACTTTCGATCGCACTGTATGTGAGACGAACAAAAGCAGCCTATATCACCATGATCGCCATCTATTTCTTGATGACACTGCTACTGTTCTCAAATGTCAGTTATTATCGAGAGTTCACGGATTTCATTACCATCAATACGATGCTTGGTGCCGGAAAAGTTGCTAGTGGTCTGGGAGAAAGTGCGATTCGTCTTTTCAGACCTTACGATTTATTGTACTTCGTGGACTTCGTCATTTTGATTGCCGCTCTCGTTATGAAGAAAATCAAAATGGATCAGCGTCCCGTTAAAGCTCGGATGGCTTTTGCCATTTCAACATTAGCAGTAATGATCTTCTCAGGAAATTTGTTCTTAGCCGAAGCAGATCGTCCAGAATTATTGACTAGAACTTTTTCTCGTGATTACCTGGTCAAATATTTAGGGATCAATGCATTTACTGTTTATGATGGCGTGCAGACGTATCAAGCTTCTCAAGTTCGAGCAGAAGCTAGTCCCAATGATATGAACGAAGTCGAAAGTTATGTCAAGCAGCATTATGCAGAACCTAATGACGACATGTTCGGGATCGCTAAAGGAAAAAATGTCATTTATGTCCATTTAGAAAGTACACAACAATTTCTGATCGATTATAAATTAAAAGATGAGAATGGCGTAGAACATGAAGTGATGCCATTCATTAATCGTTTGTATCATAGTAAAAGCACATTTAGCTTTGATAATTTCTTTCATCAAGTCAAAGCTGGAAAAACCAGTGACGCGGAAACACTTTTTGAGAATTCACTCTTTGGTTTGAATCAAGGGGCTCTCTTCACGCAACTTGGCGGGAAGAATACCTTTGAAGCAGCACCAGATATTTTAGGACAAACACAAGGCTACACATCAGCTGTTTTTCATGGAAACACTGGTACCTTCTGGAACCGAAACGAGACTTACAAACGCTTTGGCTATGATTACTTCTTTGATGCTTCTTACTATGATGTCAACGAAGATAACTCATTCCAATATGGGTTGCATGACAAACCATTTTTTGAACAATCAGCGCAATACTTGGAACGGTTGCAACAACCATTTTACGCCAAATTTATCGCTGTCTCTAATCACTACCCATACTCTGAATTTACCAATGATGAAGGTGGCTTCCCGTTAGCAACAACTTCTGATGAAACGATCAACGGGTACTTTGCTACTGCCAACTACTTGGATCGAGCAGTTGAAGAATTCTTCAACTACTTGAAAGAATCTGGTCTGTATGATAATTCTGTGATCGTCTTATACGGTGACCACTACGGTATTTCAAATTCGCGAAACAAAAACTTAGCAGAATTGCTTGGTAAAGACAGCGCTAGCTGGTCTAATTTTGATAATGCAGCCTTACAGCGTGTCCCTTACATGATCCATATTCCTGGACAATCGAAGGGCGGAATCAATCATACGTACGGTGGTCAAGTGGATGCTTTACCAACCTTACTTCATCTGTTAGGTGTAGATACTTCGAAATATATCCAATTAGGACAAGATTTGTTCTCGAAACAAAACGAACAGCTCGTTGCATTTAGAGACGGTGACTTTGTTACACCAGAGTATACTTATTACGGAGGCGTCCTTTACAGTAACAGTACTGGCATGGCGATCCCAAGTCCTTCTGCAAGCTTACAAAAGCAAGTGGATGAATGGAAAGCCAAAGTTGATAAACAACTGTCGGTCTCTGATCAAATTAATAATGGAGATCTGTTGCGCTTCTATGCGAAAAGCGGATTGAAAGAAGTCGATCCAGATAACTATGATTACAAAAATTCCTTACAAAAATTGAGTGCCAAAGAAAAAGAACTCGGTGCCGATTCAACGAGTGTCTTCTCAAAAAATGGTGAGAAATCGACCGTCGATTTGTATCATACGAAGACCTATAAAGAATACGAAGAAATGGTCAAAGAGACCGATAAATAAGCTTCAATCAAAAGTACCGCTAGCGTTTGATCGCTCGCGGTACTTTTTTGCACAAAAAATCAAGAAGTCTCCGCTGACTTTCTTTTTTTTGTACAAGAACTTCATACTTTATTCAAACTCCCCTTTTATACTAGATAGTAGAATGAGGTGAATTGAATGAAAACTTTTCGTTTTGCTGTAGCCAGCATTCATTATCATAAAAAAGCATTGATCCTCTATGGATTGTTGACCTTTTTTGCCGTGATTGGTTTAATCATTAGTGATACTCTGCTCCACTCATTGAACCAATTATTTACACAAGCCAAAGATTATTTGATTGGCGAAGAAATGCCGGCAAAAATCGCACAAGAGATCCAAACGATTGCATCTATTTATCAGAATCTTTTTCTGTTGATCTTCATCAGTTTCCTATTGGTTTTCACAGGTTTCATTATTTTTTACCAACGAATGAAAAGAAAGGAATTTCAGGCATGGCTGATGAGCGGAGCTTCCTCGCGGCAATGGGTAGGAATGCAGCTCTTGGAAGTCCTCCTGCCACTGCTTGCAATCATCGTCCTCGTCTTTGCATTGCTGATTCTATTTCAGCCTTTCTTTCAACGAGAAATGATTACCAGTCATATCACAACTTTCGACAGAGAAGATGCCTCCTTGCAGATTTGGCAGTCGGTCAATAGCCAAACAACAGCGGATTTCGGCATTACGATTCCACAAACAAGCCAAGCATTCATTCAGAATGTTGAATTGAACAGCAATGAATGGTTGTCAATGATTCTAAAAAGTTTACGCCAAACCTTTGTCCTACTCGTTGGTTCAGTCTCAATCATTACGTTAGTCGTCGTCACCAGCCACTGTTTTTATTGGAGGAATCAGCAATGGAAAAACCAAAAAATCAACTAAACATCCCAGGTCTTTTCTATCTTGCAGCCAATGACCTTGCTGCGAAAGAGACGTTGGCACACTTTCTGCAAACTAACCAAGCGGTTACCATCGAGCCAAAATGGCAGTATGTCCCCTTTCTATCATTGAAAGATAATCTTTCCTTAGCCAATAAAAAAGAAAAACCTTTGGAAGAGCTGTTAACTGCCGTTCATTTAGAACCGACTTTTTTGAAAAGATCCTTAGATGAACTCACTTCTTTAGAAGAAGTTAAAGTACAATTGTTACTGGCACTTTTATTGGAAAAACCGGTCATAGTTTTAGAGACTCTTTCAAAAAATTTACATACCGCCGACATCCAAGCCCTTCTGCCTTTATGCAGTCAACTAGCAAAACAATTTCAGCTATCGATCTATTTAATGAATGAAGATGAACGCTTGGCTCATACCCCCTATATCACAAAACAATGAGACTTTTCTATTTTATAGGTACACAAAAAGGAAACCATCGATGACGATGGTTTCCTTTTTGTCTATCACTGCATAAAAGCATACTGTATGTTTCTAGCTTATTCTTCTATTTCGATATCGGGAAAAGTCACTTTGAAGGTCGTTCCTTGCCCCAATTCGCTATCGACTTCGATTTTACCTTTGTGGAGGCGAACCAACTGTTCCACTATCGATAACCCTAATCCCGATTCACCAAATTGTCGATTTTTTCGAGAAGGATCAACTTTATAGTAGCGATCCCAAATATTTTTGACTTGTTCTTCGGACATACCGATTCCTGTATCAGAAATCTCAATGATCGTTTCTAGATAGCCTTTTTCGATTCGCACGCGGATCTCACCATCTTGTGTGAATTGAATCGCATTTTGGAGTATGTTAACCATAATTTGAACAAACCGGTCATAGTCGGCATAGACGTCGATCGACTCCTCTGTTTCCAGAATCAAACGATCGTTTGCGACTTCTGCTTTGCTTTCCAATTGCGTCAACAGATTGGTCATTGTCTTGGTCGCATCAAACTTCTTAATGACCATAGAAATCTGATTGGTTCTGATTTTTTCATAATCCAGATTTTCATTCACTAAACGAATCAAACGATTGGTCTCATTTTTCATCAAGCGGATCGCATTGTCTCGCTGATTCTCTGGAATTGCATGGTATTCTAATCCTTCTAGCAACCCATTGATAGTGGTTAAAGGCGTACGCATTTCATGGGAAGCATCAGCCATAAATTGCCGTCGTCGTTCTTCCTGACGCTCAATTTCTTCATGCGACTCTTTCAATGACTGGGACATTTGGTTAAAGTCTTCTGCCAATTCATCAAATTCATCGCGATTATGAACAGGTAATGAGATGTCAAAATTCCCATTCGTAATTTCTTTGGTTGCCCGCTTCATCCGATTGATCCGTCGAACTTGGAAAGTCGCGAATAGATAACTGATCAATAGCGAAACAATGATCGAAATCAAGAAGACTTTGAATAAGTTCTGATTAAAAGCACTGACTAGATTCAAAATATTGCTGGCAGATTGTGAAACCACCATCACGCCATAAAAATCCGTCCGATTAACAGAAAAAGGAATCAACACATAGGAAGTCAACTCTCGTTCGCCGAATAAATTGGTATTCGAAGTCATTTGTAATCGACCACCATTTTGCAATGACTGCCAATCTGATTCTGAAATGCTAAAGTCGACCGCTCGTCCCGCCGTATCTAATGGATAGATTTGTTCTTTCGGACTTTTAAAAAAAGCAAAAGAAATATCTTGATTGCTCAGAATATTTTCAGCAAGATGTAGTGAATACTGCAAATATTCATCTCGCGTCATGTTCTGCTGAAAAAATTCTGAGTCACTGATCTGGGAAATTTTTGCTACGGAAGAGGCATACCCCATCAATTGCTCGTAATTGCGCTCTTGCAACGTCTGTCTGGTCATTTGGGTAAACGCTACTCCAATCGTCATCAAAATGACTAGAATCACAGCAAAAAACGCAATCAATTGTTGATAAAGATACCGCATTAGGCAGCACCTGCATCATCAAATTTGTAGCCAACTCCCCAAACAGTCTGAATCACTTGCGGTCCCACTTTTTCAATTTTTTGCCGCAACTTTTTGATATGCGCATCGACGGTACGCTCGTCACCAAAATATTGATAATCCCAAACCAACTCTAGTAATTGTTCCCGGGAAAAGACTTGTCGCGGTTTTTTCGCTAATGTATAAAGCAAATCAAATTCTTTGGGCGTCAGACCATCGATCAATTTGCCGTTCAAATAAGCCTCCCGAGTCTTGGTATTCATTTTAAAGTGATCGGTAACGATATCAAATGTCGTGTCTGAAGTCTCAGAACTTGCCTTCTCAGCAATTTCACTCCGTCGATGCAGGGCTTTGATACGAGCAATCAATGTTAATGGACTAAATGGTTTCGTCACATAATCATCCGCGCCCATTTCCAGCCCAATCACTTGATCACTTTCTGAATCACGGGCAGTCAGCATAATAATGGGCACTGTATTAGAAATCTTGCGAATCTCTCTGGCAACGATCATTCCATCCATGGTAGGCAAATTTAAATCCAGCGTGATCATATCCCATTTTTCTGGAGTTTCGGCAAAAGCTTCCAGTCCCTCTTTGCCATCATATTTGAAAGCCGCATCCCAACCTTCATTCAAAAAAAACATTTGCATCATTTCTGAAACAGATTCATTGTCTTCAATCATTAGAATATTCATTGTCTTCACCCCTATGTTGTTCATCAAATTGTTGCAGCTTTTCTTCGATCAAACCAAAAATCGGTACAATAAACCAAGGAATTGCAATCATTTCTAAGAGAAAGAAATTGGTCCATCCCTGCCACTTCAGTAGGATTCCTATCAATGTCATGACTCCCCCAAACAGCAGAAAGTACCGCGTACAGATCTTTTGTGCATACTGCCAATTTCGTTCATTCTGTTTTGCTAAATAAGAACGATAGCCGTAGATAAAATTGATTTTCTTTGAAGGGAGAATCAAAAAAACAAAACCGATCAAAAAGAAAATCGCTCCAATCACTAAAAAAATCATATTCCCACTCCATTCTTTCTCTAGTATACTCGAAAACCTCCTATCTACCAACAACTTCACGGTTTCTTCATAAAGGTTTGCGTTTTTAGCAATCTTTGTTAAGATTGATTTTGTAACTGTCAATAAGAGTAGGAGAAAACTGTATGAATTATAAAGCTTTAGCATTTTTTGATTTAGATGGCACACTACTAGATGAACACTCCCAGATCACCCCCGAAATTTCTGAGGCCATGCATCGCTTACGCCAAAATGATGTTTTACCAATCATTGCAACCGGCAGAACGGAAACAGAAGTTCTTGCTATTCGCGAGGCTGCTGGGATCACCTCAAATATTGTCATGAATGGGGCATTCATTCGTATCGATGGCAAAGAAGTGTTTTCAGACACATTAGATAAAAATCTCTGCGCACGGATGTTGGAAGCCGTGAGAGATCATGGCGACGAACTTTCATATTATAACGAGAATGGTTACTGGGCAACTGGACACAATGATGAGATGATCGAGGCTTACAATTATGTCCGCAGCCCCCTTCCAGAAATCGATCCATTCCGTTATGAAAAAGACCGGATCAATATGATGCTCGTATTAGGTATCGCCAATGAAACAGTCTATAAAGAACAGTTCCCTGAATTGACTTTCTACCGCAATACACCTTTTTCAATTGATGTCGTGAAAAGCGGCACCTCTAAAGGAACGGGAATTAAGACATTAGTGAACTTACTAAATCTCAAAGATGTGCCAACATTTGGCTTTGGTGACGGTAGCAATGACTTCGCTCTTTTAGAAGCTTGCGACTATAAAATTGCCATGGGTAATGGCTTGCCAGAACTAAAAGAGATTGCTGATTTTGTTACTCTTAAAAATACTGAAGGCGGCATCGTGCATGCCTTGAATCATTTTGAATTGATCTAAATCTTTGCATATAGCGCAAATTATGTTATACTAATGGTTGGTAGCGATACCCCTTTTATCAGGGGGATGTTACGGATTCGACAGGCATAGTTGAGCCTGAATTGCGCTTCGTAGGTTACGTCTACGTTAAAACGTTACAGTTAAATATAACTGCTAAAAACGAAAACTCTTACGCTTTAGCTGCCTAAAAACAGTTAGCGTAGATCCTCTCGGCATCGCCCATGTGCTCGAGTAAGGGTCCTATTCTAAGTGGGATACGTTTTAACTTTCCGTCTGCAAGTTAAAAAAGAGAACATCAGACTAGCAATACAGACTGCCTGTCACTCGGCAAGCTGTAAAGCGAATCCTTAAATGAGCTGACTATGAGCGTAGATTTTTAGGTAGCAATATGTTTGGACGCGGGTTCGACTCCCGCCATCTCCATAGACTAAAATCGAGAAGATTTTCGTAGTTTTTCCAAAGTGAGATGAACCTTGTTTCTATGAGGTTTATCTTGCTTCTTTTTTATTTTTAACCTGCCTTCTCTGAGATTATCAGTTAACAGTCAAGCCGACCAGCATCGCGACAGATGCATTCTTTTAGTCGCTTGTATAAGCAAAGAAGCCTCCTTACTCACAAAACAAGCAAGCGGGCTTCCCTTTGATCAAGCAAATTTATCCTTAGTGTGCTGGAAATTTATTTTAACTAAAATAAGAGAAAAAAACGAAAAGAAAACGTCTCTTCCTTACATATATTTTTCTACTTCGTCCAACTCTTTTTGTAATTCTTTCTCATCATACGTTTCGTATTTACCTGCTTCGTGTGCGATCTTCTTGATTTCATGAATCGCTTTTTTCTCAACAATCCACTTCTTCATACTATGTTTTTTAGCATCTGCTTCTAGAGAATCCAATTCTGCTAAATTAGAATCTAACTTGTCCAAAACTTCTCCGATTTTTAACAATGCTTTTGATTCTTTTTCTTCATAGTTTGCCATAGATAACACTCCTTATATATTTGATAAAACTATCTTACGATCATCCTTAAATATTTTCAAGT
The DNA here is from genome assembly GCF_005234805.1 of Enterococcus sp. ARL09-542. NCBI lineage: Bacteria > Bacillati > Bacillota > Bacilli > Lactobacillales > Enterococcaceae > Enterococcus > Enterococcus sp. ARL09-542. Next base: position 43,803 of record NZ_QPQX01000012.1, read on the forward strand.
TAAATGATTCACTAAAGGTTAATAGTACAGATAGCGATAAAACAAACTTTTCAGAGCAAGCATTTGCTCTTACTCATCAGATTGTGAGGGAGTGATCGTATCTTTTATTAGGGGAACCCTTTTCTTATTACTATTTGCTTTTTTACTTAAAATTACTAACGGACTATTTTGTGCTCGATTTCTAACCGAGTTTTAACTGATAGAAATGATCGAAGATATGAGATCGAGCGTAAAGCAGGCAAGTTTTTCTCCATTTTGTTTTTAACTATATCCCGCCGATTTTTAGTGATTTCGCTATTATTTTAAGGCTGACATCCCTCGTTAAATAAAATTATTTGGCTTATTTAGTGATAATTTTTTAGATTTCCCTTAGTCCGCTATTGTGGCGAATAATTGGCTTTAGCTCAGAATGATACTTGCATCGCTATAAAGGAAGAGTAATCGTGAAACAAAATATTGCTCTTGTCATAAATGATTACGATGAAGCAATTGAATTTAGACTGAAAAGCTTGACCACACACTGATCGAAGATACGTATCAGCCTGAACAAAACAAACATTGAGTTGTACGATCACGCCAGAATTCACCATGGGAGGATCCTATCAAAACATGGTGGACGAAATTTCGTCCATTTAATACAAACTAGCTGATATCATGATAAAATACAAAAACGAAGAGTATTAGGTGTCTACAAAAAGTCTTCCCCAAGCCTTTTGTCCTAATACTCTTCTATGATTAATGCATGTTGCTCCTTAAAGATATTTGAAATAAACCATTTTTGCAACTATTTCGAACAATAGATACGAGTTGCTCATTCAATTGTTTTTTGTTTTGTCCTGTCTACTTACATAGAACTTCGTTTTTATCCTATAGATCGGCACGTATGCTTTGTAAAAAACATCTTTTCTTCCAAACGTATATTAATTAACTAAAGGGTCTTTTAAAAAAAAGGCATCCCTATAAATAAAAGGAACACCTGATGTAGCGTATCAACTTAAGAAAATATATAGTGTCTTATTTTCAACAAATTTATTGATTCTGCCAATCTGCCGGGAAAGTGACATAAACAAAGCGGGCTTCTTCTGCGACTGAAAACTGTATTTTGCTATTTTTAGGAATTAAAATGAGCTCACCTGCACTGGCAGAGACTTTCCGTCCATCAATAATAATATCTAATTTGCCAGAAATAACATAGTCGATTTCATCATAATCGAGCGTCCAGTCAAATGTTGTTTCTTTCATTACCATCAATCCACAACCTAGACGAGGACTCTCTTCGAGTGAGAACAAATCCTTTGTATAAACAATATCATTGGGGTTCCCCGTATCCAGACGATCTTCTTCAGAAACAGTGATCTCTGGTAGCTTGATCGATGCAACACCGCTAGGATCCACTTGTTTTGTTGGCATCAATTGTTCAGTTACGATTTGACGAACCAAAGTTTCGATCATTTTACGATTAAACTCTGTCATATTTTCACCTCATTATTTTGTTTCTATTTCTGGTTTCCCTAACATACGATTAGCCATAAAAATCGCTACAAAAATAGCAGTTATCCCACCGACTAATTTACCGATGATCATAGGAAAAATCATTTCTTTTGCTACCCCAGCCGTAAAGCCTAGGTGATCGCCTAAAACAAAAGATGCAGAAACAGCGAAAGCAATGTTGATGATTTTTCCTCTGTTATCCATATCTTTCAACATTTGGAACATTGGGATATTATTTGCTAATGTTGCCACCATACCGGCAGCAGCCACTTCATTCATCCCTAAAACTTTCCCTAATTTCATTAATGGTTTGTTAAACACTTTCGTAATCACAGCAACCAAACAAAATGCCCCAGCTAAAGTCAATGCGATGCTCCCTACGACTTCGATTCCTTCTGTAACAGGTGCAATGTCAGGAATGACTGTAATTCCCACAAGTAACTGAATCGCTCCGACAATCAAACCGATAATCGCAACGATGACAACACCTTGACCAAAAATCTGGAATCCTTTGATCATACCGTTTGGTGCCAACCATAATCCCACGATGATCAATGCAGCAACGATAATGATAGGTAGCAAGTTAGGAAGGATCATAGACATTGGCATTCCTGCGGTTAAACCACCGGCCAATAACCCGAAAGGAATGGTAATAATTCCACTTAACACCCCTGTGGCTAAAAACTGTTGATCTTCTTTTTGAATAATCCCCAACGCAACAGGAATGGTGAAAACAATTGTTGGCCCCATCATAGCCCCAAGGATTGCTCCAGCAAATAACCCTGCTTGAGGATCATTTGCTAATTGCTGTGCCAGAGCAAATCCCCCCATATCATTTGCTAGTAGTGTTGTCGCGAACATTGCCGGATCAGCACCCAGCAATTCATAGACGGGAACAACGATAGGACTTAAAAGATTCGCCAAGACCGGGGCTAACGTGATGATCCCCACCATTGATAACGCTAAAGACCCCATCGCCATGATACCTTCTTCAAATTGTTTTCCAAGTCCTAATTTATTCCCGATGCATTTATCAATGCCTCCAATGATCATAAAAAGAACCATAATATACATAATAATTTCATTAATGCTCATAGATTCAACCTCCTTATTCTTCCTCTGCAGCATCAATGACGCCAACGATCATTGCGTCAATAGGTACTTCTGGATTTTCAGCAGAAATTCGAGCAGCATTGCCTTGACTGATCAATACTTTATCGCCAATTCCTGCGCCAGCATTATCCGCTGCAATAATAAAGCCTTGTTTTTGTTCTTCTTGATTCAAAATGTCTACCATCATAAATTTCCACCCGTTTAATTTCTCGTCTTTTCTTGTAGACCACAAACTGCCGGTAACTTTTCCTAAAAGCATGCTTTTTCCCCCTTTATAAGCAACTTTTGAGTGCGCGCATAATCTTGTGCTAATGGTGTCAATTGCGCATTCTTTATTGGAGGAATGCGGTATTCTAGCATTTTTTTCAATTGTTTTTCGGTGATGAAGGTCCGCTTAGGCAATGCCTTAGGCACTGATTTTTTCTGACAGGATTTCCAAAAATCAGCATAGTCTTGCGGGGAGCGATAGAATGTCAGACCAAACTGCTGACATTTGTCTCGATATTCTTGAATTGTCTTTTTCACTTGATATTTAAGCGGTGTTTCTTTCGGAATTGCTGGCAAAGTTTCTAAAACAAGAATCGGTTTTCCTTGTAACAAAAATGAAAGTATTCTTCGGGTCAATAGATCGTTTTCTTGCAGTAAAGCAATACTGGACATTTGAGAAATCGTTAGTTGTTTCACAATCATTCCAGCCGACTCTTGATCTTCACCGGTTCTCCACTGAACAGTGGGAAACTGGGTATATAATTCGGCAGGAATCTCTTTTTTCTCTTGCGAAAAAGCAAGAGCAAGGGTAGGCTTTGGGAGTTGCTGACAGATACGATCAGTAATTTGTTGAACCAGTTCTTCTATTTCAGAAGCTTTCATTGTCCAACCTTCTCTTACTTAATGATGTAACCATGAACACCTTTTGATAAACCACAAGCGTTTGCTTCATCATAATCAATATGCATATACGTCGCGAAATGAGGACTGACACGTATCACTACATCATCAAAAATCAATGGTCGCGTGCCTAGTACTTTTACTTGGACGATTTGTCCGTTAGTCACATTGTTTGCTAGGGCATCTTCTGGTGTCATATGGATGTGTCGTTTTGCCACGATCAATCCGCGATCTAATGAAACAGTCGTTGCGCCATTCATCAATGTCACCCCTGGTGTTCCTTCAATCTTTCCACTTTCTCTAACAGGCGCGTTAATACCTAAAATTCGGGTATCTGTCATTGACACTTCGACTTGTGCTTCCTTACGTTCAGGACCTAAAATCACGACATTTTGGAACAGTCCTTTTGGTCCTGCAACAGTGATTCGTTCTTTACATACATATTGACCAGGTTGTGACAAATCTTTTACTTTCGTTAACTGATACCCTGATCCAAATAAATGATCGATTTCTCGACGAGACAAATGGACGTGACGTCCAGAAGCTTCTACTTCAAATGTGTGATTTTGTAGTTGAATTCGTTTGATAACTTCTTCAACAATTTCATTGATTGAATCCAATGTGTTCATCTCCTAGTTCAGTTTTACTACAGTCATTGTTTGGATCAACGCATCCGCCCATTCTTGGAAATACTGATAGCGCCTATCAGGCTTTTCTTCGAACAAGAATAGGATTTTGTTCAATTGAAGTTGGATTTCCTTTGAAGAATAATCCCATTGTCTTCTCTGACTGCTCTCTATCACTACTTGCTCTTGATCAATCGCTTGTTCAATCACCGAGAATTTTCCTTGAATGATATTCTCCAACCAAGCTTGTTGTTTCTCAAAGTACAGCCATAGTTCTGCAGGAAACGTGTCATCTCTCAACATAGGAAAATAAAGAAGATGCTTCAAGTGCTGTATTTCATATTCTATCTTTCGTGATAGTGACTTTGTTTTGATCGAGGAGGTCCGAATAGGACAACTATCGGCTCTTTTCTGAGTACTTGTCGTTACGCTAGTGATAGCTTGAATACTGGTACTTGTCGGTATATTGACAATCGTGATCCCGGCATCTTCTACTTGCTGCCAGACACTTTCAGAACTTGCTAAATTAATGTCATTCACATAGACGATTTGCGGTTTCAATGCAATCAATTTTTCTGCATCAATCGCCATCATATCCATTTGAGGTAATGCCTGAAGCGCTTCATTCAGTGACCCGCTTTGCATGTCAACAGCAACCAATTCATTCGTTTTTCCTATATCATCAATAACTTCTGTTACTGATGGAACCAGTGAAACGATTTTAGTTGCCTCTTTAGGCAATGAGATCTCTTTCCCACTACGGTCTTTCGTCGGCAAATTTTGTTCTGTTTTCTCAGTTGAAGCCGTAGCTTCGTTTTCTTGTTTGCCGCAACCCGCTAATCCAATCCCAGCAACTACTCCGATGGTCATGATCGTCATTAGAATTTTTTTCATCTTTTTTTCCTCGCATTCAACTTTTTTTGAATTTTTTCTTCCAACCCTTACGGATAAATCGATTATTCTTCTTTCCTACGGTTTGTCTATCCCTCCTTTTACTTTGTATCAAAAAACAAAAAAACCACTTTTCCTTTAATAGAAAAAGTGGTTCATTAACAGTACTAACAGTAGATCAAGCCAGTTATCGTCGAAGCCCCTTCTTTTTCCTACAAAAGAATGAATAGACTTATCAAGCCGGTATCCTGACTTAGCTTCTTCTTACTCCCAATCCTTCCAGAATAGAATCATTCTGTGGTTCTATTGGTTTCATCCACCATACAGTAGGTAGGTCTGTAGAGGATTCACACCTCTTTCCCTGACACTTCATAAGTATACGTTTATTGTATCTTCTTTGATAGCTAGTTTTCAAAAGGATTAGCAGACGTCCTTGTCCACTAATACACCCTCATTATAGCGTTTGCGAATATTTTGTCAATCCTCTTAACATCTTACGGGAGGTTCGATAGCATAAGAGATACAAAGATTGTGCGGGCTAGCAAATAAATCAGCTTTCTTTATGCCCTGTAAATCAAAAAAATTTTTTATTAAAAACAGGGTTTCTTTGATCAGCCAACTCATTTTATCTGCTAGATACTGGAGGGTTCCCAGTTTTTTTCTTTCGCCGCTTATACCACCAAATACAAAAAACGAGGAAGCCGCAGGCAGTAAAAATGTGGATCCACAGAAACTGCTGTTGTTGCTGTTTGACTTTCTTTATGTCATCAGTGACTTTCGGATGATAAGGAATCCGGTGTCCTCTTACCAATAATCGATGACTATTGATCATGTAGGGAGTGCAGGTCAACAATGTGACAAGATCTTTACCAGATTCAATCTGAAGGTCTTGTGTATCGGTGGGGACAACAGTTTTGATTTGATCGACTTGATAAACGAGTGTTTCGCCGTAGACTTCTAAATAAAACTCATCGCCTTCCTGCAATTCTGGCAAATCAGTAAATAGTTTTGCTTGCGGCAATCCACGATGACCCGAAATGACGGCGTGGGTGTTTTTGCCTCCTGTAGGAAAAGAAGTCCCTTCCAGTAATGAGCTGCCTTTTTCCAACAATGCTGAATTGGTCTTGTCAAAAATAGGGACTCGTACATTGATTTTGGGAATCGTTAACACACCGATCGTATGGCTTTCAAAATACGATTTATCTGGTTTTTTACTGATTTTCTCTGCTTCAGAGAATGGATCCAGTCCGGGGGAGCCGCCTTCTTTGGCTAGCTGTTGATTTTTGTCGATCTGCGCTTGCAACTTCGCCATTGCGGCGGCATTTTCTTGATTTGCTTCTGTTTGGTAATGCGCAATGATCTGTTGGTCCAAATAATTATTCAGTGCATCGCTAATGAATGGATAGGAAAAAATCCCTACACCAATCAACAACAAAAGGATCATCAATCGATCGACTATCTGGTGTCCTCTTTTTTGTTTCATCGTTTCCTCCTCAAAAAAATTAAAGGAGCTGTGACAAAAGACTTGTCACAGCTCCTTTTTCCGAACAAGTGGTTCAACAAGCGGTTAGAATCAGCTTCTTCAAAAATAGCTTTTCAAAAAAATTGGAAAAGCTATTTTAGAAAATCCTTTCTTATTTCTTGAAGCGGACCACGTCTGTTGCAACCTCCCGTTTTTATCTGACTAGGTCGAAATAGCTGAGATCTGCTTTTGAGGCTGCCAATTTTTCTAGAAGTGAAAATCTGGCAAAACAGAAACTCAACGAGTTTCTTTTCGTTTCATGAAATACAAACCCACAATGATCAAGATCAGCGTACCGCTGCCTAAATAAAGATAGATGCCTTTTCCGCCTGTAGAAGGCAATGTTCCTTTGTGTTTGTTAGGCACTTTTTCAGGAGCAACTAATTCTTCTGTGGTTCCGTAAGAATGCTCATCCACTGTAAATTGGATTCGATTTGTTAGTAATACATAATTTTCTGGCGCTGCAGTTTCTTCCAAATAATAGGAACCATATTTTAGTCCAGTAACGACGACTAGACCATCAGCTTGCGTCGTGAATGTTGTTGCATCTGCTTTGTTTGCCACCCAAGTCACTGTTTTCGCTGCTTCATCGACCTTCAAATAGTTTGCACCCTCACTATTTTGATCACGTACAACGAAAGAGGCACCTGCTAGAGCTTGCGTGGATGAAACATCCCCATCGACTTTGATAAATCGTTTCCCACCGGTGACGACTTCTACTGTTGGTGGCGTTTGGTCATTGGTATGACCATTATCAACATTGGCTTCGTTTTTAAAGCCTTTCGTTGGATCTGCTTTTTCATTTAGATGCATGAAGTAAACAAATTTTAATGTACCTCCTGGTGTTAAAGAAGGGATGAACGCTGGATCGACAGCGACGGTGAAGCCGTTTGTCTGTTCAGTTACTTGATAGTTTTCAGATGCGATCAGTGTATCACCATCATAAAGAGCATAGGCTGTATCTCCTGAAGGTGTATTGTCAAAGGTCAATGCATCATCATGGGTATCTACTAAGTTAAATTTGTTGTATTTATTGGCATTTCCTTCTTTATCAGCAATACCTAATGGAATATTGACCGCAATCTCGTACTTGATCTTTTCACCAATCGCTACATCTTTGCCGTTTAAATTAGGCGTTGTTTTTTCAACGTTTGATGTATCATTTTTAACGGTTTTTTCTACTGGGGTTTGATTATCCGCTTCAATAGTGAAGGGTGTCTTTGTTTGATCATCAATCAATTCAGCATTGTTCGGTGCTTTGACCTCTTCAAGCGTATAGGAACCCACTTCAAGATTCTTCACCGTTAGTTCACCAGTTTTCTCTTCAGATTCTGTAAAATCATCTTCGCCGATTCCATAGCTTTTACCAGTAACAAAATGCTTTGCTTGTCCTTTGTCGGTTGTCCAAGTGTGGAGACCATCTTTTACCCCTTGAATATACTTGGTCGTACTTGGGGAACCTTCATTTTTTGAGAGTACGAATTCTGCACCATTCAACGATTCATTTTCAGCAGTACCTCTTTTTTTCACATGTAATGCCCCATCATTTGAAACGATATTTTTGGGGTAAACATGAACCGTAGATAATTCTTCTGTCCCATAGTTATACGAGCCGTCTGATTGCTTGATCATCTCATAAACCGGGAAGGCAATGACCATATTGGCAGCAGCCGCTACCCCAGATTTTGGTTCTTCTTTGATGACGTAGACAGCATCTTTGTCGTTTTGTTTTTTCGGTACATTTACGGTAATATTGCCATCTGCATCTGTTATACCTTCAGCTATTGGCGAACCTGGGGTTAGACCTTGAACTGCTTGTTTTGCAGCTTCGACAGTTGCCCCGGCTGCTCGTTGCGCATAAAATTCTGACGTCACATTATAAATGCGGAAAGTGACATCTGCAAGACCTTGATATTGATCAAAATCACTCATCTCTTTCCCACTATTTTGAATGAGCGGATCCGGAAGATCGGTCATTTTCTTTTTATGAATGACGATTTGGGCATTGCTTGCATTTTCCTCAGCATAAGCTGCTGTACCCAACCCATTGATAAAAACAGGTAATGTTAGTAATAGCGTACTTAGTAAGTACCATACTTTTTTTGCTTGTTTCATTTTCTTTCTCCTCGTTTTTGTTTTTGGTCAATCAGCCCAGCAATGACAAAACCTATCAATGCTACACCGGCTAAGATCAATCCTGTTGCTTGTTGCTCATTAGTCTTTGGTAAAAAACCAGTATGTTTCTTGTTGATGATTGCCAGTGGGGTAGCTGCTTTTCCATTTGTTGTATAGGAATTTTTTTCAACCACAAACGGAATGGCTTTTTGATTAAGCAAGTAATTTTTTGGGGCTTGGATTTCTTCCAAGAAATAGTGGCCATCTTTTAACCCTTTGACGGAAAATTCTCCGGCTTGATCAGAAGTGAATCGTTTAGCTCCCGCTTTTTCTCTTTGCCATTGATAACCATTGGCTGATTCATGCAAATAGGCTCCCATTTGATTTTTTACGACGAATACGGCATTTGCCAATGTTCGCTGCGGATCTTGACTATCTCTTTTGACGAACCGTTTCCCACCAGTCCGTATGTCAACTTTTTTGTTGATGGTATGTTTATCTGTCAGCAATTGCCCTTCATTTACGATCTCTGTGTCAGGCTCTGCATTCATTACTTTCATTTGGTAAGAGACTTGCAATTTTTGATTGGCAAATTTTTCTAGCTGCTGAATAGAGAAATCCAGGACAAAGCCATGATCCGTTGTTTGAAGTGTATATCCTGTCATAACGGATGTTCCTACTTTTACTGTGATCGTTTCTGGTAAGAGAAATAAGGCAGAATCTGCTGTATCCGATAGTTGGAATTGTTGGTAATCCAAGATATTTTCTGGGATATGTGTTGACAGCTGATAACCCACTCTCTCGCCATAGGCAAAATCTGAGGTTTTGGACTGCACTTCTTTTTCAAGAGGCGGCAAATCGTATGCCTTCTCTTCATTTTTTGGGTACAAATGAATCGTGGACATTTGATTCCCTTTCTGATCAAGAACTGGCAAAACAACGACCAAGTTTCCGGCTTTCTCTTTCACGACATTAGGTGCCTCAGCTTCCACGAATAAATAGACCTTATCCCGCTGCTGGCTGTCCTTGGCTGCTAATGTGAAGCTAAGTAAACCATCTTCTCCTTGGATCTTCTCGGTCTTTCCTTCGGCAATCAGGGATCCGGCTGCAGGACCTTGCTCAGCCAACTTTCTTTGCGCAGCTTCCACCGATTCACCATCTGCCCGTAATTGATAGAAAGAATCGGTGACATCGTATACGTGATAGGTGACATCATTTAAACCGCGGTAAGCTTGAAGCAATGTACCTTCTCCGGAATTGATTTGTTCCTGGGGTAACTGCCCTTCAGGAAATAGTAACTTGTGTAACGTGATGCGAACATTCGCTTGCATTTCTCCTGCTGAAACTTGTTGGGAGAAACCTAGTAACACAACTAGAAAAATGCATACACTAAACCAACGCATGCTTTTCATCCGCTACCCCCTCCTTTCTAATCGCTGGAGGTATAAGTAGATACCAGCGATGGCGATCGAACTAAAGGCGAGTAGATAAATCCCTAATCGACCACTTCCACCTGTTTCCGGCAGTGGAACTTTCGCCTGATTGGTCACATCTAGTGTAATCTGGTTGTTTTTTTCTCCAGCAACTAACACATCAGCGACTTCTTCGCCATCAATCTGTACTGAGCCATCTTCATTGATCACAATTTCAATTGGCTCTTTCAATCCTTGATACCCTTCTGGCGTATATGTTTCCGTCAAGACATATTTTCCCGGCTGTAACTGATCAAAGACAAACGTATCCGTCTCTTCTCCTGATCGTTCAATGTCTGTATTTGGACCCGTCAAACGGAATTCCGCCCCTTTTAATGGCGTCTGATCGTCGGCCTTTTTGTGGACGGTCAAGTCAAAGGCTTTTAACTGGTTTTGATGATTCAACGTCCATTCTTTACTTTGTTTATCCACATTTTTGCCGTCGTAGTGAATCTTTCCATATTTATCCACCGTAAATTCATAGTTGCCGGCGATCGTGTCATACCCCAATGGACCTGAATCTTCGACCATTCGGTATTGACCTGGCTGATCCAATATAAAATGGGCTACCCCTGAATCCGTTGTTTTTTCCGTAGCGATCGTTTGATAACGGTCTGAAGAATTTTTCTTTTGCAACGAAAATGTTGCCCCAGATAAATTTACTTCATTCCCGTCTTGCAGCGTATACTTGCGAATGCCGATTGGCAATTCTGAAAATTGATTAACCACGGTCAGTGTGATCACTTGTTCTTCTGTAGAAACCTCATCCCCATCGATTGTCACAATTCCCTCTGAAGTGACTTCGATTTGCCAAGTTGTTTTCCCACGTTCATGTCCAGCAGGAGCTTGCACTTCTGTGAGAGTATAGGTTTCACCTTTTTGCAGTCGGACATTTTGCGGCAAGGAGTAGCTGCCATCTTGATTATCGATCAATGTCGTACGGCCATTTTTGCCAGTTAATTCAAACACAGCACCTACCAAATTTTTTTCGCCAGCAGAAGAGTTTTTGATCACTTTAAGTGCTAATGGCTGAAACTGTTTCGTGTTTTTCCACGTTGTTTCATCTACTTTTTCTTGCTCATAACCGGGGACAGTTAGCTCTCGAGTCGTTTGATAGCTGAAATCTTGTCCCCGATTATTGTATTTGGGTAGACCTAAGGTTTCGGCATAGGCATCATCTGCTGACTTTGAAAGCTGTGTTACACTAGTGCGTTCCCATAAGCTTCCGGTATCATTTGACGGTTGCGAAATCTTGATGTAGCCTGTTTGCCAATTTGTCGTATCTGAAACTTGTTTTCTGGTCACTTCATAGATAACATTTTCTGGGCGGCTGCTCGGATCATGATCATATTCTTCCCAGATTTTTTTGAAATCAAGCTTGACTCCTGGTGCTTTCCCCGATGGCACGCCAAAATCTACCACTTCATCTGCTGTTGCTACTGGTTGGAAGGTTGTTCTGCCATTCATCGGGTACCAGAAATCAGGTTTGAACGTTGCTGATTCTGTCTGGATCCTGACTTGATAATGGATCTGAATTTCTTGATCTTTCCCTAAATAAATTTCATCACTACGAACGGTGTTCCCTTCAAATGAGAGTGTGGGCATGGCTTGTACTTGAAGGGACCCGACACTTTTGACTGTTAATGTATTTGGTTCGTAACTAAACGGTTCAGCAATCGGATCGGTTACTTTGCCGTTTGCCACAGTTCCAGATATCTGAACCGCTTTTCTCGCGAGATAATCAGAAATATCCGGTGCATGATCGGCTGATTCATAGTAAAGATCACCATTCTCATCCGCAGACACCATTTGCCGCATCTTGTTTTCTACTTCTTGTTTGGATAATCCCGCATTAGTATCACTTTGCAGTTGAATGCCTAATCCATGAATTTCAATTCCTCGCTGCTTTAATGCCATTGCTTCACCAATGGTTGCGATAAACGTACTGTTGATCAATTTATTGGTATTTCTTTGGTCTGGAGCATAGTAGCTGTTAGAAATACGAGAAGTACTGCCCGGCTGGTCTTGTCTATTGGTAAATTGGGTGCCGTAATAGCTGCCATTCGTTTCTGTTTGAACTTTGCTGACTTGGTAGGAAAAAGTGGGAACACCATCTGTCAGTAGAACAATCACTTTTTTGTGTCCATTTGGTGTTGCCAACATGTTTCCGGCATCTCGCAGGGCTTTTTGCGTGAAGGTTCCCCCAGTAGTACTGCTTGGAGTAATCGTCTTAATGGCATTTTTGACCGAATCAAAGGGGCCCATCGCGACCGAATCATTCTTGTATCCATCACTTGAATACCCAACATAGCCCATATGAATGTTGTCTGTGATTCCACTTTCTGCTAGCGTATCTACAAATCGATCCACCCCTTTTTGGACCTCGCCAATTCGATTGTTGTCATTCATACTACCTGACCAGTCAACTACTAAAACCAAATCTAACGGTGCGATCTCCTTTTGGACATTTCCGCGAATATTTAGGTATACATCAAATAATCCAGGTGTCGTGGTCTCTTTGGCATACTTGCGAATGGCATAGTCTGCTTGGGAACCAGTCCCACCATATTCAATATAGGAATTGGTTTTGTTCGTTGGTTCCCCATTCCATTCCGTTTGCCCATCCCATTGTGCAGCTCCGTCTTTGTTTCCTTGATGGTTGCGCACATTCTGATTCCCAGTCGGTTGCCAGCTTGCTGTCGGATAGGTTCCTGACGCATCTGTCGTATACTGAGGCAGGATTGCTTTATGACTGCGATCGAACACTGGATCAGAAGCAACGCTAGGGAGTGAAAAAGGTTTTATCACTTCATCTGCAGCTGTTGATCTTTCAGATGCTTCAGATGCTTCAGGTCCTTCTGTTTCTCTGTTTTCTGTCAGCGTTTCGTTGGTATTTGATGGATTTATTGATTTTGACTCTTCGGATTCTGCTGAATGTGTATCTGTAGCAGCTGTTTCCTTTACAGCATCCGTTTCTGCTCTAGAAGTATTGTCCTGGGTGTCAGTCGGTTTTTCCTTTGTTGCCTGCGGCATTACAACAGAGACCTTTTGGATCTGACCTTCGTAAATTAATTCTGGTGCTTGCTCGGTCAAAAAAGAATTTTTCTCAACGGGCAGCGTCAGTTGAATGGTCTGATTTAGTTGAGGCTCTATTGTCAGATAGAGGGTATTGTGTTTAATTTGATAACCGTATCCCTCTTGTTTTTCTTCTACTTCTTTTAGCTTGGCATGATCCATTCTTATTTCTTTTTTTATGGGCTCATTTGTTTGATTCGTGAGTGCGACATCTAGTAATAGCTGTGGCTGCTCAGAATCATCTGATATGATTTTGGCAGATAGAATAGCTGCCCCATTAATAGTTTCTGCTCTAACGATTATGGATGTGAAATAGGAGCTAACCAGCATAAATACTGCTCCTAAAACCCACAACTTCCTCAGTATATTAATTTTCATTCTCCCCTTTCATTTGCGAACCAATAGCAAATCCCAATAGCTTGCATGCTGGAAATTTGTTATTCTAATCAGATACCTAAGTATACATAGAAGGGAAGAATCAAATCACACCAGCTTTCATACCAAGCGGTTTCATTATTGAGATTGCGTTATTGTTTCGTTGATTGTTTTATTAAAGTAAAGGACTTGGGAGGAAATGAAATGATTAGGTTTTTGGAGAAAAATTATCGGAAGATGGAAGAAATCATTCGTGTGTTATCCATTTCTGATAAGTGGATGACTAAAAAAGAACTTGCAAGACACATTGGTAGCAGCGAATCAACGTTTATCCGATATATTGAAGAGATCAAGCAACGCTGGGGAAATGTTTTAACCATCAAAACATCGCATAAATTAGGGTATCGTCTAGAGAATTTCAATGCTACATTGTATCTTCAAATACTCACAGATATGGCGAGAACTTCAACAACGACACAACTCCTTCATGAATTTATTCAACAGCCAGGCAAAACGATCGATTATTATTGTGAGGCAATCAATATCAGTCGATCATCTTTTGCACGAAAACTAAAACATTGCAATAAAGTGTTGGCTGCCTATTCACTTCGGGTCATTGTGGATCGCGGGTATCAGTTAACGAGTCAGGACGATGAGCTGTCTCTGCGGATATTTACGACCTACTTTTTTTTGATGTATTATGGCCATTGTGATTTGCCTTATCACTTTGATAAACAAGAACTAAAACAAGTGATGCGGCGCAATCACTGCATTTTGAATAGTATCAGCTTGGACAACAGCTATGAACATGACTTTTTCATTATGTATTTTATCGTTGATTTGTTAAGAGAGAGTCAAGGATTTCGGCAACGCCCTATCACCAAGATAGCCGTGAAAGCAAAAATCAGTAATGAAGACTATTCATTGATTAAACGCCATTTGAGTGGTATTAGTTTAGAGTCTTGCCAAACAGTCATTGACTACTTTCAAAAAGGGGCTTTCCAGCAATTTTATTCAGAGAATAGATCTGTGATCAGTGAGAAGATACGTGACAATTTGACCTTCAATACTTTTCTGCAGTTGGAACAAATCACAGACGAGGTCGGCGACTTCGTTGTACACTTGCTGACTTGTCTTTATTCCTATGCGCAATTACTGCCCTTTGATACGACAGAGCTGACACAGCGTGCCACTTTTTTTACAAGACATATCAAATTTACACAGCGTCAATTGTATGCACGACTCAAAGCAGAACTGCATTTTTTTTCTGAATTGTTGGAAACGAATCTCATCAGTTATTTGTCTTCTTATGTATTCTGGTTATTGACTTCTTTTCCGGAGATCAATCAGACTTTGGTGTCAAAAAAGATCTTAGTGATCAGCGATATGGGGATCAATCACAGTCAATACATCAGTTACTATGTTCAAGATATTCTTGATCTGCATAAAGTTCGTTCAGATATCCTGCCCATCAATGGTGAGCAATTAGGTAACTATGACTTGGAATCCTTTGATTTGATCATCACGAATCAGCCGATTTCTGAAACAAACGTTCCCAGTGTTGTTATCAATGATGCCTTACTATTTTCAAATAAAAAAAATTACTGGACTTATTGTATTTCAAAGATTTTTTTTAATATCTGAAAGTAAAAAAATTATTTCTTGTTTTCTTCTCGTAGTTTCAATGAACGATTATCATAAGAATACGCTTTTCCTTTGAACCGTTTTTTTCAGCATCAGAATAGATAAACTCCCCAGCTACCTACTACAAAAATTTCGACGGCAAATCACACGAAAAAAAGATCTGCGGTAATGACACACCGCGGATCTTTTAATTGGAGAGATGACTCTTCGTTAAACTGAGTTATTTTCTACTTATCTATCTTTGCATCGACCGTTGTGTGGCCGATTATTACACCATCGTTTTTGTTGTGAAACTCTTGGAAACCGCAAAAATCCGGGGCTGTTTCAATTGTAACCACTCTTTCTTCAATTGCAATGAAAAAACTTCTTGGGTTTCATAAGGATTGAAATAGTAAGTACCATTTGTCACATTATAGACCACTCGATACTGAGTATACTCAGATTGACCATTATCTTCGACCATCAGTCCTTTGGGGATCGTGGCATTATTTAAGAGATGGAACATGGCATTGACTGTTTCTTCGGCAGTCTCTCCTACATTCACAAACTGTTTGTGATAAACGGTTCGAACAAATCGTTCAGGGGAAGTCAATCCGCCCGGTAAAATAGATGTTCCATTTCCAAGACCAAAGGGGAGCACCTCTACTCCATTGACTGTTGCGGGAGGAAAATTAGCAGGTCTCGCAGCTAAATAGTTGCCAATATTTTTTACATGCCACTCCAATTCTGGACTGTTAGTCATCACGCCGATTGGATTTTCTTTTATTTCGATAAAACCACGATTGGTTTCAATGACAACACATCTTCCGGTAGTATCCGTTACAATAAAATGCAATGGGACTGTGATACCTAGTAGCGCCGTTTCTATCTGTACTAGATTGATCCTGCTGATTTTTTGGTACAAATCAGGGATGTCTGCTACGTTTCCTAATACCCAATGTAACAATTCATGGGGTGCAAGGTTTATTTTCTCCGCTGTGTATTCGCAATAAACAGCTTCATTCGAAAAGTAGAGTTCAGCAATCGTTAGTCCCTTCTCATTGACCCCATCAATAAAAAGAAATTCTTCTAACTGTTTGCCCGTTCCAACAAAGCCATAGGTATTGGTGACCTGTCCCCCTAGTTGTAAAGACCATTGATACCCCCGTGGCATGACGATTGGTTCGCCGTCTAACAAAAATGCAAAGTCCATCGTCCGAGCAAAAAAAGTCTGTCCATGAGCAGTCAGCGTGAAACTTGTACACATATGTGTGATCTCCTTTTTGTTCATCATAGCTTGGGTTGCGCAGAAGTTCAACTATTTCAGCGTGTTCCCACCAAGAAATTTGACTCCTTTTCAGATCGGAATCACTTGGTTAAAGGTCGCTGGAAAAACAGGATTATTACAATGATAGAAAGAGATTGACAACTCAAACTACAAATGAAACCGCTTGAATTCTTGCCAAGTGGATGTTAAGATAATAATGCACACGTTAACATTATTGGAAAAGGAGGAATTTTATGTCCACGATCACAGAAATCCAAACTTCCTACTATCGGATTCCCTTACCAGAATTAATGGAAGATGCCAAACACGGATTACACACTCACTTTGAGGTGCCAATCGTCAAAGTGCGCACGGATGATGGTAGAGAAGGTATCGGTTATACGTATACGGGTGGTTTCGGAGGAGAGTCGATCGCTAAATTGATCGACAAAGAACTGAAACATATCCTGCTAGGAAAAGATCCTGCTTGTGTGGAAGCTCTTTGGGAACAGATGAATTGGGGCATCCATTACATTGCCCGAGGTGGTCTAGCAAGCTTTGCCATTGCCGCCTGTGATATTGCCCTTTGGGATCTGCGCGCAAAAAAAGCACGAGAACCATTATATAAACTTTTGGGAGGACACAGCAATAAAGTAAACTGCTATGGCGGTGCCATTGACTTGAATTTTCCATTAGAAAAATTATTAGCCAACAATCAAAAATATTTGGATATGGGATTACGGGCTGTCAAAATCAAGTTAGGGCAAGCAACACTGGCGGAAGATATCGCCCGCATCAAAGCCGTTCGTAAATTGATCGGTCCCGATATTACCTTTATGGTGGATGCCAATATGAGCTGGTCCGTTGAACAAGCCGTCAAAGCCGCTAAATTGATGGCGCCTTTTGATATTCTCTTTTTGGAAGAGCCAACGATTCCCGAAGACTACGAAGGATATGCTCGAATCGCTAAAGAAGGTCAAATAGCAGTTGCTGGCGGAGAAAATTTACGAACACCAATTGAATTTGCTCATATGTTATCTTATGGTCAAGTCGATTTTCCTCAACCGGATGCCTTGAATTGTGGAGGGATCACTGGCTGGCTGAAAATTGCGGCATTGACACAGTTGCATAATGTCAGTATCTCGACTCACGGCATGCAAGAGCTTCATGTCAGTCTGCTGGCTGCCATGCCTAATGCCGGATACCTAGAGATGCATAGTTTCCCGATCGATCAATACACCACTCGCCCTCTGATGATTGATCCAGAGGATGGAATGGCTATCGCGCCAGAAGAACCGGGAATTGGTGTGACCTTTGACTGGGACAAATTAGCCCCTCATCAATTGGATTTTTAAGCAATATACACAAAGAGCTGTGACAAATGATTTGTCACAGCTTCTCTAATCTTAATGTACTTAGTTTAAAGAATAAGCGGCAATTCCTCATAGGACAAGCGACGTTCATCAATCAATTCTCGATACCAATAGGCTGATTTTTTCAAAGAACGGGTACGGGCAGCATTTCTTTCGATCCGCACCAGCCCATAACGGTTTTTAAAGGCATTCATCGGTGAGATACAGTCGGTAAAAGCCCAGAGCATATACCCCTCGCAATTCGCCCCTTCTTCCACTGCTTTTAAAAGCCAATAAAGATGTTGGGAAATGAATTGGATCCGATAGTCATCTACTACCTGACCATTCTCATCCATGAACGCCTCTTCATTCTCCCGACCCATGCCATTTTCTGTGATCAGCCAAGGAATGTTGCCGTAATTTTCTTTGAGGTAGTTTGCCATGTCATACATGACTTTCGGATAGATTTCCCACCCTCTAGAACGATTCATTTGTTTGCCGGGAAGATCAAAGTTCTCATAGAATCGCTCCGGATGAAACGGTGTTTCAGCATTCCACTGATAATAAGGTGCCCGCACACGCTTTGGATAGTATTGATTGATTCCTAAAAAATCAACCGTATGTTGTTGGATCACTTCTAAGTCTTCTTTTGCAGGATCAAAATAAATATCATGCTCTTTACATAATGCAATCAGTTCTTCGGGATAAATGCCTTTAATCATCGGATCAAAAAAGACTCGGTTGAAGAAAAGATCGTACATTTTTTTCGCTTGCTGATCTTCTTTCGAAGAAGAACGAGCATACACCATTTCAGGATTCAATACGCAGCCGATTCTGCCTTGATAGCCTTTTTCATGATATGTTTTTATCGCTAATGCAGAAGCTAATGTTTTATGATAATTCCATTGCATCCATTTCTTCGTATTTTGTTCATGGGGCCAGCGAATCGCATCAAGATAGCAACGGGTCTGGATCACGATAGGTTCATTGAAAGTGAACCAGTGCTTGACCCGATCACCATAACGTTCAAAGGCGATTGCTGCATACTTGCTATACAATTCGACAACATACCGAGAACTCCAGCCATCATACGTGTCTAATAAGTAAGCAGGCAATTCATAGTGTTCCAGACACAACATGGGTTCTACTCCTGCAGCAAGCAATGCATTGATCACCGCATCGATATGGGCTGCATATTCTTCATCGACGATCAACTTCTCATAGTCGGTAAAAAAGCGTGCCCAATTGATGGATGTGCGATAATGTGTCAGATGTATCTCTTTCATCAGCTCAATGTCTTCACCATACTGTTCCATGAAGTTCGTTGCAACGGCCGGTCCATAGCCTTCATGCCAGACAAAACGCTCTTGTTGATACCATTGATCCAAGAAAGAATCCTGACCCGCTTTTTTTCCTTGCCAGCCTTCTGTCTGCCAAGCAGAAGAAGCGGCCCCTAAGATAAATGTTTCTGGTATTTCAATTAACATAAGCCTCTCCTTTTTATGCCACTTCGTTCGTTGAACGATTCATTACGATAACGAATGGCAAATAAATGATGATCGATAATAAAATACAGATGATTTGTGTGACCACTGCACCGATGTCTCCTGCTGTAGCTAAGTAGGCATTGACGATTGGCGGCATTGGCCACGGTACCATCACAACCGCTTTTGCTGCAAAACCGATGGATGTAGCAATATAACCCACCGTGCCGGTAATAATCGGGGTCAGAATAAATGGAATCGCCAAGATCGGGTTCAGCATGATCGGCATACCGAAAATAACAGGTTCATTGATATTGAAAATGCCTGGTGCTAAGGACAGCTTCGTGATTTGACGCATATCTTCACGCTTGCCTGCAATCAAGATAGCAATTAGCAAGCCAATGGTGACACCTGATCCTCCCATACTCATATACATATCCCAGAATGGCATCGTAATGATGTTAGGCACTTCTTTTCCTGCCTCAAAGGCTTCTGTATTCACGGCGATAGCCGCTAGCAGTAATGGTTCACGAATTGGTTTGACCATCTGATTGCCGTGGATACCAATGACCCAGAAAACTTGTGCAATAAACATCAACAACAAGATACCAGGCAGACCTTGTACTATCCCTTCTAATGGTTTTTGCACAATATTATAAATGATATCGTAAGCATACATTCCTGTGATGGCTTTGATAGCAAAGCCAACTGTCGCAATGATCGTTACGGTTAATATTGTAGGGAAAAGCGCCGAGAAACTTGCTGAGACATTGGCAGGAACACTTTCCGGCATCTTGATTTGCAATCTTTTTTGGCGGCAAAGCCAGGCATAAAGTTCAATTGATAGGATTGCCACGAACATGCCCAAGAATAAACCTTTCGTATCTGTATATTGTTTCGCTAAAACATTCTCGGCAATAACAGTAGCATCTTCATGTAAGAATTCAAAAACCATCGGATTGACCGATAAGTAAGACATCACTGCAATGATCCCAGGGAAAACACCATCGATTTTGTTCAGTTTTGCCAGTTCGATCCCAATTAAAAAAACAGCATAAATCGTTAGAAAACTAAGTGTTACATAACTGACTGCCGAAGAGATCGGCTTTAGATTTTCTAAAAAGCTGAGCGCATCAATTTTTGCTAAGCCGTTCTCCGAATCAAAAACCATTGCTGAAAATAAGGTCCCAAAGGCACCTGTGATAATGACTGGTATCAAAGCGGCAAAAGCGTTCTTAATTACCATGATGTACCGCCAACTATTGATTCTCGTAGCAACTTTACCTAAGCCATTTGCCAATCGATCCATAAACCCTTCCATTTTTACTCCTCCTAGCTCCTCTATGATTAACCAAAATAAACAAACCAAATGCAACCGATTACAATCTCAATTTACTGGATTTTTTTCATTCTGTAAATCGTCGAAAGAAGCAAAAAGCTGAGTATGTAAACGTCGAGGTTTACATACTCAGCAAAATCGATTATGCTTCAAAAAAGGAGGAAATGATTTGGCTTACTATCATGATATTGCAGCAGATATTCGTACACAAATCAGTCATGGAAAGTATGAGAAGAATCAGAAGCTGCCTAAACAAACTGAATTAGCCATTACGTATAAAACTAGCCGAGTAACCATTCAAAAGGCGTTGAATTTGTTGCAAGTAGAGGGAATCATCTATGCCAAAAAAGGCACTGGCACTTTTGTCAGTGAAGCCTATTCTACCTTCGATTATAACGCCCGAGTGAACCGCGGATTAACCAAGCGCTTAGGAAAGACTGGCAAACTCACAAGCAGAATCATTTCCTTTGATACGCTTTTGGCTGATGAGCAAGAACAAACAAAATTGAGACTTGGTAAAGAAGATCGAATCTATGATATTGTTCGTTTGCGATTATTGGATGACGTCCCGGTCGCGCTGGAATATACCATTATGCCAGTCGCAGTGATTCCCGGCATCACCGAAGAGGTTCTCAAAGCTTCCGTTTATGAATATATTTCCAATACATTGCACTTACCGATTGGCACATCGATTCGAAGGATCAAAGCCGACCGTCCAGATATCTATGACCAGCAGCATTTGATTTGTTCCCCCAATGACCCCATTTTAGAAGTCGAGCAAACGGTTTACTTAGAAAATGGGATACCTTTTGAATTTTCACAATCCCGGCATCGATACGATATGGGTGACTTTATTGTCGCTAATAACTGATCTCTCTTTTGATCGGTCAAAAAGCCCGACATTTCTTGCTGCATTCTGCAAAAATGGTGGGCTTTCCTCGGTTACTGCTATTTTTTTGTTTCTATCACTTGCGATTTCTACCTCATTCTTTCTTATTGCGGCTGTTTCTAGTCGATATACCGAGTGACAACTGCCAATTCCGGCTCATAAGCAGAACCAGTGATCTTTGTTTTCATGACTTTGGAGCCTGGGGTCTGTGAGTGGATCATCTCGTCTGCACCTAAATAAAGACCGACGTGATGGACTTTTCCTTTTCCCTCTTCATATGCGAACAACAATAGATCACCTGGCTGCGCCTGTTCATAGGATCGCTGCACACCCGCTTGCGCTTGTTCAATGGTATCCCGAGGAATCAAAATACCATTGACCCGATGCAAACTATACATAAACCCTGAGCAGTCAAAGCCACTGCTGCTGATCCCTGCCCATACATAAGGCAAATCCAGAAATTGTTCTGCCATCTCGATCAATTGTCGGGGAGTTGTTGAGTTTCCTTGATCGATTCGTTGGGCTTGTGTTTTAGAAATTTCAGCTGGTCCTTCAGGTGTCATCACATGATACCACTCAGCGTCCTCAAAAAGCCAATCCAGCAGGGTTCCGAAAGAAAGGATTCTTTGATGATCTTTGAATTGCAGGACAGCAGTTGGTTTGATTACTGCTACCTTCTGATTTTTCCCCAATCCATATTTCTCGTCTATGACAGTCAATACGTTGCTAGGAACATACCCTGGGTAGCCTCGGGGATTTTTATTACTTGCTTGGTCTAAGACAATGATTTCTGCCCATTCTTCTTTTTCTTGAACGACTTCGACAACGGTCCCATAAAGAATCTCTGAATCAACCAAGTCCTCTTCATAGAGAGTCATTGCATCTGCTGCTGATAAAAACGAATGGACTGCTTCTAAAGGTTGCGCATTGATTTTTGTTAAAACTGCATTTTGCTGCGGCTGTTTCCATAAAAAAGTCATAGCTGCTTGGACTGCTTTTTTCACTAGGTTCTCCTTTGCTGATTTATTGATCATTTTTGCTTGTGCAATCTGGGGAAAGATGAAAGATCCATCTCTTCTAACTTACTGCTTGTTTCTTTACTCTAGGGAAACATTCTTGTAGTCATAGGCTGCACCGACACTATGGACCACTAAGCCTTTGATTTTTGGGGAACGTAAATGAGCCTCTGCGCTTTGAAATAATGGAATCACGCCCAATTTTTCATTCAAAATCTGCTCAGCTTCCACCATATTTTGCCAACGTGCTTGAGGATCGTTGGCATATGCATCGGATGCTTCTGAAATCAAGTTATCATAGGTATCATCCAACCATTTTCCGCGATTGTATGAACTATCTTTTTTGAAAAGTTCCAAGAAATTGATCGGATCTGCATAATCACCGATCCAATTGTTCATGACCATTTCGAAATCTCCGCTATTGGAACGATCTAATCGCACAGAAAAAGGAACATTGGTCACTTCTACAGTCAATCCTTCAAGGGTTTGTTGAAGCGTTCCTTGAATGTATTCGGCTAATTTCTTTGATTGATCGGTATCTGAGGTGAGTAATTCAAAGGTGAGGGTATCTTTTCCTAGTTCGGATTTTGCTTGCTCCCACAATTTCTTGGCTTGTTCTTCATCATAAGGCAGCGAAGTCCCTGCATCTTTAACAAAATCTGTTTTCGTTTCAGGATTAAAGGCTAGATCAGAAGGAACAAATCCAACAGCTGGAAGTGACCCATTACCTAAAATCTGATCAACGATTTGCTGACGATTAAGGCTATAGGAAATTGCTTGCCGCAACTTTTCATTCCGAAACGGTGAGTCCTCCGCTGCTTGATTCATTTCTAAATACTGGGTCGTCGCGCTCGGTTGAACAACATAATCCTTGTGATTTACATTTTGCATCGCCAGTTCCCCACTCAATGTGATGTCATCTGCTTGCCCGCTTTCATACAAATTATAGCTAGTTGAAGATTCTTTGACGACATCAAACTGAACTCCGGATAACTTCACTGACTCTGCATCCCAATACTCAGGATTTTTCTTGAGTGTCCATTGAATATCTGTACCTGGGCCGTCATAATCCTCCAATGTGAAAGGACCATTGTAGACTGCATTCGCACTTGTTAAGGCATATTGATCCCCATGTTCTTGAACAACCGCTTCACTCTGCGGGAAAAAAGTAGGAAAAGCGAGTAAAGATTTAAAATAAGGCGTTGCTTTTTCCAATGTAATCTTCAATTCATGACTCGTGACGGCTTCGATCCCTAGTTCACTTTTATCCTTCGTTCCATCGGAAATAGCTGCAGCATTTTTGACTGGTGCTAGCATGTAGGCATAGTTGGAGGCGGTAGCAGGATCAACCGTTCGTTGCCAGCTAAAGACATAATCCTCTGCTGTGACAGGTTCCCCATTGGACCATTTGGCATCTTCTCTTAATTTGATCGTGTACACCATCCCATCTTCACTGATCATTGCGTCTTCACTCGCACCGGCAATCACGGGTTCATTGTTTTCATCGAGGCGATAAAGTCCTTCATAGGCATTGTTCAAGGTAATAAAACTGTAAGAATCGGTTGCTAACGACAAATCGGCGCTCCCCATTTCAGCAGAAAACTGAACATTCAGCATTGGCTGATTGGCATTTGCTGACTTGGTTGAATCTGTGGTTTTCGATGACGGCTGTTGACAGGCTGCTAGAAAAAAACTACAAACGATGAGTGATCCGATAACTCTTGCTTTGGTTGTCATTCTTGACGCCTCCTATTTTTCAGATAATTCTAAAAATTCCGTTTTGTTAAGTGAAGTTTACCGTGATTCGAATCTTTCTGTCAAATTCCCTTACTTGAAAGAATCTTCTAAGATACCTAGAGAAAGGTCCTATGGAGAGATCTTTCCTAGCTGTTCTTAGGTAGGAAAGAAACATCTTTTTTCACTAAGCAAGTATTTTCTAAGAAAAATACCGACCTAATTGACAATCATTCTCAATTACAGTTATACTAATTGGAAAATGATGATGCAAAGTCAAATCGTGCATTTACCACAAAAAGGAGTGTTGGTCATGTATATCAAAACTGTGACATTTGAAGTTTTAGCAGAAGCAAAAGAAACATTTTCAGAAAAGATCCGCAAAGATATCGCCTCGATGAAAACGTTTGAAGGCTGTCTCCAATCTGAATGTTGGATCAACGAAAAAAAAGCATCAGTCGATTTTCAACTCGTCTCAAAATGGCAAGAAAAGAAACATTTCCAAGCCTGGCTAAAGCGGCCCGAACACTTGCAAAAACACCGTGAAGCTTATCGTGCAGAAAAAGAAGGAAACGGAAAACCTTCCGTAGTAATAAACAAGAGTGGACAAGATTATTCCTTATTCGACGACTCAATTGTATCTTCCAGCAAGAACTGAGTTGAAACTTATTTCAAGAAAGTTCAGCTAAAAAAGAAGGGCAGCGCTTGCCGATGAGAATCCATTTCATCTGACAAGCGTTGTCCTTCGACTGCGTATCGCGTATTTGTCGTGTCAGCCCACCACGGTTAGTTCGTGGAGTGTCTGCCCGGATGGGTCTTTTAACTGCAACCAACCATTGGTCCCTCCGTAGTAAAGAAACAGACCAACCTCATTGACACTTTTTAAAATAACTTCTTCTATCGTGCAATGATCCTTAATCGCTGCTTGATGATCTTGGCGGATTTTTTCTCCTAAGCGAGCAGAAAATCCCAAGGAACCGTCTTTATTATATGGAATTTCTTCGGCTAATTTTGCCCCTTTTTCGATTCGCATTTCATTGCGCTTTTGCCAATAAACAGTTGCCTGACTTCCTTGATAGTCAATATAGAAAGGTCGATCCTGCAATTCTTTTTTCCATTGATGCCTTGCTTTTGTTTTTTTCACTGGATCAAGGGAAGTGGTATTTTGGTAATAGCCAAATTTATCTAACAATAAGTCAAAATTTTTTGCGCAAGATGCAATGAGCTCACTTTGCTCACCTGGGATCGCTTCACTTTTTTTCTTCAACAAACCATACTTCTCCTGATAATAATGTGCAAGGTAAGGTGCCTGGATTTCCCAGCTAGGAGTAATACTAATGATTCGATCATGGGGCTGAGTCAAGTCCAGCAATGTATCCGTTGTAATAGCTGTTACCGCATGATTCTTAACAAGAAAAAACACAGTATTATCAAGCTGTTGTCACACGATCATGATCTGCAATTTGTAATAAACCTTGTTCATTGGGAAGCTTAAACAGTAACTCCTCTTCTTCTAAGATCACTAATTCAGCTCTCATAACATTCTCCTCCAGGCGTACGATTTTAATTTATTGTACCATCATTAAGTCTTTATTGAAATTTATTGGCCGCCTGGCAGTCTATCGCAGCATACAAAAAACGATGATAGCAGAAAATAGGATCCGTAACTATTAGGCAAGTATTCTGCCCTTGAAAGTTACTGTCCCAGACAGCAAAGGATACTCTTTGCTGAAAAAATTTGGCTAACATCGTAAATATTATTGATTAAATTGTTATTTTTAATTGTTGAGCTCATTATTTTCCTGTTTTTAAACAATAAGCTTCTGTCTTTTTTTAACTAAAAAAACATTCGACTAAAGCTGGTCCATAGATTTCATTATACCGAGCAACGACTCTTCCACATCGTTCCTCGATTTCGTCATGATCAATGCCATCATATCTTACGACACTCATCACCACACAATTTTCCATTTTGCGGATTACCTCACCGATGATCCTCCTTTGCATACCTACCGGTTTACATTCATACGCTTTTCCTAAAACAATGTTATCACAATTCATAATTTCCACCTTCAAATTTAATTTTTCTAATTATGTTATCATAATATCATCGTTTTTTAATAATTAAAAGTAATACGCATTGATTCGCACAAAAAACCAGTACAGACAAAAAAACCAAACGAATAGAAGTTGCCTCAGAAACAAGCCGGCAATTCAGCAACTTCAAGAACTAAAGTTGCGCTTTCTATCGTTTGGGTATTTCTTTTGTACCAGCGAACACGATTCGCTGCTCGTTTTATCAATTACGCCGTGCAGCTACTAGCGAAGCGGCAAATTTTTCTAAGAAAAGTTGATCGATCTCGTCATAACTACTTGTTTTCGAACTATCGATATCTAATACTCCGATCAGTTGGTCATTGTCCAGCATTGGCACAACGATTTCTGACATTGCTGCCGAGTCACAAGATATGTAGTTCTCATGTTCTTTGACATTATCGACGATCATAGTCTTTTTCTCAGCAGCGGACTCCCCGCAGACCCCTTTTCCTAACTGGATGCGGGTACAAGACACGCGGCCTTGGAAAGGACCTAGAATCAATTCGCCTTCTTGAAACAGATAATAGCCGGCAAAGACCGTATCTGGTAACGTTTCATTCAGCAATGCGGAAGAATTAGCCAGATTCGCTAACCAGTTACTCTCCGCTTCTAACAATCCTTTTAACTGAAGGAGCATCAGCTCGTATGCTTCTTTTTTCTCCATATCCATCACCTCTGCTATTGATTATAAGCAACTCGCAGAGTTTTGTCTTGGTAGAATTCTTGAATTTCGAAAACTCTTTCTTCTAAAATGGTTTCTTTCCTGTTTTCTTGGAAGAAACATTATGAAAACATTACTGTTCTTTCCGCTCCTTTGCTCCTCAAGACCATCCCGATCGTCAAAAAAATCAGGCATCAATAACTGTAAATCTTGTTTGTTGATATTGAGGGACTTCTAACTCATCCAAAATAGCTTTTGCCAATGTTCCGCTAGATGTGACAGATTGTCCGGCATCATTTTGAAGCAAGTGATCTTTTCCTAAAATAGCCGGTTTAGCTTCCCCAGCTTGGAAAAGGTTCCCTGGAGAAATTCCTACCCAATCAACATTTTTAACAGTTAATAAGAAATTGTACTCGTCTAATTGATTTTCTGGAATCGCGATCCAGCTTTCACTATCAGGTGCTTTTTTCAAGTCATTAACATTCAAGTCGCCAGCATCATTCAGTAAACTACCCGCCCCTAAAATGAAGAACAATCTAGTTTTCTTTCCACGGAAAAGATGGATCAAACGGGCTGCTAAGTCGACATGTAGATAGGCTTGATCAGGGCTAGTAGCAAACGCATCAATGATAGCATCAAAACCTTCCAACTCGCCTCTTTTCAATTCAAACGCGTCTTTGGTTATTGTTTTGACAGAATTCCCAAACATTTCCTTTGCTTTTTCTTCATTGCGTACGATAGCTACGACTTCATGTCCTCGTGCACTTGCTTCCCGATAAATCGCTGAACCAGCATTTCCTGTTGCACCAATAATTCCAATTTTCATTGCTCTCTTCCTTTCATCTTTAAACTTGTACATGTAGAAAAATACATGTAACTTTTAAGGTTACATGTTGATTATAAAAAGAAAGCTCCTTTTCGTCAAGCATTTGCTTTTGAAACGGAGCTGTCTCTCTTCATTTTTCAGCAGCCACATTGAGTTTATCTATGATATCTGCTAGTGTGATCTGTTGCATCTCTAACTCAATTTTTTTTTGCAGACGCTCATAGGTCTCATCTAGAACTTCCTGAATGCTACCGCCAATCAAACAATTAGGATTGGTTTTTTTGTCAATATGCAACAATCGTTGGTCCTTTTCAACACTTGAATAAATGTCTAGCAAAGTGATCTCTTCGGGTTTTTTTAGTAATTTAGGTTCAGCTTTTCCCCGTTGGCTCTCAATCAAGCCAGCTGTTCGCAAATCACTCATGATTCGGCGGACATAGGCTGGATTGGTCTCGACACTTTGAGCAATTCGATCACTGGATAGATCGGTTCCCTTCAACATTTCAATATAGGCCAGAATATGAATGGCATCGCTGTATTTCGTTGAGTACTTCATCCCTTTGATGTCCCTTCAAAAATATACTTTTAGCTATCATACCTTTTTTTAGGGAATTGTTCAAAGAGTTGGGGCTTTTCAGCGCTTTTTGTCGTTTGGTTAAGGCAAATAGGTGATAGCTAAGAAGTACAGCTAATGCCGGTTTTTCTTTGCTGATCAACTTCTAATGTCTTTGCCTCTGCTTAATCTTCTTCAAAATCTGCTACTGCAGTGAGAAGCGTGTTGACATGTTGGATATTCTCTTTACCAAATTGTTCATAATCCAATGGATCTCCTGTCAATGTACGGTTGAGGAAGCCAATCACCATCGGCATATTCATTCCTGCATACAGCTCAAATGTCGCACCTTCCATGATTAACCGAGAAGCCGCATTGCATGGGGTTCCTCCTAGCAGATCAGCAAAGACCACAGGGTTTTGACTGTCAGCGATGACAGCTGCTAGTTTTTGGCGAAAATCATCGGCACCTTCTTCTGGTAATAATGGGACTGTCTGGATCTCTGACTGAGGCCCCATGATCATTTCTGTACTTTTTTTCAATTCTTCACAAAACCGGCCATGACTAATCAAGACTAATTGCTTTTCCATCAACTTCCTACCTACTTTCCATCTACTTCGAAATAACTCCTAACGCCGACAGTGCCACACTGACGATCAATACGACGAAAATTGCTTTGGTTGATGTCATGTTTTTCTTTCCTAACATCCAATAGACAATCCCGACAATAGCTGCTGGTAAGAGCCGCGGCAAAATCATATCAATATTGTTTTGCATATTCAATGTGACCTCACCAATACTTGGTGCCCAAGCAAATTTTACATTGACCATTGTTGCCACTAATGCTCCTACCATAAAAACACCCAGTAATGTCGCTGCATCTGTTAATGCTGTTAAGCGGCTTTGCATGGTTGTCACAAGGGAAATACCTTCTTTATAAGCAAATTCCAGTTGTTTCCAACGAAAGATCATGACTACGATTTGTGCAGCGATCCAGATAAAGATGCCGATCGGATTTCCATTGATGGCCATATTCGCAGCCAATGCACCAAAAATCGTTGGCACTAGGGCTGCGAAAATCGAATCACCGATTGCTGCGAAAGGTCCCATCAACCCGGCTTTCAACCCTGAAATGGTATCTTTTGCCTGAAATCCCTCTTTTTCTTCGATCGCTAGATCAATCCCCGTGATAATGGTATTGAAGAAATTTGATGTATTAAAAAACTGTGTATGCGTTTTCATCATTTCTTTTAATTCAGGGGTGTTGTCCCCATAGATTTTACGTAGTTGCGGCAAAATGGTGTACAAGTAACCTGAGCCTTGCATCCGTTCATAGTTCCATCCTAGTTGGAAACCAAATAGGCTGCGCCGATTGATTTGTTGGAAGTCTTTTTTCGTTAATTTAACATTAGATTTCATCGTCTTCAATCTCTCCTTCCGAATGCTGCTCGTTTTGTGCGGTATTAGTTGCTGGACGTGCTTGTCCATTTTTGTAGCTGATAGCGGCAAATGCGAAACCAATTAGTGCGATTGCCAACATTGGTAATGCGTTGAAGGTACCGCTGAAATCTTTTACAACACTTGCTACACTGCTGCCCAATAGTTGGATATTGCTAAATACCGTTGTTAATAATGCTGTCAAAACAAAGCCTAAAATAAGATAAGGAAAATGTTTTTTTACTGGTAAATAACGAAGTAAAATTGCAAAACCTACAGCTGGTAAGACTGCTCCGGCAACGGATAATCCATCGCCTAACCACTTTAAATCACCATTCAAATAACTAACAACGTTTTCGACTAATCCGCCACCGAAAGCCAACGCGAGAAATACAGGAACAAGTCGTGATAGCGCCCACGGTGCTGCGCCCAACAAAAAGTTTCGTTCGATGGCTTTGAAATTCATATTTTCCACGTGGGTATCGATTCTATGAGCAAAATACGTATTCGCAAAACGAGCTAAAATATCTAATTGAATCATCAAACTAGCTACCGGTACAGCAATTGCAGCAATTGCCTGTTCTGGATCCATTCCTGATGCAACAGAGAATGCCGTGGCCAAAACCGTTCCCGAATTGGCGTCGATCCGCGAAGCACCGCCAAAAGTTCCTACACCAAGGACTGTCAGTTGCATACTACCACCAATCAATAAACCGGTTGTGATATCTCCCATCACTAACCCTGAAAAAAGACCAGCAAAAACGGGCGCACTCATTGAAGAATAGATCTGTAATTCATCTAGAATCTGATAACCTGCATATAATGATAATAATAAAATTTGCCACCAATGAATTTCCATATTGATTCTCCTATCTTTCTAAAAGGCTCATAAAGTTTTCAGCTTTATCGCTAGGGACCATTTGTGCAAAAAGTTTCACACCTTTGCTAGCAAGTTCTTTGAAATCAGCAATATCTGCGGGAACAACATTGATTGACTTGGTAATAGACTTTGTTTCAGCTGTTTGGGACATGTTTCCAACATTTATTTCAGTGATCGGCACACCTAATTCCACTAGTTTGAGCAAACGGTCAGGTTTTTTAGCAACAATCAACAACCGTTGAGAATCATATCTTCCAGCCAAAATATTGGCAGCTGCTTTCTCAATCGGCAAGATACTTAACTTGACCCCTGCAGGCGTTGCTAATTTCAAGCCACTCTTTTCGATTGGATTTTCTGCTACATCGTCGTCCACAACCATAATTCGGCTAATATTCAGCTTGGTCGTCCATAAGTTTGCCACTTGTCCATGAATCAATCGTCCATCAATACGTACACCAATAATACTCATACTTTTTTCGCCTCCATCGTTTTATAAACCGGTTCTTTTCTCAAATGTACTTCTTTTGCAAAGCAGCCCTCCGTTTCAAAAATAATGATTGTGTTTTCCCCATGATTCAAAAATCCGCTTGGTACGTACAATGATAAAATGGGGCCCACTTCCCAAAAGCGTCCAACAGTGACATTGTTGACCAGAACAACTCCTTTGCCGAATCCTGTCAAATCAATAAAAGTATCTCTTTTTTCCTCTAGCACAAAGGAATAACGATAAAACCCGGGTTGTTCTGGATGCCAGTCCCGCGTAAAATCAATTGCTGGTGACTTACTGAAGTCTAGCCAGTAATGAGTCCAGTTGGTCACAAAGTGCAGATCAGCCATCACACCTCTACGAATCCCTTTTCGCTGGGTCTCTGCTGTCAGCTTATGTCCATAGTTGACTCGTCCCATATTTTCTACTAGAATATCCAATTGATTTTCTTCTGCTGCTTGCTTAATCAATAAGTCTTCACCAATTTCTCCTTGATATTGCGTTGCAAGGAATGTTTCATTCAAGAAAATCTGGGCACGATCATTTCCATCAATGATCCGGAGCTTTTCTGTTTCCGCGTCCCGCCGTTTCTTCGTGCGGTACAACAAATAGCCATAAGGATGGTCCAATTGTTCCATCGTTTGCGGATAAACCGTCTTGACCGGCTGACTGATTTGATCGATAACAGAAAACAAACTGACTTTATCTTGTAGTTGAAGTTCCATTGATAGAGATGTTTTGCTGCGCGGTTCGTGCTGTTCATATTCTGGAAAATGTTCTTTTAGCATTTTCTGCAATGCGTAATACTTTGCTGTCGGATTCCCTTGCTCATCCAATGGTGCATCGTAGTCATAGGAAGTGACCTGCGGTAAATCGACTGCGCCTCTAGCCGAACAACCATTCATAAATCCAAAATTAGTTCCCCCGTGAAACATATATAAATTGACACTACCGATTTCCAAAGCTTCTTTGACTGATTCAGCGAGATCATCTGGGTCTCTCCGAATAATTGGTTCATTCCAGCGATTGAACCAGCCATCCCAGAATTCCATACACATCAAAGGCCATTTTTTGTTGTGCTGATCAAAAAAATCCTGCATCGCTGCAAAGTTTTCTTTTGCCCGGGAACCAAAATTCCCTGTGACCAATACATCATCTTCAATCAAGCTGCCAGCTCGTAAGGCGGCTTGCCAAGGACCATCCGAAGTAAATAAAGGCATATCAATGCCACGGTTTATCAGCATTTCTTTGATAGCTCTCAAATAAGCTTTTTCTTCACCATATGACCCATATTCGTTTTCCACTTGGATCATTAGAATGTTCCCTCCATGACTCAACTGGTATGGAATGATTTTTGGAAGTAATACATCGTAGTATTCCGCCACATGCGCTAAATAGCTCGGATCACATGCTCTTAATCGTCCAGACTCCTTTAGTAGCCAAGCAGGTAACCCGCCGAATTCCCATTCGGCGCATATATATGGAGAAGGTCGCAGGATGACATACAGACCAAGCTCTTGTGCCAAGGACAAAAAATGCTCTAAATCAAGAATGCCTTCAAACTGAAATAACCCTTTATGCGGTTCGTGCAAATTCCAAGGCACATAGGTTTCGACGGTATTAAATCCAAGCGCTTTCAAATTATAAAGAGAGTGCCTCCAATCATCCGGATGGACCCGAAAATAATGAATCGCACCAGATAGTAGTTTAAAAGGAGAACCATTCATTAAAAACTCTTCTTTTATTTCAAACGTAGCCATGTTCTGCTCCCATTCATTAGTAGTCAGCTTTGCAAGGTGAATTGCTCTATTGGACTGGCTGTACTACTTTCTCATGCCACGAAACGGCAGTTTCTCTTATCACTTCATTCAATTGACGAATGTTTTGTGTCCCTTGTTCTGTCAGCCATTCTAAAGTTGCCGCTTCTCCTTTTTCAACAAAAGGAGCGACTGCATCTTTCCAAGTTGCTCTGCCACAGAGTACACCGTTGAATCGTGCCCCAGCATCTTTGGCAAAACGCAATGTTTCCATGAATAATGCCGCTGAGACCCCAGCACTTAAGAAGATATATGGCAAATCTGTTGCGTCGCTTTGTTCTTTAAAATAAGCGGCAGCTTCTTGACGTGTATAGGCGATCTCCCCTGTTGCACCCCCTTCAACAAATGACATGTTTACTGGTACTTCAACCTTTAAGACATCTACTTTATACTGGGTTTTCGAGAATTCTTTCATCATTTCGATCACTTTGCGCGGTTTTGCTTTGGCATAGGAAAGCGATTTCGTATCTACATTTTTAGCATCATATGACAATAACTCTAAATAAAATGGCAGTCCTTCAGCCATGCATTCGCTTCCAATTCGTTCAACAAAAACTTGCTTGTGAAAATTGATTTCCTCTTCTTCATCGCAATCGTAATACAGCAAAAATTTCACCGCATCAGCACCTGATTCTTTAAACCGAATAACTGAACAATCCGGAAGCAAATCAGGAAAGCGACCAGGAACGGTTTGATCGTAACCGGTTTTCTCATATGCTAGCAAAAGACCGCTCTCTGCTGCACGTTTTTGTGCAGCAGGCAACCCATATTCTGGATCCAATAAAATGGCTGAGGCATAGGGCGTCAATTCTTGTGAAATCAGGGTTTTAAACCGCTCAATCGTTTCTTTCGTCGCTTCCATCCCTAAAGCTGACATCATTTTCTTCAGTGCACCACGCTGATCAATCGCCAGGGCGGTAATAATACCCTCCGGCGTCGATAAACGTTCCATTGCTTGTCTTTTATTTTCAGACCATTCTAACATGCTTCACACTCTTTCCTAATTTTCATATGGATAAATCGTTACACCTTTGACCACACGATTGACTGTTCCACTTGGCGATGGTGTATCTGGTGTATTACCAACCTTCACCGAACAAAGTAATGCGATCGTTTGGGCTACCATGATATCTGCTAAAGCAAGATAGCCATCCGGCAGTAACGAATCTGCAGCTAATTCAAAGGAATCACCACTAAACAATGAACCCTTTTGACCAATTCCAACAACGCGTTGGGCAATACCGTCATTTTTGATTTCGTCCAGCATATCTACATCGTATTTCTGCGTATATGAGTCATTGCTGACAAACAGGAAAACCAATGTTTGCTCATTGACAAAAGATTTGGGACCATGTCTGAATCCTAAAGATGTATCAAAAACGGTTGCGATTTTTCCAGCAGTTAACTCGAGAACTTTTAATTGCGCTTCTCTAGTCAATCCGCCTAAGCTTCCCGAACCTAAGTAAATGATGCGATGAAAGTCTGATGCCAGATACCCTTGGATCTCTGATTCTCGTTGGATGACTTCTTCTCCTAGTCGGCTTAATTGATGAACATATCTTTCTTTTTGCTGATTGCTTGCTTGATCAAAAATAAGTAGCGCAGTCAGCGTCATACAGCTGAAACTGCTTGTCATAGCAAAACCAGCGTCATTGGCTTTGTTTGGCATTAGTAAAACTAGATTTTCTTTTTTTGCAGGCATTTGTGTAGCCAATAAACCGTCTGGTGCACAGGTGACCACGATATGATAGATCTTGTTGACCAGCTGATTGGCCATCTTAACTGCGGCTAGACTTTCTGGACTATTTCCACTGCGGGCAAATGAGACCAAGATCGTTGTCTCATCAGGAATCAGGTATTCTTTTGGCGTAGCAACGATATCGGTCGAACCAATACTTTGAAAAATAAACTGGTTCGTATTTCCTTGACTAGTAAGAAACGGAATTAGTGTATCCCCCACATATTGAGAGGTTCCGGCCCCTGTAAAAATGACGCGGATCGGTCGCTCTCCAGCATGTTGTTTCGCATCTGTAAACAAACGATCTAGATCTGCGACTGTTTCTTGATAACGGTCAAACGTCTCATGCCACAGTTCCGGTTGTTGTCGAATTTCTCGGGTAGTATTTTCTGCTCCTAGCTTTTGCAGTTCTTCTTTTGACAACATAAACATTTTCTTTCCTCCAATTCAGTTAGTGGAACGCAGATGCCTGATCTTATAATGAAACTTATCGGCCCGTGCCACACTTAATGTAAATTCAATCACTTCGTTCTCGAGATTATAGGTTGAGCGAACTAAATGGAGCACTGGTGATCCTTCTGGAATATTTAGCAGCTCACTATCTTCTTTCTGGGCAATACTGGCATAAAATTCTTCGTCAGCCGATCGTACCGTTTGATTGAAATCTTCAGAAAACAAATCGTATAACGGTTTTATCGATAGCAGTTCCCGAGATAGTGTCATAAATAGCTTCACTGGCAAATAGGATTTCTCGATCATCATTGGCAGATCGTCGGCTAAGCGCAAACGGTCTAACTGAAACAAAGGTTCACCTAATTGAACATTCATATGCCCCGCTAAATACTTGGTTGCTTCAATCTTTTTGAAGGCCAATATCTTGGTTTCAGGATGTTTGCCCATTGCCCGCATTTGTTCGGTAAAACTATATGCGCCAGCTAGATCAGTCGCATTTGTCCTTAATTCCGAAACAAAGGTTCCTTTTCCATGTTGTCGATAAATGTAGCCCATTTTTTCCAGTTCTTGCAATGCTAGTCGCACCGTCGTGCGACTAACGCCATAAAAACTGGTCAACTCTCTTTCTGATGGCAGCTTATCATGAGCGACCATACTGTTTTCGATTCGTTGTTTCAATATTTCTACCAGCTGATAATAAAGTGATTTTGATTGAAATGTATTTTGCATCGATGTCTCTCCTAACTGGTTATAACCACAATACAAGTATAGTAGTGGTATTTTTTATGAGTCAATACTAAGAACAGTTTTTTTTGTATTTTCATTTTTGGTCTTGTTAATATGATTGGTATCATTGACTTTAACAGGCATAAAAGAAAATGAAAAATGATTTTCCAACTATTTTCATTCAAGAACAACTTTTATTTTTTTATTTTTCGCACTTCAACTGGTATCTTTTTTTTATTAGCTACACTCCTTCATCAGCAAGCGGTTTATCTCAGACTATCAAAAAAAGCGAATCGAGGAGATCAAATATAGGTCCTCAACTCGCTTATTAAACTGACGATAGCGTTATACGTGCTAGACGATTTCCAAGTGGCTCAAAGATAGCTCTCCAACCCTGTCATATGCGGTAATAATCATTTCTGAAGCTGAGAGATCCGTTATTTGCTGATAAGTTCACCCATTGTGAGAAGTAATTGGCAACAGAGATCCCTTTTTCAGTCAATCCCTTGAGATCCATCCATTCTTGCTTCATTCGACTATTGTGATATGATTGGCCATTGAATCAGCATGTTTCTGCCCCCTGCAATCCATTGAGACGCAAGTAAAACAACCTGATTCACTTCTAAAAGATGATTATTCTTCCACAATAGCGTCTTTATCCTTCCCAGTTAATCGAATATAAGCTATTTAGAAATTCTTCCCATACTTCTTTATTTATATCACTCTCTAAGACAAACTCAAAAACTTTTTCAATCTTTAAATTATCGTCATCTAGTCCTGCATACCATTTGTAATCAGGGGCCTCATTTTTCATACGATCCTCAAATAACTTTTCTATACATTTGTCAGTAAGAAAGTTATCTGTTTCTTGACTTGTTCGTTTGTAGAATTTCCATATATTGCCATTTGTATACAAAACTTTTTTAAACCATAGTATTTGTCCTAAGAGTTGGCCTAAATCTTGATTCAGTTCATTTCCTGGTTTTTTTGCTTTCTCAAATTCTGATATTAGATCGATTGATTCTAGATCTAATAGCTTCTCATCGACATTTTTTACTTCAACGCAGCCATAAATCAAATTTTTATTCGCTATATTTACACTTCCCCCGGCAAGATTATCTGAATTATCAAACCGTTCATCCAAGATGACAAAATCAGGAAATGAAAATAAGCCATAGAATATCTGACCTTTTGGACTCCTACTTCGCAAGCTTACATCTCTTAAAGATAGCCTAGACATATTTTTGCCAGCCTTAATCATTTCCGCAACTAGATGATATAGGTCATTTTCAATCCAGTTTTGTCTTTTAATCAGGTTTAATTCTCGCATATAGTATTCAAATTTCTGATTTCTCATGAAAAATCATTCCTCTTTATTTACTCATTTCTCTAGCACCTAAATCTCGCTGGACATCGTTTCCCTCTTAACACGCTATTTTCATGATCTATTTTTATTGTTTGCCTCCCTTATGAGTTGTTGACATTCAGTATTCAGGAATTAATCGTCAGACGGATTAAAGATGGATCTCCAACCCGTCATATGCGGTAATGATCATTTCTGAAGCTGAGAGATCTGCCATCTCTTGATAGGTTCTCCCTCCATTGTGAGAGAAATGATTGGCGACAAAGATCGTCTTTTCAGTCGCTAACTTGCGATCCATCAGCTCCTGTTTCATTTGAATATTTTGCGACCAATTCATATGATTGGCCATCTGGTCAGCATTGGTCTGCCCCGTGCAATCCATTGATACACAATCAAAAATAAACTTATTTGCTTCTAAAAAAGCAAACATCTCTTCCGTCAAGTAGCCTGTATCGTGTCCATAGAGAAGTGTTTTGCCTGTTGGATCTTTGATGACATAGATAAAACAATCTTCGGCAAAATGACCATGTTGTGCCGGTAAAGAATACACTTCATAGCCATTGATCCATGTTTTTTGATACGCTTCCAAAAGATGATACGTCAGGCGTTGTTCATCGTAACGTCCTTCCAATTGGAACGCTCGGTCATAAAAACCTTTCACATAGGCATTGCCATAGACAGCCAATTGAGTCGTGATCCCATTGGCATAGCCGGACATTCGATAAGCTAAATCTTCTCCGTAAAAATGATCTGAGTGCCAGTGGGTCAGCAATAATGCTTCGACGCGATTATAATCCACTCGACCACTCAATCGGTGCAGGTAACTGTCCCCAGGAAAATCGATCAAAAGCTTGCCATCATCCAACAACGCTTGCGTTTGGGTCCGAATCTCCCGGCCTTTTTTCTCCATCGCATGACGGCAGATCCTACAATTACAAAATATGGCTGGAACACGTTCTGCCGCAGCAGTACCCAAATAAGTGACTTTCATCCTCATCCCTCATTTCAATTTTTATCTTTGTTTAGGTATAGCATAATTTTTATCGACTTTCATGACTTTTTCGAGATTCTAATCAAACTTTTCTTCGGATTCAATCGAATCCTCAGTCAGAACAAAAGACAATTTTCGGGATACTGTTAAAAAATATGCAGCTACATGATCAGCCTTATTTACTTGCGCATGAGGCATTAAAGCAAATGATAGACCCCTCCTGACCAAAAGAAAAAAGCCCTTGAAAACAAGGGCTTTTGCTTCATCTGATAATAAATGATTAA
The DNA here is from genome assembly GCF_005234805.1 of Enterococcus sp. ARL09-542. NCBI lineage: Bacteria > Bacillati > Bacillota > Bacilli > Lactobacillales > Enterococcaceae > Enterococcus > Enterococcus sp. ARL09-542. The sequence continues at coordinate 82,388 of NZ_QPQX01000012.1, forward strand.
CGACGAATTTCTTTGATACTTGTGAAAAGTCTTTACAGTATTGATATAAAAGAATTTTTATTGCCTCTGACTACACTTTGACTAACCTATTAAAAAAATGTTTTTCAAGAATCCTGTAATACCAGTACTTTCACCATCTTTTTAACCTTCTAAAGAATTAAAAGCAGTCAGAGGCTTTAACTTTTCAGTTGATGTTAAATGGCGATATATTTTTGAGGTTGTACTGTCTGTATGACCTAAACGATCCTTTAAAACATCCCAACTGCAATACTCTGCCACTAAACTAGCCATAGTATGACGAGCCAAATGGGTGTGAAAATTTTTGTTAATCCCACATCGCTCTACACAACGTTTAACATGATCGTTTACATATTCACGACGATAAGGAACTCCACGCTTTCCAGGATCGAGATAAACAAATAAATAAGTTTCATCTACAACAAAATTACTATTTCTTTTTGTTTTATTTAATACATCAATTAATTCTTGTAATTTCTCCATTACTAATGGTGTGACGGGTACTCTTCTTGCAGAACTAACAGTTTTTGTAGTTTCTATTCGAAAATCTTTACTTTTTCCTTTTACTGCTGTCTGTTTATAAAATAAAATTTCATTTCGTTCAAAATCTATATCTTGAGGCTGTAAAGCAAGCGCTTCACTCACACGACACCCAGTATAAAACAAAACATGAAAAAGAACAGACATGGGTAACTCTTCATAAACTGTCCCATAGTTTAAAAAAGCTCGTAATTCATCCACTGTTAAAAACTTATCTTCTAAACTGTTGACAGACTCTTTTAAATCTTTAACAGATAACTGATATTTAGGCATTTTAACAAACTTCATTGGATTCTCATTTATCAAATTCTTTTTCTTACAATAATTAAAAACCATATTTAGAACCTGAACAAGAGATTGTAAACTATTTTTAGCATAACCAACATTAACGCCATCAATTCCCTTTTCTTTTAAAATGAAAAGGAATTTTTGTAGTTCTTCTGATGATAAACTACTTAATTTTTTACCACCAATCCATCGATTAAGTATTTTCACCTGTTCTTCTCGTTTATCATACGTTGCCACCTTTTGTTCGTTTAGTGATCGATAATATTCAAACCACTTTTGACTAACAACACTAAATTTATCATTACTAGCAAGCCTTTTTTGCTTATTTCTGTGTTGTTTTTCCATTTCAAGATAAGCAAGCTGAGCTTCACGTTTAGAATTAAAACCTCGTCTCGTAGTTCGAAAAGCCTGAAAGTACCAAGTAATTTTTCCCGTTGCAGTAATATGTTTTTTAAAACGACTCATATTTTCCATTTATTCTTACCTCCAATTACGAAGGAACCCAACAATCGGAAGTGCTTGAAAATCTTTCTATCTATGAAATAATTATACAACATGCAGACAAAAAGATAAATTCTACAATAATCGTAATAAACGAAACTGATCGCAAAAATATTCTTCATTTCCTTTTTTTACCCATTCTAAAATGTCATCTCTAAGGTAATGTCCTCTAATGCCAAACCAGCAGCTTGGAAAATCACCTAATTTTATAAGACGGTTTAAAGTACTATCACTTATTTGAAATTGTTCTTTTAAATCTTTATTCGTTAAAACTAATGGTAGTTGATTTATCCTCTTCATTTTATTATTAGAATCCTCTATCTTTTCTGGATGAAACAAATATTTTTCTAACTCTGATGAATTACTTTTATTGTTATTCTTTGACATGATTGTCTCTTCCTTTCTATTAACAATAATTAATCTATCAGCCACTTTTGTCAAAAGTACATAGGAATTTCACCTCTCCCCAAGTTTACGGCGAGCCTTACGGAAGTATCATTATCCCAACTTCAAATCATCGCTTTTTATTGACTATAAAAACTATTTCAGAATTTTAATCGCTCCTTCTTTACAATAAGAGATCATGGCGCAACTAAAATATGCTCCTTGAAGTGTTAACGTACTGATAGAATTTATTTAATTTTCAATGATCAATAGGTTTTCTAACTAAAAAACATATCTCTCAAATATTAGAAGATTCTTTTAGATAGAAAAAGTGGAAAGGGGACTTTTTAATTAGTTAACTTTAAATTTCAATATAGCCTCTATCAATTTAATTTCTAGCTGTCTTAGCATATATTCATCTACATAGGTAATAAATTGCCCCACCTCATTAAATCCATTTTTTAAACATAACTTAGTTATATAACCGTGGTAATGTTTAAGTATCATTTTGATTGAAATTGGGTCTTCTTTCAAAGCAGATAAGATAATAGATATAGGAACTAATGGGTAATGTTGGTTCCTTTGTTTGTCTACCATAAGCCATATTCCATTTTCAATTGTTCAACCGCTTTCGTTCGTTGATACCAGATACCACTTGTACTCATGTTGAAAATTTTACCGATCTCAGTATCATTAAAACCTGCAAAATAATAAAGTAAAACAATCTTTTTCCTTGTATCCGATAACTGATCAATTGCTGCTGATAACTTCTGATCTGAAATTAATATCTCCATTCCAAATAAGAAATAAACATCTTGCTCATCTAAATGAGTTTATGAATACTTACCTTCATTTAAATCATTTAATGGTTCCTCATTTTCTTTTATTTTATCGTTTCGTTTTCGAATAGACTTAGCTTCATTGCGTAATACTTTTTTACAGTAGGCATCAAATTGGTGTTGTGTAGATATCTCATTGTTGTTTTGTTGCACGATCAATATGCTCCTTTATCCCCTTTCCACTAATACAACAATCAGAGAATACCTATTTTTCGAAAAACTAGAAGAAAATAAAGAAGATAATTAAAAATATCAATATAACAAAAAAGTCAGCATTCAATCCTAATTGTCTGATTGAATGCTGATTTTCTATGCTATACATGTAGCTTGAGTATTCCTTTTTAATTACTCACCAATAATCAATTAGGAATATTACTAAATTTGGAGTTATTTGTACTTGCTCAATTGATATTCTCAAATAACCTAGACTCTCATTTTTTATAGTTTCTTCGAAAAAAGCAATGTATCTGTGATGAATCTATAATTATACCTTTTATCAACGATCAAATGCTTAAATTATCTACTATCATTTAGGATGTTTATCGCGAATATAAGTCAATCTCAAAAGAAAGTGTAAATTATTCACTGCTTGAACCATAAATGAAAAGTAAAAATCATTCGAGACTTGTTGAGATAAATATTTGTGATGCGTTAGAATAAGTATTGAGATTTGGAAAAATCGCGACACATACAATGATTGGTTTGCTGCAATAAATTTAACCTAGCTGTCTATATGGTTATGGATATTTGAACCTATTTCAGAAAAATCATTAGTCAAAAGTTTCTTGACTATCGGTTGTCCACAAAAGATGAGCTCATTAATTTCTATCCCTTCCGTTTCAAAAATCACGATCTCATTTGTGCCTTTCTTCAAAAACTCTTTCGGACAATACAAGGAATGAATCGGTCCTCTTTGTCAGTAACGACCTAAGTTGATACCGTTGACGATGACCACCCCTTTGCCATAGCTGCGGCAATCGATAAATGTATCCGCGAGGACAGTCAATGTGAATTCAGCTTGATAAAAAGAAGGTTGGGCCGGATTTTTACCGGCAGTATAATCGATTTTTTTGAGTTGATCTGCTGACAATGTCAATGCATATTGCCGATAGCCTTGATGAAAATGGATGTCTTGCATGATTCCCCCACGAATGCCTTTCACTTGTGTCGGCCCATTCAATTTAAAGCCATAGTTCACTCGGCCTAAGTTCTCTACTAAAACATCTAGTTCAATCCATTCTTTCTCTGGCGTACCCTTGATCATCACTTCTTCCCCAAGGTTTTCTTGATATTGAATTGTCTGCAGGCTACCGTCTGCAAAAAGATGCAATCGGTCACTGGCCTCCACAACTTTGAGCTTATTTTCGTGATGATAATTTTTTAAGTTTACTGAATAAAGCATATACCCATAACCAGGTCCTGCTTCTTCCATCGTTATTGGATACATCGTTTCTTGGGCCGTCATCATCTGGTCTTTTACCGCAAATAGTGAGACGCTGTTTTGCACAGGGAATGTTCCTAAAGAACCAAATGTTTTCCTGCGGGGCTCGGCTTGCCACACTTCAGGACATACTTCTTTAATGGCTCTTTGTACATGGAAGTATTTCTCAGTCGGCTCGCCAGCTTCCGTCAATAACGCATCGTAGTCATAGCTAGTCACTTGTGGCAAATCCAACACACCACGAGCAGAACAACCATTATAAAAACCAAAGTTGGTTCCGCCATGGAACATATAGAGATTCAATGAACCCAAGTCTAGCATATCCTTGACTTCATTAGCTAAATCTTGGCCATCACGCTTGATAATCGGTTCTCCCCAACGATTGAACCAACCGTCCCAGTATTCCATGCACATAATCGGCCACTTTTTGTCGTGTTTTGCCATAAATGCCTTCATCACTGCAGCGTTCTCTTTGGAATGACTCCCGAAATTTCCTGTTACGAAAACATCCTCTTCAATCAGTGTGCCCGCATCCAGCACTTCTTCCCAAGCACCATCTGACGTAAATAACGGAACATCAATACTGAATTCTTCCATCAACTGTTTCGTTTGCCGCAAGTACTCTTTCTCCATACCATAAGAACCATATTCATTTTCGACTTGCATCATGATGACTGGTCCGCCATGTGTCACTTGCAAAGGAACTAATTTTGGTAAAAGCACACTGAAATAAGAACGGACTTTTGCCATAAATCGTGGATCAGTTGAACGCAATCGCACGTGCTCTTTCAGCAACCAAGCAGGTAGCCCTCCGAATTCCCATTCCGCACAAATATAGACAGATGGCCGCAAAATGACCATCAAGCCAAGTTCTTGCGCCAATGACACAAAAGCGACGATGTCTTTCATCCCCTCAAAGTCATAGATGCCTTCCACTGGCTCATGCAGATTCCAAGGAATATAAGTCTCTACGGTATTCGCACCCAGTGCTTTCAAATTGTATAAACTATCTTCCCATTGCGCCGACGTCATGCGAAAATAATGGATTGCGCCACTAATCAATTTAGTTGGTTTTCCATCTACCAAAAATTCTTCTTTTATCTCAAACGTTTGCATGTCTTCTACTTCCTTAATATATCAAAAATGAGGCTTATCATACTTCTAATACACACTAACTACGACTTACTTAAAAATTATCCAATTTTCTTATTTGCCATTCTAACAAATGGCAAATAAATTATCATGGTTAAAAATAAATTAATAATTTATAAAATAATTGATCTCCAATCAAATCCTATCGAAAAGAATCCATATAAGACCGGTGGTATTACCCAAGTTACATTTTGTGTTACTGGAGAAACCCACCCTAAAATCTGTTACTAAATAAGCCACACTAGACATTACAGCAGGACATAACAAAAATGGAATAAATAAAATAGGATTTAATACAGTAGGTAATCCATACATTACTGGTTCACCAATATTAAACAAAACAGGCATAATTCCAAGTTTTGCAACTTCTTTATAATGACTATTTTTTGATACCCAAAAAATCGCAATTAATAAACCTAAAGTTGCATACCAGACAAACGATCCGTATGATACGCTTGTCCAAACATAAGGAATAGTTTCATTGTTTTGATAAGCTTCTAAATTAGCTAATAGAGCCACTCCAAATACACCTTCCATAATAGGCGCCATAACATTTCCACCATGAATACCGAAAAACCAGAAAAAATGTGTTAAGACTGCCACTAATACCACTGCAAGAAAACTTTGAGATAAGCCTAACATCGGTGTTTGTAATACTTTGTATATCCAATCTATAATTAATAAATCCGTAATTTTAGTGAATGAAAAAGTAAAAATAGCTACTATATACAATGAAACTAGAGCTGGAATTATTGATAAAAATGGTTTAGCAATAGCTGGAGGAACTGTATCAGGTAATTTAATTGTCCAATTTTTATTCATGAGTTTACAAAAAATAATTGAAGATAAAAAACCTATGATTATTGCAGTAAAATAACCATTTGAATTAATTTGTGTACCAGGCAACAATCCTGATATAGTCACATTTAAACTGTTACCTGTAACTGTTATTCCCTCAACACCAGTAAATAGTGTTGTTAAGTCAATATTATTATTATTCGATAAATTGTAAGTTGAAGTCATAGAATTACCTATGGAAATAATAAATGAAGACAGTGCGACTAGTCCTGAAGACAAAGTATCTGTTTTATATATTTTGGCAATATTTACTCCTAAACAATAAATAAAAAGCAAAGCTACTATCGAAATGCTACCTTTAAAAACCAAGTTATTAATATCCACCCACCATTGGAAGAACGACGTAATCTTTTGTAAATTAAACTGATCAGGAATATCAACCAAAAAAGCATTGATTAACAACGCAATTGAACCTGTCATTACTATAGGCATTGTCCCTATAAATGAATCTCTTAAAGCTACTAAAAATCGTTGATTCCCAATCTTAGTAGCTATAGGTAAAACTTTATTCTGAATTGTATTCATTATTTTATCAATCATCACATTCACTCCTTCAAAAAGAAAATAATTAGAAAGCGCTATCCAGTTATAGTATATAATTATTATTGACCATTTAAACATGATAATCTATACTTAAAACATGGTATTTTCTTCATAGTTAGTTCTATAAAGGAGGATAATAATGGAGGATTTTTGGTATCATAATAAGTCAGTTTCTGCTCCAATTTCCCTTTCCCAATGCGGATATGAATCTTATCATCCCAATTCTTCTATTCGTAATTATATAGTTCAACAAAAATGGATATTTCATTATGTTTTATCTGGTAAGGGATTCTTAGAAGTAGAAGCTCAACATTTTGAACTTAAAGAACACGATATTTTCTTTTTTTTTCAAGGTCAAAAAGTGAAGTATTATACAGATAAAAAGAAACCTTGGACACTGATTTGGTTAGGTATACAAGGTGATAAGACTTCTGAATTTTTGAAAGAAACAACTTTACTAAATACTCATACAGTTAGCTTGACTAAGAATATGAATAAAAAAATAAAAAACACACTATTGAAAATAGTATGTGAAAATAGAGAACTAATTGATGAACCGGAAACTTTAAAAGAATTAAGAAATATAGCAAGTATATATGATTTTTTATATCATATTAAAAAAACTTTTTTGGCACCTTCTTTAATCACAAATAAACCAACTCAAGTTAACATTATTGACTATATTAATAACCATTATATGAACGATATTTCTCCTAAAAAAATAGCTCAATATTTTAACATAAGTTACAGTCAGCTATATAAACTATGTATATCTAAATTTAACTCTAGTCCTAAAAAAATAATAACCAATCATAGAATTAGAATCGCTGTAGATCTACTAATTGATTCCGATAATACAATTAAAGAAATAGCTCAAAAAGTTGGATACAAAGATGAATTTTTATTTTCTAAAACTTTTTCCAAAACTCTAGGTTACTGCCCTTCTAAATTTAGAAAGCTTAATAAAGATCAGTTAAAAAACATAAGATTTAAATAAACAATACACGTTTAAAAAATAGTTGAAACTAGTTATTTCCCTACTTAACTAGCTTCAACTATTATTACGCTTAATGATATTTCTGCTTTCAACTAATTTTTAAAGGTAACAAGTTAATGTTATAGCTCATATATAGTACTGGATTATCTTAATCAAAAAAATTTTGTTGTATTCTTAAAAGGAACATCAGGTAATTCTCCAAATACCTTACATCCAAAATGTAAATAAAATTCCAAAGCCTGATAATCTTGAGTTGTTAGATAAATATATTTAACGCTATTTATTCGACAATAATTTTCAACTGTATTAAATAATTCTCTTCCAATACCTTTATTTCTATATTTCTTTTTTACAGCGAATAAATCGATATAACAAGTAGAGAATATTACTTTCCCAACAATTCCTCCTGCGTAATCATTTTTGGAATGGCAACAGTTTTTTTGACAAATTTTATAAGGTGCAGAACTTCTTTCCGTATGCTATTCCGATTGTCCTTGACAATGAGCCTCCTCGGATGTGACGATCTTCGGCAGGAGCTAACAGTTAAAGTTAGACTGCCTCGCTAGCGTTAGCACATCCGAGCTCATTATCAAGGATTCACTGCGCCAATCTCTGGTTACGGTAACCAACCGGTGTCTCGTAGCCAAGTGTACCGTGCAACCGAAGGTGGTTCCACCAATTGACATAGTCAAATAACTCCAAATCCAATTGTTGTAAGGTTTCAAATGTGTATTGATAGACAAATTCTACTTTCAACGACTTATAAGTTGATTCAGCTACGGCATTATCAAAAGGACAGCCTTTATGACTCAATGATCGATTGATGTCAAAAGTTGTTAATAATTCATCAATAGCTGGTTATCAAACTCTTTTCCACGATCAGTATGAAAAATCTCAACCTCTGTCAGAGGTTGTTTGATACGGCTAAATGCTTTTTTTACTAGAACGGCATCTTTATGTTCTCCACAAGAATAGCCGAGAATTTCTCGATTGAACAGATCCAAAATGAAACAGACATAATTCCATTTTTTCCCGACTCGTACATAAGTCAAGTCTGTTACGATCGCTTCTAATGGGTTGTCTCTTAAGAATTTACGATTCAATACGTTTGTCGTTTTGGCTTCATTGCAAGTAGAATGATGTACTTTAAAATAAGCAACAGTATAGCTCGATTTTAAGGCTCTTCGTCAAATCGTGTTGGTGAAGACAAATTTGAATAAAACTTAGTCCGATATGCGGCGCGTTCTGTGCGCCG